>CAVJWS010000058.1:0-13877 GCA_963653485.1 Prevotella sp. CAG:279
GGTCCTCGGCGACGGCGAGCTCACCAAGAAGCTCACCGTCAAGGTCGACAAGGTCACCCCGTCTGCCAAGGCCAAGATTGAGGCCGCCGGCGGAAAGGTAGAGCTCCCGTGCTAAACGGAATCCTCAACGCTTTTCGCGTAAAGGAGCTCCGTAGCAAGATCCTGCTGACGCTCGGCATCCTCGTGCTCTACAGGATCGGGGCCTACATTCCCGTGCCGGGCATCCCCTTCTCGGGCATGCTCTCGGCATACCAGTCGAGCTCCAGCGCCAACAGCGCCATCGCCGTTCTGAACCTGTTCAGCGGCGGTGCGCTGTCGCGCGTCTCGGTGTTCTGCCTCGGCATCATGCCCTACATCACGGCCCAGATCATCATGCAGATGCTCCAGGCCGTGGTGCCTAGCCTCGGCACCCTTGCCCGCGAGGGCGAGAGCGGCCAGCGCAAGGTCACGCAGTACACGCGCTACCTCACGGTGGCCCTTGCCCTGCTGAACTCCGTTGGCTACCTCTTCCTCTTCAAGAGCTCGAGCTTCGGCATCGATTTCTCCGAGGCGGGTATCCCGAGCGCTCTCATGGACGTCGTGGTCGTAGTGACGATGCTGGCCGGCGCCATCCTCATCATGTGGATGGGCGAGGTCATCACCCAGCGCGGCATCGGCAACGGCATGAGCCTCATCATCTTCGCGAACATCATCTCCGGCTTGCCCACGTCCATCGTGCAGTCGCTGAGCACCTCTGATAACGGTGCCCTGCTCACGGTGCTGATCGTCGTGGTCATCGTCGCGGTGGTTCCCTTCATCGTCTACATCGAGCGCGGTCAGCGCCGTATCCCGGTGCAGTACGCCAAGCGCGTCGTCGGTCGTCGCATCATGGGCGGCCAGGCCACGTATCTGCCGATCAAGGTGAACACTGCCGGCGTCGTACCGATCATCTTCGCGAGCGCCATCCTGTACTTCCCGGCGCAGATTGCGGTGTTCTTCCCCAACGTGGGCTGGATCAACGCCTTCGCCAACGCCGTGAGCTCCGGTTGGCTCAACTGGGTGCTTTCCGTCCTTCTCATCGTGGGCTTTGCCTACTTCTACACCTCCATGGTGTTCAATCCCGATGAGACGGCCGACACCCTCCGTAAGCAGGGTGGCTTCATCCCCGGCGTTCGCCCGGGTGCCGCCACCGCCGCCTACATCAAGAACGTGCTGAACCACATCACGCTTCCTGGCGCCATCTTTATCGCCGTGATCGCCGTGGTTCCGTCGATCGTCTTTACCGTCACGGGCAACTCGCTCGTGCAGAGCTTCGGCGGCACGTCCATCCTCATCATGGTTGGTGTTGCCCTTGACACGCTCTCTCAGATCGAGAGCCAGCTCAAGACCGCCAACTACGAGGGCCTCTTCATCAAGTAGCCCTTGTGCAATGAGATTTTGCGGGGTCGTCGCCTTCGGGCGGCGGCCCCGTTCTTTTTGAGGTAGGCTTGCAGAAGCGACCGCGCCCAAAGGCGCAGAAAGAAGGATTTCATGAACATCGTTTTGCTCGGAGCTCCCGGTGCCGGCAAGGGCACCCAGGCCCAGAAGCTCGTCGAGGAGTTCGGCGTTGCCCATATCTCCACTGGTGACCTGCTTCGCGCTGCCGTCAAGGCCGGCACTAAGCTCGGCGTCAAGGCCAAGGAGTACATGGACAACGGCCAGCTCGTCCCCGACAAGCTCGTCGTCGACCTCGTGCTCGAGCGCCTCGCCGCCGATGACGCCAAGAAGGGCTTCATCCTCGACGGCTTCCCGCGCAACACCGCCCAGGCCGTCACGCTCGATTCCGAACTCGGCGCCATGGAGCGCTCGCTCGACTGCGCCCTGCTCGTCGACGTCGAGGCCAAGGTCATCGTCAACCGTCTCTCCTCGCGCCGTACCTGCCGCGCCTGCGGCCACACCGGCACCGCCGACATGGACGTGTGCCCCACCTGCGGCGGCGAGATGTACCAGCGCGACGACGACAAGCCCGAGACCATCCAGAAGCGCCTGGACGTCTACGAGTCCCAGACCGCCCCGCTCGTCGAGTACTACAAGGGCAAGGGCCTGCTCGTCTCCGTTGACGGCGACCGCCCGGTGGACGAGGTCTATGCCGATGTGAAGCAGCTGCTCTCGCTATGATCAAGATCAAGACTCCCGGCCAAATCGATTCCATGAAGCCCGCGGGCGCCCTCTCCAAGCTGGCGCTCCGCAGGGTTGGCGAGGCCATTCGTCCCGGAGTGAGCACCCTCGAGCTCGATGCCATCGCAGAGGACGTCATTCGCAGCGGCGGCGGCATTCCCGCCTTCAAGGGTTACGGCGGATTTCCTGGCAGCATTTGCTGCTCGGTGAACGGGGAGATCGTCCACGGCATTCCCAGTGCAACGCGCACGCTTGCCGCGGGCGACATCGTCTCCATCGACACCGGCGCCATCGTCGACGGCTGGGTGGGGGACAACGCCTGGACATTCTATTGCGGCGAGGCTAGCGCCAACGACAAGGCACTGTGCGAGGTCACGCGCGACTGCCTCATTGCCGGCATCAACGCGGCCGTTCCCGGCAATCGTGTGGGAGACATCGGCCATGCGGTGCAGGAGCTTGCCGAGGCCGCGGGCTATGGTGTCGTTCGCGACTATGTTGGCCACGGCGTCGGCCGTGACATGCACGAGGAGCCCAACGTCCCCAACTACGGCAAGGCCGGTCGCGGCGTGAAGCTGCATGTTGGCATGGTCATCGCCATCGAGCCCATGATCTGCATGGGAGGCTACGAGAGCCATGTGCTGCCCAACCGCTGGACGGTCGTCACCAACGATGGCCTCAATGCAGCCCACTATGAGAACACCATCGCCATTACGGAGGACGGTCCCGTCATCCTCACGCAAGACGCCGAGGGCCCGTGGTGCGCGATGCAGGGTGGCGAGGCCGCAGAGGCCAAGGCAGCCAAAGAGGCCGAGTAGGCAAGTGGCGCGCGTTCGGCAAGCCCGGCTTGCTCGCGTCGTTTCGGGCTTCATGAACGGCGGACAAATTGGGCTTTAGCTCCGTTCTCCGTCCTGCGAGCGAATCTTTGGCCAGGCCCCGACGCCTTGCGGTGCCTGGTCTCAAGGCCAGCGGTTCCACCTGTGCCGCCTGCCGCCGAGCGCCTTCTCGCGCGACAAAAATAGAACTTGTGGAGAACCCACGCTATGTGGACATGGCGTGGGCTTTTCCTATATGATGTTCAGTCGCTGTGTCATGTGTCGAAGAGAAGGTAGCACGCAGTGAGCAAACAGGACGCAATCGAGCTCGAGGGCAAGGTCCTCGAGCCGCTGCCAAACGCGATGTTCAACGTGGAGCTTGAGAACGGCCACACCATTCTCTGCACCATCTCGGGCAAGATTCGTATGAACTACATCCGAATCCTTCCCGGTGACAAGGTCGTCGTGGAGATTTCTCCGTACGACCTGCAGCGCGGGCGCATCACCTACCGCTACAAGTAGGGCCCGTTCGCGGGACAACCCGCACGGCCTTCGGGCCAAAGCGCGCCGGCGCACGTGCGGCGCATTCAGCCTTGGATATTCTCGCCAGCGGCTGGGCGTTCATATAGGAAAGCAAGACACACCGAGAGGAAGAACGATGAAAGTACGTCCTTCGGTCAAGAAGATGTGCGATAAGTGCAAGGTCATCCGTCGCCACGGTAAGGTGTACGTGATCTGCGAGAACCCGCGCCACAAGCAGCGTCAGGGCTAGGAGAGGAGCACAAGTTGGCCCGTATTAACGGCGTCGACCTCCCGCGCGAGAAGCGCGTCGAGATCGGACTCACCTATATCTACGGCATCGGCCGTACCGCCGCTTCCAAGATCTGCGCCGAGACCGGCGTTGATCCGAGCACCCACGTTCGCGACCTCACCGAAGAAGAGGTCGGCAAGATTCGTGATTACATCGACGCTAACTACGTCGTCGAGGGCGACCTCCGTCGTGACACGCGTCAGAACATCGCCCGCCTGATGGAGATTGGCTGCTACCGCGGCCTCCGTCACCGCAAGGGCCTCCCCGTCCGCGGCCAGCGCACGCACACCAACGCTCGCACCCGCAAGGGCAAGAAGCGTCAGGTCGGCGGCAAGAAGAAGAAGTAGGGGAGACTGACTAATGGCTACTGCTAAGAAGGGCGCCCAGACCCGCGGGCGCATCAAGCGTGCCGACCGCAAGAACATCTCCGTCGGTCAGGCCCACATCAAGAGCACCTTCAACAACACGATCATCTCGATCACCGACCCCCAGGGCAACGTGATCTCCTGGCGCTCCGCCGGCATGGTCGGCTTCAAGGGCTCCCGTAAGTCCACGCCGTTCGCCGCTCAGATGGCTGCCGAGGCCTGCGCCAAGGAGGCCATGGAGCACGGCGTCCACAAGGTGTCCGTCTTCGTCAAGGGCCCCGGTTCGGGCCGCGAGACGGCCATCCGCTCCCTCCAGGCCGCCGGCCTCGAGGTTTCGAGCATTCAGGACAAGACCCCCATCGCGCACAACGGTTGCCGTCCGTGCAAGCGTCGCCGCGTGTAGGTAAGGAAGGAATCTAACTATGGCAGTGGATAGGACTCCTGTCCTTAAGAGGTGCCGCGCGCTCGACATTGACCCGATCGTGATGGGCATCAACAAGAAGTCGAACCGCCAGCCCAAGCGCCAGCGTCGCCAGGAGAGCGAGTACGGCCGTCAGCTCCGTGAGAAGCAGAAGGCCAAGTTCATCTATGGCGTGCTCGAGAAGCAGTTCCACATGTACTACGACAAGGCGCTCAAGCTCGAGGGCATTACGGGTGACAACCTGATGAGCATCCTCGAGAGCCGTCTTGACAACGTTGTGTTCCGTCTTGGCTTCGCCCGCACCCGCAAGGAGGCCCGCCAGACCGTCCGTCACGGCCACATCACCGTGAACGGCAAGCGCGTCGACATCCCCTCCTACCGCGTCAAGGCCGGTGACGTCGTCGCCGTGGGCGCCAAGTACAAGGACCTTCTCCCCATCAAGGAGGCTCTGATCTCCTCCGAGCACATGGCCGTCCCGGCTTGGCTCGAGGTCGACATCGAGAAGCTCTCGGGCACCGTCCTGCAGCTCCCGACCCGCGACCAGATCGACCTTGATATCGACGCCCAGCTCATCGTCGAGCTCTACTCCAAGTAGTAGAGACCGGTTGGAGGTTTCTATGTCCGATTTCATCCGACCCACCGTGTCGGTAGAAGAGGTCAGCGAGAATGTCGCTCGCGTCGTGGCCGAGCCGCTTGAGCACGGCTATGGCGACACGCTCGGCAACTCGCTTCGCCGCGTGCTGCTCTCCTCGCTCGAGGGCGCCGCTGTGGAGGCCATCCAGATCGACGGTGTGCAGCACGAGTTCACGACTGTCGACGGCGTCTACGAGGACGTCACCGACATCGTTCTGAACGTCAAGGGCCTTTCTTTCAAGAGCCTTGGCGTTGGCGACGAGGCCACGGCCACGATTTCCATCGACGGCCCGGCCACGGTCACCGGCGGTGACTTCGACGTTCCGACGGAGTTCACGCTGGTCAACCCCGAGCACGTCATCTGCACCCTCGGCGAGGGCGCTCACCTCACGATGTCCATGCGCATCGGCACCGGCCGCGGCTACGTCTCTGGCGAGGACAACGAGCGCGATGACGACCCCATCGGTCTCATCCACGTCGACTCCCTCTTCTCGCCCGTAACCCGCTGCGCCAAGGCCGTTGAGCCCTGCCGTGTCGGTCAGCACACCGACTACGATCGTCTCGTCCTCGAGATTGAGACGAACGGCGGTGTCTCCCCGCGCGAGGCCGTCGTCGAGGCAGCCAACATCATCAACCAGCACATGACCGCGTTCATGGCGCTCACCGATGATGACGAGCCGGTCGAGGACACGTCGATCTTCGCCGCTGGCCAGACCGACGACAACACCGAGCTTGACAAGCAGATCGAGGACCTGGACCTTTCCGTGCGCTCCTACAATTGCCTGAAGCGCGCCGGCATCCACTCCGTTCGTCAGCTCGTCGAGTTCTCTGAGAACGACCTGCTCAACATCCGCAACTTCGGCGTCAAGTCGATCGAGGAAGTCAAGGACAAGCTCGACGAGATGGGCCTGAGCTTCAAGGCCTAGCCGCCATACATTCGCATAGGAGTAACTGACTATGAGGCACTACAAGAAGAGCGGGATGAAGCTTGGCACCGACGCCAGCCACACCAAGGCCATGAAGAAGAGCCTTGTCCAGGCGCTGCTTGCCAACGACCGCATCAAGACGACCCTGCCGCGCGCCAAGGCTATCCGCGGCGAGGTTGACCGCGTTGTCACCTGGGCCAAGAAGGGCGACCTGCACTCCCGTCGTCTCGCCATCGCCAAGGTCGGCGACAAGGAGCTCGTCCGCGAGGTCTTCGAGAAGGCAGCGCAGGGCATGTGGGCTGACCGCAACGGCGGCTACACCCGCATCATGAAGCTCGGCCCCCGCAAGGGTGACAACGCCGAGGTCGTCATCATGGAGATGGTGACCGAGCCCGTGCAGCCCAAGGCCAAGGCCGCCAAGACCGAGGTCAAGAAGGTCGAGAAGGTCGAGGAGCCCAAGGCTGAGGAGACTGTCGAGGCCGCTGAGACTGAGGCTGAGGCCACCGAGGAGACCGCCGAGTAGGCGCATCAGGGCTTTTGGCTTCACGCATAGTACTATCAAGGGGACCTGCCAGTTGGCGGGTCCCCTTCTTTATGTCGCTGTACGGGTTTGCGGCATATGGGGCTGCGGACTTGCAATAAGAGCGTCCGTCGCTTTTTCTGCCTTGCCTGCGGCTTGACCGCGCCGGCATCTGCGTAGTCATGGCGTCAGATGGCGATGGTGCCTGGCCGATCGCGGCAGATGGGTGACGGTGGCGCATGCTATTTCTGTTGTGGCGGTAAAGGCGGGACGGGCTTTCAGTTTTGCGAAGCGCTTTGGTGTGGGCTTGGAGTTGCGCGTGCTTGAGGCGAGGGACATACGGCTTGCGTATCGGTCCGACGGTGCTGCCGACCGGCCGCATTTCGCTGTCGACGGTGCATCACTCTTCATTGCTCCCGGCGAGGTTGTGGCGCTGGTGGGGCCTAACGGGTGCGGCAAGTCTACGCTGGCGCGGGTGCTTTGCGGGTCTTTGTCGCTGCAAGAAGGCAAGGCCTTACTCGATGGCGAGCTTGTCTCGCCGCGCGAGCTGCGGCTTGTCGTTGGCTATGTGCGTCAAGACCCTAAGAGCCAGATAGTGGCCCCTACAGTGTTTGACGAAGTGGCCTTTGGCCCAGTCAACCTTGGCCTTCCCGCCGCCAAGATACGCGGGCGCGTAGCCGCCGCGCTCGAAGCATGCGGCCTGGTCGAAATGGCCGTAGCGGGAACGGATTCGCTCTCCGGCGGAGAGCTTCAGCGACTGGCTTTGGCGGGCGTCCTTGCGATGCGGCCGCGATACCTCGTGCTCGATGAGGCTACCGCCATGCTTGACGGCAAGAATAGAGGCTGGGTTAGGTCCGTCGTTCGTGAGTTTGCTCGCTCTGGAGGCGGGGTACTTCTTGTCACCCATGATGCGGGCGATGTCCTTATCGCCGATCGAATCGTTGCCATGGATGGCGGCTGCATCGTGTGGGAGGGCCTGCCTTCGGACGCGGTTGAGCGACGCTGGGCGGGGGGCTGCGGATTCGGGGTTCGAATCGTCATGTCTGCGGATTGCAATGCGGATGGAAGCGCAGACTCCGGCGAGTCCGGCTCAGTCGCCAGCAATGTTAGGCCTGCGCTTGAAGGGCACCGGATGCAGGGTTGTGGCCCCAGGCCTCGTGTCGGCTTGTCCGAGGACTGTGCGGCGACTGAGAGCACTGGCGAGAATTACGCATTATCTGGCGCAGTTGCGTATGGCGAGCCAGGCCTCATCGCCCGAGACGTCAACGTGATGGCGGACGGTCGGGAGCTGCTAAAAGGCGTCAGCCTCGAGGCCCGGCCGGGGAACGTAACGCTGGTGTCGGGGCCTTCCGGTGCGGGCAAGACGACGCTTGCGCGAGTTTTGGCGGGCCTTGTCTCTTCCGGCGCGGGAACCGTGACGCTGGGAGATGCCGAACGAGTCCGTCCCGGCATGGTGGGCCTCTGCCTGCAAAGACCGGAGGACCAGTTCGTAAGGCCGACGGTCTTGGAAGATGTGGCCCTTGCGCCGCTAAACCTTGGTGCAAGCAAGGGTGAGGCGCTGGCTAAGGCGCGAGAGGCCTTGTCTTGGATTGGCGTACCGGAGCGTCTCTGGGACGCCTCGCCATGGGGCCTCTCTGGGGGAGAGGCACGACTTGCGGCCATCGCAGGCTCCGTGGTGCTCGATGTGCCGGCCATTGTTCTTGATGAGCCTACGGCCGGCCTTGATTCTGTTGCTTCCGAGCGCGTGGCACAGCTTGCCTGCGAGCTTGCCGGCCAAGGCAAAGCCGTGGTGGTTGTCTCGCACGACCTGGGATTGTGGCTGCCCGTTGCCGACGATGCGGTCTTGCTCAGCGCCGGTCGCGTGACATGGCACGGCGCCGCGGCTTCGCTTCTCGAGAACCCCGCGCCGCTCGAGCAAGCTGGGCTCACGGCTCCTTCTCTCTATCGCCTCCGCGGGGGATTGGGGCGGGGTGAGGCATCGTGAAGTTGCGTCTCACTTCAAACCCGAGCTACGTGGGCCTCTCGCTCTGTTGCATTGGCTCCGGCTGCGAATGCTGGGCGCTGGCGTTGCGCACTGGCTGCGGAGGCTGCAGGGACATCGTGTCCAGGTCCTGCAACGTTAGCGCGGCCATCGAGCGAGGTGGGGCCCTATGAGCGCCAAGCCTCTTCTCGGTTCGTACCATGCAGGAACGTCAGTGCTGCACAGGATCGACGCCCGGGTGAAGCTCGTCTGCCTGCTGACCATGAGCGTGGCGATACTTGCGGTGAAAAACCCGCTGGCCCTGGTGGCCCTTGGCGTGGCGGTGCTCGTGTGCCTGCGCCTCTCCGGCGCCGCTCCACGCGAGCTTGCCTCGGCCTTGCGACCGGCGGCTTTCCTGCTTGCCTTTGGCGTCATCTCCAACATGTTCGCCCCGGCGCAGGCGGCCGACGTGGCCCTTGGTGCCGTTGGGATTTCATTCGCGGGCCTTGTCCGCGGCGTCGTCGTGGCCGCTCGCATGGTGGTGCTTATCGCGCTTTCGCTTGCGCTGTGCGCAACGACAAGCTCAACCGCCGTGGCAGACGCCCTTGGCACGCTGCTGCTTCCCTTGGGTAGGCTTGGCCTGCCGGTCGATGACGTCTCCATGACGCTCGCGCTCGCGCTGCGCTTTGTGCCGATGGCGGCCGAGGAGCTCGCGCGCATCCATGAGGCGCAGCTCGTGCGCGGGGCGAATTACTCCCAAGGCAGCGTCGCCGTTCGCGTAAGACGCTGGTGCTCGGCCCTCGTGCCGCTGGTCGTCGGCCTGTTCCGGCGTTCGGACGAGATCGCCAGCGCCATGCGCGAGCGCGGATGGGGCGCGGGCGCTCGTACGCGCCTCTCGCGCAAGCTTGGCGTCATCGATATCATGGTGCTCGTCATTTGTCTGGCGGCTTGCTTGGCTGCCGTCCTGGTCTAGGAGGCCGCGTGTCACAGGGTTTGGAAGAACTGGATACCCCTCAGCTTGAGGCTCTCCGTGCGCAGCGGCCGAGCATTGCCGAGCGCGCCTGTGATCCGGCCGCTCTCGACGGGACGCTCGTGCTGCGCCTGGGCTATCGCGGCGCCGGCTTTGCCGGCTTTGCCGCCCAGCCCGCCCAGCGCACGGTGGCCGGCGAGCTCACCCGTTCGTTTGAGACCCTCCTGCGCCGCCCCGTGGAGCTCACCTGCGCGGGCCGCACCGACGCGGGCGTCCACGCCCTTGCGCAGTACGTGAGCCTGCCGGTGAGCGCTGCCGAGCTGGGGCTTCCGGGCCGTCGCCTTATGCACGGCCTCTCTGCCTTGCTGCCCGACGACATCTCCCCAGTCGCGCTCTACGTGGCGCCCAAGGGCTTCTCGGCTCGCTTTGACGCGCGTTCCCGCAGCTACCGCTACCGCATCGTCTCGGGAGAGGTGCGCCCCGTCCTTGCGTGGGACCATAGCTGGTGGCTTCGTAGCCCCCTAGACGCCGAGGCCATGGACGCGGCGGCCGCCTGCCTGGTGGGCGAGCATGACTTCAAGAGCTTCTGCAAGGCAACCTCGGCCGAAGGCAAGCCCACGCACCGCTGCGTCATGAGCCTGGGCGTTTCGCGCGAGCGCGAGTGCGGCGAGGACGTCGTCTGCGTCGACGTGGTGGGCAACGCCTTTCTCCACTCGATGGTGAGGACCATAACCGGCACGCTGGTGGAGGTCGGGCGCGGCCATCGCGATGCCGCCTGGGTTGCCCAGGCGCTTGCCGCCTGCGACCGCAAGGCGGCCGGCCCGTGCGCCCCGGCCAAGGGCCTGACCTTTGCAGGGGTAGACTATCCGCAAGACTTGCTGACGCCCTGGAGCTAGGGTGGGCGTCGGCTTTTTTGACTGAGCTTGCCCGGCCGCAACGGCGCGCCGCGGATTGAGGAGGCACCCATGTACGAGAGGCCCGACGTTCCCAAGGACAGCCCGCACCGCAACCTCATCGCCGTCATAGTGCTGGCCGTTGTCGCGGTGGCCGTGACGATGCTCGTCTCGTCGCTGTGGAAGCTTGCCAACACCAACTCGGCCATGGGCAGCAAGACGCTTGCCGCGGCCGTGAAGGGCACCAAGCCCTCCTCGGACACCATCAGCGCCTACGCCGAGGCAACGGGCCTCACTGCCACGGGGGACGAGATTGAGACCGTGCTCTTTGCCATCACGTCCGATTCGTCCGAGGAGAGCGCAAGCGCGGTCTACCTCGCCATCATGAATGAAACGGCTGGCTCCACCAGGCTCGTCCAGTTCCAGAGCGATGCCTGGGTTCAGGCTGGCGAGCAAAACTACACCGTGACGGACTGGTACGCCCAGCAGGGGGCGTCGGGCCTGGCCTCGGCCATCAGCTCCTGCGCCGCGGTGCCGGTGAGCCATATCGTGGTGATGAAGGAGAGCGGCTGGGGCTCGCTCATGGCTGTGGCCCAGGAGGGTTCGTCTGCGCTTTCGAGCAAGAGCTCCGAGCTCGTCGAGGCCATCGAAGAGACCGACATGGACGTGAACGGCTTGGTTGAGGTTGCCCAGAAGGCCATCTCGGCCGGGGCTTCTGCGGACGTCATCGACACGGTTGCCATGAGCGAGGTCAGCGACGACGCCGGCAACACCCGCATGCAGGTCGACGCCGCGCAACTGGCCGTGGCGGTTGGCACGTTGGCGTAAGGCCGCGGCGAGCGCAAGGTGGCGTCCGGCCACGTCCTGCGCCCGGGGCGCTGCGTCGGGCCTTGCCCGGACCAAGCCCTGTGCCCGGGTTGGCATGTTGGCGCCGCTCGGCCCACGGCTTGCGCCCGGGTCGATGCGTCGGGCGCCGATTTTGCGCGGGCAAGTTAGAATAGCTGCGGTGTTGCTTGGTCCCGCCTGGCCGCGAGAGCTTGCGCGCAGGCGAAAAAGCGAAGAAAGGAACTCGAATGCGAAACCGTACATGGAGAGGGTTCCTAATTGCCCTGCTGGCGGCGCTCTGCCTGGTGCCCGCCGGTGCTTGGGCTGACGAGACGCCGGTCGCCATCGACGAGACCAACTTCCCAGATGCGGCCTTCCGGACTGTCGTTAAGGAGAGCTTCGACACCGACAAGGACGGCTCCCTGAGCGCGGACGAAATCGCAGTGGTGACGAAGATTGACTGCCCGAACAAGGACATCGGGTCGCTTCAGGGAATCGGCTACTTCACCTCGCTTGTAGAGCTCGACTGCAGCGGCAACTCCCTGACCTCGCTGGACCTGAGCCAGAACACGGCGCTCGCTGAGCTGAATTGCAACGGCAACTCCCTGGCCACGCTTGATGTGACCCAGAATGCCGCGCTGGAAGAGTTGAATTGCAAAGAGAATCAGCTGGCCCTGCTGGACCTGAGCCAAAACACGGCGCTCGCCAAGCTTGAATGCGGCTCCAATCCGAAGTTGACGGCCCTTACATGCGCTGGCAACGAGCTCACCTCTCTTGACCTTACCGACAACGGGCAGCTTGAGGCGCTGGTCTGCGGCGGCAGCAAGCTGGCCTCCCTCACGCTTGGGAACAACACGAACCTCGCGGTGTTCCAGTGCTCCGACAGCCCGCTGCTCACTTCGCTCGACCTGAGCGGGACGACGGGCCTTTCGAGCATCTCCCTCTTCAGCGTCCCGCTTGCCTCGCTGGACCTGAGCCACTGCCAGGGCCTCACGGTGCTGAGGTGCATCGGTGACGGCCTGACCTCGCTGGACGTAAGCCAGAACCCCGAGCTGGTGGAGATAGACTGCACCAAAAACGCCCTTACCACCTTGGATACGAGCAAGAACGCCAAGCTTAAGTATCTCTTCTGCGACAACAACCAGCTCGCCTCGCTCGATTTGAGCAAGAACACCGAGCTCGGAAGCATGAAGTGCAATAGCAACTCGCGCATTGTCGAGGTTAGCGACAGCCGCCAGTTCAGCCTCTCGAGCCTGGGCGCCGGCTTCGACGCGAGCAAGGCGAGCAATTGGAAGGGCGGTACCGTCGAGAACGGCGTCCTTACCTTCGACGCTGGCACAGACGTCGTTACGTACTCCTACGACTGCGGCGCTGGGCAAAGCGCGATCTTTGCGCTTGAAATTGGCCAGAGCCATATGGTCGCCATTGACGAGGCCAACTTCCCGGATGAGACCTTCCGAGCTTTCGTTGAGCGCTTTGACGCTGACGAGGACGGCAACCTGAGCCCGGGCGAAATCGCCGCGGTTACGGAGATTAACTGCTCGGGATACCTCATCGGCAGCCTTCAGGGGATTGGCTACTTCAGCTCGCTTGAGGCCCTCTCCTGTTATGACAATAGGCTGACCGAGTTGGACACGAGCGGCAACCCCGAGCTTCAGAGCATCGTGTGCCCCTACAACCAGATTACCTCGCTCAACGTGAGCAAGAACACGAAGCTCACTAAGCTCCTATGCACCGACAACTCGCTTAGCGAGCTTGACGTGAGCAACAACGCTGAGCTTGTCACGCTCAGATGCGACGACAACAAGCTGGCCTCGCTTGACGTGAGCAAGAATGCCAAGCTCGAATACCTAACCTGCACTTCCAACGAGCTGTCCTCGTTGGACGTTGGCCAAAACGTCACCCTTCAGCGGCTCGATTGCTCCTACAACGCGCTTACCGAGCTTGACGTGAGCAAAAACTCCGCACTCAAGCAGCTGTACTGCTGCGGCAAAAGGAGGATTAGCGACGACGGTGATTATCCCGGCCTGTCCAAGCTCGACGTGAGCCATAACGCGGACCTTGAGAATCTTGAGTGCGGCTATAACTCGCTTGCCAAGCTGGACCTGAGCAAGAATGCCAAGCTCAAGGATCTTGGTTGCGGCAACAACGGGCTGAGCGAGCTGGATTTGAACCCGAACGCCAAGCTCGAGAGCCTGGACATTTCCTCAAGCCAGCTCACCTCATTTGACCTGAGTGGAATGACGAGCCTGAAGGAGCTCGACTGTTCGTCTAACCAGCTGAGCGAGCTCAAGATTACGAGCGACGACCTCGAGGTGCTCGACTGCAGCGACAACTGCCTGACCGAGCTCGATTTGAACGGAAAGACCCAGCTCGAGAGCCTCAATTGCAGCAACAATCAGCTAACCGATTTGGACCTGAGCGGAAAAACCAAGCTCAAGGAGCTCCATTGCGCCAACAACCAGCTGGTTTCGCTTGATTTGAGCGACTCTGAACAAGACATATGGGGCTGGCGCTTTGACTGCGGCGGAAACTCCCGCGTGGTCGTCGTCGACGGCAACCGCCGGCTCGACCTCTCGAGCCTCGGCGGCGGCTTCGACGCGGG
>CAVJWS010000059.1:0-1082 GCA_963653485.1 Prevotella sp. CAG:279
GCCTCGGCGTCCTCCTTCTTGGCACCCTCGAGCACGGCCTTGGGAGCGCCCTCGACGGCCTCCTTGGCCTCCTTCAGGCCAAGACCGGTGAGCTCACGGACGACCTTGATGACGGCGATCTTGTTGTCGCCGAAGCCCTCGAGCACGACGTCAAAGTTGGTCTTCTCCTCGGCCTCCTCGGCGGCGGCGGCAGGGCCGGCGACGACGGCGGCAGGAGCGGCAGCGGAGACACCGAAGGTGTCCTCGATGGCCTTAACGAGCTCGGAAGCCTCGAGAAGGGTCATTTCCTTAAGAGCCTCGACGATCTCGTCGGTGGTGAGCTTAGCCATAGCTAAATCCTTTCGTAGCTCATGCGGCTTGCATGAGGGTAAATGTACGCGACACGCGTTTGCGCGAAGCTTGCGCGGCTAGGCCGCAAGGGTGGCTGCTAGGCAGCCTTCTGCTCGGAAACCTGCTGGATCGAGCGGGCGAGACCGGAGGAAACACCGTTGACGCACACGGCGATGTCGCGTGCGAAACCGTTGATGAGACCGGCGATCTGGCCGAGAAGCTGCTCCTTGGAGGGAAGGTCGGCAATAGCGATGACCTGCTCGGCGGTAACAACCTGGCCGTCGGTGATACCACCGCGGAACTCAATCTTCTTGAGCTTCTTGGAGGTCTCCTTGATGGCCTTGGCGGCAGCGGCCGGGTCCTCACCAAAGAAGACGCAGGCCACGGTGCCCTCGAGATACTCATCGATGGCGGGCATCTCGGCGTTCTTGAGGGCGAGACGGACGATGTTGTTCTTGTAGACCTTCATCTCCGCGCCGGCCTCACGAAGGGAGTGACGCAGCTCCTGCGACTCCTTAACGGAAAGACCACGGTAATCGATGACGAACAGGCCCTTGGAGTCCTCCAGGGACTTGTTGACCTTCTCGAGCATTTCGATCTTGGACTGTGCTGGCATATGTGCACCTCCCCTCGAGCGAACGTGCACGTCTCGCCACTAGGCGGGACTTCGCTCGAGAGAACAAAGACCCCGCCGGCCTTGGCCAGACGGGGTCTCAAGAGTTTCACTCGTTGGACCACCTCGGCAGGCGGGA
>CAVJWS010000059.1:1423-13533 GCA_963653485.1 Prevotella sp. CAG:279
GAGCCATCGACCTTGACGCCGGGGCCCATGGTGGAGGCCAGGGCGACGGACTTGACGTACTTGCCCTTGGCGGTGGCGGGCTTCACGCGGAGAAGCTCGGTGTAGAGGGCGCCGTAGTTCTCGACGATCTGCTCGACCGGGAAGGAGACGCGGCCCACCGGCACGTGGCAGATGCCGTAGCGGTCGGCGCGGTACTCCACGCGGCCGGCCTTGAGCTCGCCGACCATCTTGGCAACGTCCATGGTGACGGTGCCGAGCTTGGGGTTGGGCATGAGGCCACGGGGGCCGAGGACCTTACCGAGGCGGCCGACCTTGGCCATCATCGGCGGGGTGGCGATGGCGGCATCGAAGTCGATGTTGCCAGCGGCGATAGAAGCCACGAGGTCGTCGGAACCGACGATGTCGGCGCCGGCCTCCTCGGCGGCACGGGCCTGCTCGCCCTCGGCGAAGACGGCGACGCGGACGGTCTTGCCGGTGCCGTGGGGCAGGGAGATGGAGCCACGAATGTTCTGGTCGGCCTTGCGGGTGTCGACGCCGAGACGGAAGGTGGCCTCGATGGTCTCGTCAAAGCCAGCGAAGGAGACCTCCTTCACGAGCTCAACGGCCTCCTTGGGGGTGTAGAGCTTGCCGGCCTCGACCTTGGCGGCTGCGGCGGCGTACTTCTTACCGTGCTTAGGCATGTTCTTTCCTCCTGTGGTCAGCGGGCTTGCGCCCTCCCACATCGTGCGGCCACACGGCCGCTAGCTTAACCGGCTCTCGCCGGGGATTACCAGGTTGCCCATTTGGGCGAAAAGCCCCGCCCAAAAGATGGGCAGGGCAAGAGAGTGCGAAGAGCTACTCGGCGATGGTGACGCCCATGGAACGAGCGGTGCCGGCGATGATCTTCTTGGCGGCCTCGATGTCGTTGGCGTTGAGGTCGGGCATCTTGGTCTCGGCGATCTGGGTGAGCTGCTCCTGAGTAAGCTGGCCGACCTTGTCGCGCTGGGGAACGCCAGAGCCGCCCTTGATGCCGAGGGCCTTCTTGATGAGCTCGGCAGCCGGGGAGGTCTTGCAGATGAAGGTGAAGGAGCGGTCCTCGTAGACGCTGATCTCGACGGGGATGATGTCACCCTTGCGATCAGAGGTCTCGGCGTTGAACGCCTGGCAGAACTGCATGATGTTGACCTGGGCGGCACCGAGGGCGGGGCCGATGGGAGGCGCGGGGTTGGCGGCGCCGGCAGGAATCTGAAGCTTAATGAAGTTGACGACCTTCTTCTCAGCCATGGTCTTCCCTTCTTCTTTCTTGGTAAATGATGACGAAGCTGTTGCTATTGAGCGCGCTCCCCTCAGAAGCTTTCCTCACCGAAAGAGGGGCACGCGGGGTTGCCTAGTTAGGCGATAACGCTCACCTGGTCCATGGAGAGCTCGACGGAGGTCTCGCGGCCAAAGATCATGAGCATGACCTTGATCTTGCCGGCCTCGGCGTTGACCTCAGAAATCTGGCCGTCGAAGTCTGCCATGGGGCCGCTGATGACGCGGACGGACATGCCGACCTCGAGGTTGGTGGCCGTACGGCGAGCGACCTGCGCAGTGCCCTTGCTGGGCGAGATGCGGCGCATGATCTTGTTGAACTCCTCGCGGGAAAGCGGGGCAGGCTTGCCGTCGATGCCGACGAAGCCGGTGACGCCGGGGGTGTTGCGAACGACGGACCAGGAGTTGTCGTCCATCTCCATGCGAACGAGGACGTAGCCGGGGAAGACCTTGGACTCCTTGGTCTCACGCGCGCCGCCATCCTTGATCTCGGTGACCTCTTCGGTCGGGATCTTGATGTCGACAACCACGTTCTCAAGACCGTAGGTCTCGATGCGGTGCTCGAGGTCGTTCTTAACCTTGTTCTCGTAACCCGAGTAGGTGTGGACGACGTACCAACGCTTCGCCATGGTTTAGCCCCTCAGTCCGGAGTAACCGACGAGAGCAGCGACCACGCCGGTATCGACAAGCCACACGGCAACGCCAAAGACAACGAGCATGGCGATGACGGCGACGGAGTAGTTCTTGAGTTCGCTCTTGGAGGGCCAGGAGACGCGGTGCATCTCGGTCTTGACCTCAGAGAACCAATTCTTGATGCCGGAGAAGAAGCCGCCCTTCTTGGCGTCCTTCTTCGCATCCTTCTTGGCCTGCGCAGGGGCGGCCTTCTTGGGCGCGTCCGGCATAGAGACTGCGCGCTTCTCCTCGAGCTCCTTGCGCTCGGCAGCACGCGCCTTGCGGGCGCTCCTCTTCTGGCGATCCTTGTTGGCCATTAGTTTTCCCTCCGGGGCGAGGCCGTACAATCATACAAACCGGCCTTCCA
Source organism: Prevotella sp. CAG:279 (assembly GCA_963653485.1). Lineage (GTDB taxonomy): Bacteria > Actinomycetota > Coriobacteriia > Coriobacteriales > Atopobiaceae > Parolsenella. The sequence continues at coordinate 3,753 of CAVJWS010000059.1, forward strand.
TAGGAAGGCCGGTGAAGTGTCTGGCAGGCCAGGTAGGACTCGAACCCACAACAAACGGTTTTGGAGACCGCCGCTCTACCATTGGAGCTACTGGCCTGTGAGGGTAAACCCTAGTTTAGCGGGTTTCCTTGTGCAGGGTGTGCTTGCGGCACCACGGGCAGTACTTCTTGAGCTCCATGCGCTCAGGGTTGTTCTGCTTGTTCTTGTTGGTGGTGTAGTTGCGGCGCTTGCACTCGGTGCAGGCGAGGGTAACCATGGTACGCATTGCTTCCTCCTGATAGTCATGGCCAAGACTGTCTCAGCCATGGCGCGGTCGAGAATATTACCAGCGTTATTGGCTAGATGTCAACTAAAGATGCCCGCAAGTTCGATCTTCTCGACACTCTCAACAAAAGCCCCACGATTTGGGCACTGGTCACAAAAAGACCCGGCGCTTTCGCACCGGGCCTCGCGAGTTTAGGAGAGGTTATCTCTACTCGATGATGGTGGCGATACGGCCGTCGCCGACGGTGTGGCCGCCCTCACGGATGGCGAAGCGGTCGCCCTCCTCCATGGCGATGCCGTGGATGAGGTCAGCCTCAATCGTCACGTGGTCGCCGGGCATAGCCATCTCGACACCCTCGGGGAGGATGATGGAGCCGGTGACGTCCGTGGTGCGGAAGTAGAACTGCGGGCGGTAGTTGCTGAAGAACGGGGTGTGACGGCCGCCCTCCTCCTTGGTGAGGACGTAGACCTCAGCGGTGAACTTGGAGTGCGGGGTAACGGTGCCGGGCTTGCAGATGACCTGGCCGCGCTCGATGTCCTCGCGCTTGATGCCGCGGAGAAGCAGGCCCACGTTGTCGCCGGACTCGCAGAAGTCCATGGACTTGCGGAACATCTCGATGCCGGTGACGACGGAGTTCTGGGTGGCCTTGATGCCGACGATCTCGACCGGCTCGTTGAGCTTGAGGGTGCCGCGCTCGACACGACCAGTGGCAACGGTGCCACGGCCGGAAATGGTCATGACGTCCTCGACGGCCATCAGGAACGGCTTCTCGTTGTCACGAGCAGGCGTCGGGATGTACTCGTCAACGGCCTTCATGAGGTCGCGGACGGACTCGACCCACTTCTCCTCGCCGTTGAGGGCGCCGAGAGCAGAGCCGCGGATGATGGGCAGGTCGTCGCCCGGGAAGTCGTACTCGGAGAGGAGGTCACGGGTCTCCATCTCGACGAGGTCGATGAGCTCCTCATCGTCGACCATGTCGCACTTGTTCAGGAAGACGACGATGTAGGGCACGCCGACCTGACGGGCGAGAAGGATGTGCTCGCGGGTCTGGGCCATGGGGCCGTCGGTGGCAGCGATGACCAGGATAGCGCCGTCCATCTGAGCAGCGCCGGAAATCATGTTCTTGACGTAGTCGGCGTGGCCGGGGCAGTCAACGTGAGCGTAGTGACGCTCGGCGGTCTCGTACTCGACGTGGGCGACGGAAATGGTAATGCCGCGCTCGCGCTCCTCGGGAGCCTTGTCGATGTTCTCGAAGGCGGTGTAGTCGGCCTTGCAGCCCTCGGTCTCAGAGAGAACCTTGGTGATAGCGGCGGTCAGCGTGGTCTTGCCGTGGTCGACGTGGCCAATCGTACCAATGTTAACGTGCGGCTTAGTGCGTTCGAACTTCTCCTTGGCCATTGCCATCCTCCTCGTGGATGCTAGCTTTTTGGCCTTATCGGCCATTTTGCCTATTTATATGTCCAGCGGCGCCGCAAATGCGACGCCGCGAGGGCTCTGGTAGCGGTGACTGGATTCGAACCAGTGACGCCGCGGGTATGAACCGCGTGCTCTGACCAACTGAGCTACACCGCCGTGCTTGAATGGAGCCCGCGACCGGATTCGAACCGGTGACCTCTTCGTTACCAACGAAGTGCTCTACCGACTGAGCTACACGGGCGAATGGTGGGGATGCTTGGACTCGAACCAAGGAACCCAGAGGGAGCGGATTTACAGTCCGCCGCAGTTGCCGCTGTGCCACATCCCCATTTGCCATTTTCAAGCGACTGCTTTTGGCCGTGGACCTCAGCAGCGGAAGAGATATTACAAGGCCGAGAAAATCTTGTCAACGTAATCCCCCCACCCGGGCGTATCCATAGGCATTTATAGTGCTTTAGCTGCGGCGATGCGAGTGGGAAAATTGTTAGGTAGACCTAGGCGAGCAAAATTGTTTTTGCTCGCCTCCACGAATGCTCAACAAGTTTTTCGTTAGATATGAAAAAGGCCCCGGTACGGGGCCTGAAGTTGCATGGAGCCAACGATAGGAATCGAACCTACAACGGCCTGTTTACAAGACAGGGGCTCTACCATTGAGCTACGTTGGCAATCCTTGGCGCTTGGCGCGCCCTTGCATGGTAGCCGAATATCCGCCGCCCGTCACGTTGCATTGGCTTTGGCTGGCCGCCCCGCACGATGGAGAACGGCAGGGACAGGAATTGAGAACGCTCGGCCGAAGGCGAACACCTCGGGCGCAAGGCGCCGATCAGAAATAGAGAGCCTAAGCCTAAGCCCGGAAAACCCAAGAAGCCTGGCGCACCAGAGGCCTACCTGCGGCCGAGGAGGGCGTTGAGCTTGGCGAGCGTGGCCGCGTCGAGACGGTCCTCGACCGTAAGGCGGCCGTAGGAGCGCTCCGAGCGGTCGACCTCCCGCTCCGCGTCGAGGACGTCAATCTCGTGGGCGAGCATGGAGCTGGAAAGGCGCGTCACCGGGATGCCGCCCACCGTGGCGCGGATGGCGTTGTCGCTCGTGACCACCGTGACCTCGCGCATCTGCTGGCGGCACTCCCCCACGAGCTTCTCGATCACCGTATCGGCCGTTACGCCGGTGGGCGAGAAGATCATGCGGACGCCGGCGCGCCTGAGCTCGGGATGGTCGGGGTTCACGTTGCCAGCGGCATCGAAGACGATCACCGGCTCATAGCGGCCCTGGGCAAATGCCGCCACGTCGCCCACAAGCAGGTCGCGGGCGCGCTCAAAGGGGTCGTTCTCGCGGCCGGACCGGTCGGGCTCATCCATAAGCTGCTCGTAGCGAGGCGTTCCGAAGATGACGTTGTAGCCGTCAACCACAAGCAGTTCTTTTTTGGCGCGCTTAGCCAAGGTCGCCCTCGCCGAAATCGAAATCGCTCGTGTCGGGCAGGGCAAAGCCCGAAAGGCCCGGCAGGTCGCAGTCGAGGCCGGAGGGCCACTCGTCGGAGGCGTATGCGAAGCCGGTGACATCCGCGCCGTCGGCGGCGCCGGCAGCGGAGCCGGCAGCAGCCGCACCGCTGGTCGCGTCCGCGCTGGCGGACCAGCCAGCAGCACCAGCGGACGATGCGCAGGCCGCGCCGGCGGGCTCGCCCTGCATGTCGCGGCGAAGCCACTCGTAGGCGATGGCGGTGGTGGCCTGCGCCACGTTGAGCGACTCCACCTGGCCGCGCTGCGGCAGGCGGAACTCAAAGTCGCAGTGCTCGCGCACCAGGCGCGAGATGCCGTTGCCCTCAGAGCCCATCACGAGCGCGAGGCGGCCCTGCACCGGCGAGCTCCAGATGTCGGCGTGGGCGTGCTCGGTGGCGCCGCCCACCCAAAATCCGTGCTCCTTGAGCTCGTCCAATGCCGTGGCGAGGTTGGAGACCTGCGCGATCGGCAGGTGCAGCACCGCGCCCGCGGAGGTCTTATAGGCCGCGGTTCCCACGCGGGCGGCGCGGGCCTTGGCCACCACGACGCCGGCCGCGCCCACGACCTCGGCCGTACGCACGATGGCGCCGAAGTTGCCTTCGTCGGTGACGTGGTCGAGCACGATGACGAGGGCGTTGCCCTCCCCCGCCGCCGCGATGACGTCGCCCAGCTCTGCGTAGCGGTAGGGACGAACCTTGAGCATGACGCCTTGGTGGGCGCCGTGCGAGGAAAGCGAGTCCAGGATGGCCTTGGCTACGCGCTCGACCTCGATGCCGTCTTGCTCGAGCGTACGGGCAAGCTCGGCCAGCGCAGGGTCGGCGTTGCCGGAATCCTTCTGGATAAGGGCGCGCGTGATGGGAAGGCCGAGCTCCATGGCCTCGGCAACGGCGCGGCGCCCCTCGATGAGGTCGCCCTTGCCGGCGCCTGACCCGCCGCGGGGGCGGCCGGCGGCCTCGCGCTCGGGACGGCCGCCCGCGCGCTCGGAGCGCGCCGGGGCGTAGCCGCGCTTGGCGCCGGCAGCGCCCGCCTTGCCGCCGCGGCCAGCCGCGCCGCCACGGCCGCCCTGGCCGCCGCGACCGTTGGCACCACCGCGGCCAGAAGCGCCGAAGCGCTGGTCGCCGGCTTGCCCGCGGCCCCTACGGCCGCCGTTCTGGTTGTTCTGGGACGGACGTCCGCCGCCTCGCTTGGCCATTTAAGCCTCCTTCGTGGCCGGCTTGATGCGGGTGCCGGCAGCCGTGTCCTCAACCACAAGGCCCAGGGCCGCGATGCCGTCGCGGATGGCGTCGGCCACGCCCCAGTTCTTGGCCGCGCGAGCCTCGGCGCGGGCGGCGACGAGGGCGTCGGCCGCCTCGTTGGCGTCGTCGCCGGCATATCCGGCCTGCTCGCGGGCGAGGTCCACCAGCTCGTGGGGCAGCTCGGCGGCACTCGGGCGCACCGACTCGACGCCCAGCACGCCGAGCAGTTCGACGAGGACGTCGGAGGCGCGAAGGGCCACCGCGCCAGCCACGTTGGCGCCGGCCTCGGAGAGATAGGTGTTTGCGCTGGTCACGAGGCCAAAGAGGGCGGCCAGGGCACCGGCGGTGTTGAAGTCGTCGTCCATCTGGCGGCCGAACTCTGCGGCGGCCTCGTCCACGGCACCGGCAAAGGCGCGGTCGGCCTCGCCCAGCTCACGGCCGCAGGCCCCCTCGCTTTCGGCGGCCCAGCGCAGGTTGGCGACGGTGCCGCGAACGCGCTCGAGCGTGCCCACCGCGCCGTCCAGGCGCTCGAAGGAGAAATCCAGCGGCGAGCGGTAGTGGGTCTGCAGCATCAGCAGGCGCACGGCGTCGGCCGGGTACTTGTCGAGCACTTCCTTGAGCGTGTAGAAGTTGCCCAGGCTCTTGGACATCTTCTCGCCGTCGATGAGCAGCATGCCGGTGTGCATCCACACGTTGGCCAGCGGCTCGTGCCAGCAGCAGCTGGCCTGGGCGTGCTCGTTCTCGTGGTGGGGGAACTGCAGGTCCTGGCCGCCGCCGTGGATGTCGATGGGGGTGCCGAGGTAGCGGTGCACCATGGCCGAGCACTCGGTGTGCCAGCCCGGACGGCCCTTGCCCCAAGGCGAGTCCCACATGGGCTCGCCGGGCTTGGCGGCCTTCCAGAGGGCGAAGTCGAGCGGGTCGGCCTTCTCCTCGTTGGCCTCGATGCGGGCGCCGACCTTGAGGTCGTCGACGTTGCGGCCCGAGATGGTGCCGTAGGTGGGGTCGCTGCGCACGGAGAAGTAGACGTCGCCGTTGCCGGGGGCATAGGCGTGACCCTGCTCGATGAGGCCCTCGATCATGTCGATCATGGCCGGGATTTCCTGCGTGGCGCGCGGGCGGATGTCCGGGTCCAGCACGCCTAGGCGGTGCATCTGCCCGATGAAGGCGTCGGAGAACTCGCCGGCGACCTCCTCGGGCGTGCGGCCCTGCTCGTTGGCGCGGTTGATGATCTTGTCGTCCACGTCGGTGAGGTTCTGGGCAAAGGTGACCTGGTAGCCCTTGTAGACCAGGTAGCGACGGATGACGTCAAAGGCCAGGAAGGTGCGCCCGTTGCCCACGTGGATCTGGTCGTAGACGGTGGGGCCGCAGACGTACATGCGAATCTTGCCAGGCTCGATGGGCTCAAGCTCGACCTTCTTGTGGAGCTGGGTGTTGTAGACAAGCATGGGCTACTCCTTGTTCTCGAGCTGGGCTTGTAGCTCGGCGATACGCTTCTCGAGCTTGGCGACCTTGTCGGTGAGCTCGTCGACGGTGCGGTCGATTGGGTCAGGCAGGTACTCGTGGTGCTCGACGTCCTCGCGCTCGCGAATGACCCTGTCGATTGTAGTCTGGTCGCTCATGGACAGGCAGGTAAGGCGGTCGCCCGCGGCGGAACGGACGCGCACGCCCCCGCGCGTGGTGACGTGGCCGGGGATGCCCACGACGGTGCAGTCGGCCGGGACGTCTCGCACCACCACGGCGCCTCCGCCCACCTTGACGTTGTCGCCCAGGTTGATGTTGCCGAGCACCGAGGCGCCCACGCCCACCACGACGTTGTTGCCCAGCGTGGGGTGGCGCTTGCCGCCCTCCTTGCCGGTGCCGCCGAGGGTGACGCCCTGGTAGAGCTGGCAGTCGTCGCCGATGATGGTGGTCTCGCCCACCACGATGCCCATGCCGTGGTCGATCACGAAGCGCCGGCCGATGGTGGCGCCCGGGTGAATCTCGACGCCAAAGCGGTGGCGGCTCCAAGTTGAAAGCGTGCGCGCGAGAAGCGGGTGGCCGTGGGTCCACAGCCAATGCTGGCGACGATAGGCCCAGATGGCGCGCATGCCAGGCGAGTTGAGCAGGATGGATATGGTCGAGGTCGCGGCAGGGTCATGAGACCTGAACGTCGCGATGTCCTCGCGGATGCGATCAAACATGCAAGTCCTAACTACGGGCGTCTTCCATCAGGCAGACCGCCCAGGCGGCCATTCCCTCCTCGCGCCCGACGAAGCCGAGGCGCTCGGTGGTGGTGGCCTTCACGCCAACGCCTTCCACCCCAACGCCGAGCGCGCGGGCGAGGTTGGCCCGCATCTGCTCGCGGTGGGGCGCCAGCTTGGGCGCCTGGGCGGCGATGGTACAGTCGCAGTCCAGAAGCTCGTAGCCGCGCTCACGCGCAAGGTTCATGATCTGCTCGAGCAGCTTGAGCGAGTCGGCGCCGGCATAGGCCGGGTCTGTGTCGGGGAAGAGCTTGCCGAGGTCTCCCAGGCGGGTGGCGCCCAAGACGGCGTCGGCCACGGCGTGCGTTGCCACGTCTGCATCGGAGTGGCCAAGAAGGCCGAGCGTATGGGGGATATGAACGCCGCAGAGGATGAGTTCGCGGCCCTCAACCAGCTTGTGGACGTCGTAGCCATGGCCAACACGCAGCATCTAGAGCTCACCTCCCGCGACGCGGGCGGGCGCGCCTTCGTGCTCGGCCAGACGGCGCTCGAGAATGGCCTCGATGGGAGCGCGGTCCTCGGGCATGGTGATCTTCATGTTGTCGCTCGGGCTCTCCACGCAGGCGACGCGGCCGCCGGCTCGCTCCACCAAGGAGGAGTCGTCCGTGCCGACAAAGCCCTCCTGCGCCGCGCGCTCATGTGCGGAAAGCACGGCCTGGCGGCGGAAGACCTGCGGCGTCTGCACCGCCCAGAAGCGGGAGCGGTCCGGCGTGGAAACCACGACGCCGCCCTCCACCACCTTGAGGGTGTCGGCAGAAGGGTGGGCGCAGATGGCACCGGCGAGGACCTCGTCATCGCGGACGCGCGCGATGACGGCCTCGACCGTGGCGGGTTGGATGAGCGGGCGGGCCCCGTCGTGGATGGCCACGAAGTCATAGCCCGCCGGAACGGCATGGATGCCGGCCAGGCAGGATTCCTGGCGCGTGGCGCCGCCGGTGACGAAGCTCACGGGAACGTCCGCGGCCACCATGGAGACGACCTCGCGGGTCTCTGCCTGACGACCCTCGGGGCAGACCACCACGATGTGGCCCACCGAGGGCGACTCGGAAAGCGCCAGGATGGACCAGCACAGCACCGGCAGGCCGCAGAGTTCCACGTACTGCTTGCCGCGCGGGTCTCCAAAGCGCATGCCAAGGCCGCCGGCGGCGACCACGGCGCAGGTGTCTGGCGCGGTCGGGCGCGCCTGGGTGCCACGTGCCGGCATCGTTACTCCTTCTTGCCCCACATGCGATAGAGGCTGTCTGCCAGGATGCCGGGGTTCTTCACTCCCAGCTCGTCCAGGCGGCTCGGGTTCTGCTCGATGTCGTCCATAAGCTCGCGAAGGTTGCCGTACTCGTCCACGATCTTGTCGGCCATGCCCTCGCGCACCACGGAGACGCGGTTGAGGGTGCGAAGCCCCAGCGGGACCATGACGCTGTCCTCGCGCAGGTCCTCGTAGCCGAGGGCCTTGGCCACGCGCTTGGGGGCGCGCCACTGGCCAGGGTCGGCGGCACGCAGGACGGCACGGATGGCCTCGGCGTTCTCCTCGGAGGAATCGCGGGCGTAGTCGCGGATCATGAGCAGGTACTCGCTCTCCATGTCGCCCACGAGCTGCTCGCGCTGCATCTCCACCGTGCGGCCCTCGGTGCCGAGCTGATCCACAATGCGGTCAATCTCGTCGGCGGCGGTCATGAGGGTCTCGAAGTAGTTGAGGATGGTGGCGACGTCTGCGAGCGTGACGTAGTTGTCGAGCTCGAGCGTGGTGAGGCGCAAAAGGGCGCGGTCAAGCGACTGGCGCGTGGTCTGCAGCGTGGTGATGAGCTGCGAGGCGTTGGTCATGAGCTCGGCCACGGGACGGATCTGGTGCACGCGGCCACCCACGTAGAGGTGGACCACCTGGCGACGCTCGGAGACCGAGATGACCAAGGCGCGGGTGAGCAGGCTCATGCGCGCGGCGGTGCGGTGGCGCATGCCCGTCTCGCTCGTGGGCAGGCTCGGGTCAGGGTTGAGGTGGAAGTTGGCGCGCAGGATCTGGGTGAGGTCGCGGTCCACCACGATGGCGCCGTCCATCTTAGAGAGCTCGAAGAGGCGGTTGGCCGTGAACGAGATGTTGAGCGGGAAGCCGTCATTGCCGGCGGCGAGCACGGCGTCGGTGTCGCCGACGCAGATGAGCGCGCCCAGGTGGCCCGCGATGATCATGTCAAGGGCGCGGCGGACGGCAGTGCCGGGGGCCGTGGCCACGATGGCCTGCTCTATGCGCTCGTCGAGCGTGGGCTCGTGAGCTGGCGTGGCCTGCTCGGTTTCGTTTTGCGTGTCTTCGGCCATGGCGCCTCCTCAGGTTGTAAGCAACATTTTTAAGTATACGCGCACGGACGGCCTTTCTCGGCAAGGACATAAGCCACGAAAAAGGGCCCGCAACGGGTGGTTGCGGGCCCTTGGGCTAGCTTCGAGTCGCTGAGAGCTAGCGGGTGGCGCTTGTGGCAAGGGCCTTGCGGCGGCTGGTAGGTGCCGGTCCGCCGCTAGGCCCCCACGAGGAGCGAGGACTTAGGCCTCGTCGGCAGCGGCGACGCCAGAGGCAGCGCCCTTGCCGGCGGAAGCGGCGACGTGCTCGCGGCCGAGCTCGGTCCACTCGGGCTCCTCGTCGGGCAGGGAACCGGCCTCCTTGGTGAAGAACTCCTTGAGGCAGTTGTAGGCGACGATGAGGCCCAGGACCACCAGCAGCACGGCGAAGACGAGCTGCAGGGTGGAGTTGAACACGGACGCGGCGGTGCCGGCGGAAAGCGCGGTGACGCAGCCCATGATGGACTGGGCGAGCGAGGTGAAGGTGCAGCAGAGCAGGAAGGCCACGGGGACGTAGAGCATCCAACCCTTGCGGCCGGTGCACTTGCAGAACACGGCGAGGGTGATCATGGTCATGCCGCCGAGGAGCTGGTTGGAGGCACCGAAGAGCGGCCAGATGGACAGGTAGCCGCCGAAGGTGAGGGCAAGGCCCGGGATGAGGGTCACGACGGTGGCGAACCAGGGGTTGCCGAGGACCTTCATGGCACCCTCGGTGGACTCGATGGCGAGGGCGTCGTTGGACTGGGCGAAGAACTCGGAGAAGGACGTGCGGGCGATGCGGGCCACGGCGTCGAGCGAGGTCAGGGCCAGGGC
>CAVJWS010000060.1:0-13510 GCA_963653485.1 Prevotella sp. CAG:279
GGCTCGCTCAAGGGGCCCAAGCACGGCGGCGCAAACGCCAAGGTGGGCGCCATGATTTCCGACGTGGCCGAGCACGTGAGCGACTGGGAAAACGAGGACGAGCTCGCGAGCTACCTGGAGAAGATCGCGCGCGGCCAGGCCTTCGACAACACCGGTCTCGTCTACGGCATGGGCCACGCCGTCTACACCAAGAGCGACCCGCGCGCCCGCGTGGTGCGCGGCTACGCCCGCCGGCTGGCGCAGATCAAGGGCTGCGAGGACAAGCTCGCCCTCATCGAGGGGATCGAGCGCCTGAGCCCGGGCATCGTGCGCGAGGTCCGCGGCACCAACAAGCCCATCTGCGCCAACATCGACCTCTACACGGGCTTTGTGTACTCCATGCTCGGCATTTCCGAGGACCTCTACACGCCCATCTTCGCCATGGCGCGCATGGCCGGCTGGACGGCCCACCGCATGGAGGAGCTCTACTCCTCCGGCCGCATCATCCGCCCGGCCTACAACTCGGTGGTCGAGCGCCACGACTACGTCCCGCTGGAGCAGCGGTAGGGAAGGCGCCGAGGGCAAGCGGCCATTTCTTACGTAGGCAATTCAACCGGCAGGCTTTGAAAGGCGGCAAACGAAAAGCCCCGCGTCGTTGAGAGGCACGGGGCTTTTCATGTGCTTGGACAGCTGGCCGTCATGGCCGCTCGAGTACCGCGACAGGCATTGCTGCTGCTGCCGGCGAAGCGGGTGCTGCTGCGGTGGCCACCTGCTGCAACTGCCTACTGCTGCGGCTTGTCTTCGGGTGCAGACTTGTCTGCGGCCTCGGACTCGTCGCCCTCGTCGTCGATGATGAGGGCCTTGAAGCGGGCGGTGTTGCCGCCGATGAGGTCGGTGGCCGCCTCGATGGCAGACTCGGCGCGGTCGCGCAGGGTGTTGATGGTGAAGATGTCCTCGACGTCGTCGGAGTCGTCGGACTCGGCGCCCGTGGCCCCCAGGATGGGCATGGTGCCGGTGGCGCTGGAGAGCGGCAGGCGCTCGAGGTGGGTGACCTGCTTGGGCTTGGTGAACAGCGGCACGTACTCAAAGATGATGTTGGAGTTCTCCAGGCCGTACCAGCGCGCCGGCGAGCCGCACCACTTGCGGATGACGTACTTGGCGTTCATGGTGCGCCAGTCGCGGTTGCCCAGGCTCGTGGAGGGTGAGAGCACCTTGCGCAGCATGCAGAAGCGGAAGTCGCCCACGTGGCTCGGGTTCTTGTAGATGGAGTAGGAGTGGTCCTGCGAGGCAATCTCGCCCGACTCGATGAGGTCGGTTACCACCTGGCGCAGGTAGGCGTTGACCTGCTGGTTCACCTTAAAGCCCAGCTGCAGCTGCACCTTGAACACAAAGTCGGTGCCAAAGGAGTTCACGGTGTAGGCGTGGGTGTAGGGCTCGTCGGTCACGCGGACGTTGATGAAGAAGTAGGCGTGGGCGCGCTTGGGGTGCTTGTCCAGGATGGAGTAGAGGATGTCGCGGTCGAGCACGTCGTTGGACGAGTCGTTGGTGAGGAACACCAGGTTGTCGGCGATGAGCTCGATGCTCGTGTCCTCGGAGAGGCGCTTCATCTGGCCGAGGTAGTCGGCCACGGGCAGGTAGACGCTCTGCGTGCGCTCGATGGCGGTGCCGCGCCTCCAGACGTACATGACGTAGAACAGGATGCCGGCCAGGATGATCATCACGTAGCCGCCCTCAAAGAACAGGGTGCAGCACGAGATGAAGAACGAGAGCTCGATGAGGCCAAAGACCACGGCAAAGACGAGGGCCGCCGTCTTCTTCTTGCGCACCACGGCCAAATAGCTCACGAGCAGCGTGGTGGTCATGAGCATGGTCACGGTGATGGCCAGGCCGTAGGCGGCCTCCATGCGCTCGGAGGTCTGGAAGATCAGCACGATGAAGATGCAGCCGACCCACATGATGTTGTTGACCAGCGGGATGTAGAGCTGGCCCTTGGTCTCGGACGGGTAGGAGATCTGCATGTGGGGCATGAGGTCGAGGCGGGCGGCCTCGGAGACCAGCGTGAACGAGCCGGTGATGAGCGCCTGCGAGGCGATGATGGCCGCCACGGCGGAGAGCAGGATCGCGAAGGGGCGGATGGTCTCGGGCAGCATCTGGTAGAAGGGGTTCATGCCCTCGAGCGTGGCCAGCGAGGTGTTGTCCACGTTCTTGAGGATCCAGGCGCCCTGGCCCAGGTAGTTGAGAATGAGGCAGACCTTCACGAGGGGCCAGGTGACGTAGACGTTGTTCTTGCCCACGTGGCCCATGTCGGAATAGAGCGCCTCGGCGCCGGTGGTGCAGAGGAACACGAAGGCCATGATGCCCAAGCCGGCGTGGTTCACCGGCGAGAAGAGCAGCGCCAGGCCGCGCAGGGGGTTGAGCGCGCGCAGGATGGAGAGGTCGTCGGCAAAGTTCACGACGCCGGCGCCCGCCAGGAAGAGGAACCAGAAGGTCATGATGGGGCCAAAGGCCTTGCCAATGTTTGAGGTGCCGGCCCTCTGCACAAAGAACAGGCCGCAGATGATGAGAATCGTGATGACGACGACCTTGCTCTGCCCGTCGCCGAGAAGCGCGTGGCCAAGCTCAACCGAGCGCAGGCCCTCGATGGCGGTGGTGACGGTGACGGCAGGGGTGAGCACGCCGTCTGCGAGCAGGGCCGCGCCGCCGATCATGGCGGGCACGATGAGCCACTTGGCGCTGCGCTTCACCAGGCTGTAGAGGGCGAAGATGCCGCCCTCGCCGTGGTTGTCGGCCTTCATGGCCACGAGCACGTACTTGACGGTGGTGACGAGCGTCATCGTCCAGATGACGAGGGACAGCGCCCCCAAGATGAGCTCCTCGCTCACGGTGGTGAGGCCGCCGTTGCCGTTGACGATGGCCTTCATCACGTACATCGGGCTGGTGCCGATGTCGCCGTAGACAACGCCGAGCGTGACGAGCATCATCGCCGCGCTGATGGGGATGGTCTTCTGGGCCGACTTTCCGGCCGCCTTCGTAGGTGCCACTGGGACTCCTTTTGTGTCGAAGCGGCAGGCCCGAGCCTCGAGCCTGCCGCAATTGCCATCGAACATTCTAGGAGTTTTCAGCCTGTATGGAATGGCCTTTTACCTGCGGTTTTCCTCAGCTATCCCGCCATTTTGAGCGCTTGAAGCCGTTCGGGCGGCTCGAGGCATCGCGCTCGCCATAGGCGCGGCCGCTGGCCGGACGGTTGCCTGCCGGACGCGAGCCGCCGCTCTTCTGCGCGTTCGCCGTCGAGCCCTCGGGCCTGGGCGTGCGGCGGACGCGGTAGACGTGGTGGATCTTGGCGTTGCGCTTGAAGTCCTCGGGGATGGTGCCCTCGGTCACGTCCTCGATGAGCACGCCGTAGCGCTCGAGCGTCTCCACGTCGGGCTTGAAGCCGCGCAGGTTGCACGAGAACAGGCACACGCCGTCCTGCGTCAGCAGGCGCGAGATGCCGATGAGCAGCTCGACGTGGTCGCGCTGCACGTCAAACGAGTCGCGGCCCATGCGTTTGGAGTTGGAGAAGGTGGGCGGGTCGCAGAAGACGAGGTCCCAGCGGTTGCGCGTGCGGCGCTGCTCGCTGATCCATCGCACGACGTCTGCCTGGACGTACTCGTGCTCGGGCCCCTCAAAGCCGTTGCGCCCCATATTGCGCTCGGCCCACTCAAGGTAGGTGCGCGAGAGGTCGACGGTGGTGGTGTGCTTGGCGCCGCCGTCGGCCGCGTAGCAGGTGGCGGTGCCGGTGTAGGCAAACAGGTTGAGGAAGCGCTTGGAGCCCTGGGTGGCCTTGGCCATCTCGCGCACCTGGGCGCGCACGTCTCGGTGGTCGAGGAAGATGCCCGTGTCGAGGCGCTCGGCGAGGTTTATCTCAAAGGTGAGGCCGCCTTCGTCCACGAGGTGGGCGCCGGGGGCGAGGGCGAGGCGGTTGCGGGGGCCGTTGCGGCCATCGCGGCCGTCGCGCGCGTCTCGGCCGTCGCGGTTGCCGGCCTCGGTGCCGCCCTCGGCATACTGGGAGCCGCCCTTGGCGCGGCGGCGAACGCGCAGCGTCACGTCCTCGGGGGCGACGCCAAGCACCACGGGCGCGATGGCGAGCACGTCGAGCAGGCGGCGGTGCGCCAGCTCCAGGTCAATCCCCTTGGGCGCGGCGTACTCCTGCACCACGAGCCAGCGGCCGCCGGCGTCGCGGCCGCGCGCGTTCTCGCTCGCCTGGTAGAGGTCGATGGCCACGGCGTAGTCGGGCAGGTCGGCATCGTAGACGCGGTAGCAGGTGACGTCCTCGCGACGGGCCCACTTGGCACGCAGCTTGGCCACCTTCTGCAGGCGGGCGGCAAACTGGTCGGAGGCGGCCACGAGCACCGGGATGGCGGTGCCGTCCCTGAGCGTGACGGTGGCGCGCGGCGCGGGCGCGGGGGCGTCGGCCTCGCCGGGCGTGGAGGTGCCGGACGCGCCGGCGCCGGCGGAGACGGCCGCCCCGACCTCGTACACGCGCAGCGCGGCCTCGTCGCGGCCGATGAGCGTGTCATGGCTCTGCGTGGGCTCAAGGCCCAGCGCGGCGTCGAGGGTCGCGCCCAGGCTGACGGCGGCAAACCTGCTGCCCTGCGGCAGGGCGTCGGCAAGAGCGGTGGCGTATCCCAGGGCCGCCACCTCGCGGGCAAGCTCCTCGCCGCGCAGCCAGGAAAGGTCGCAGACGCCGAGCGTGGCCGCGGGCTTGGCGCTCGCGAGCGCGTCGGCGACCTCTCCGCCGGCTGCGGCCTTCACCTCGACGTTGAGACCGGCGGCACGCAGGGCGCTGCGGATGGCCGAGGTGGCGCCGGCGCGGTTGTCGAGCGAGACGACGCGCAGGCTCTCGGCGCGGCCGGCCGCGGCCTCGGCGCGCTCGTCGGCCTCGGCAAGCAGCTTGTCCCAAACATCGGCGTCGTGGCCGAGCCAGCGCTCAAAGCCCCAGCGCGGGCGAAGCAGGCCCGGAGCGCGGTCGAGGGCTGCGCCCGCGGCCTCAACCACGAGCTCGCCGGCACCGCCAAAGGCCACGGCCAGCACGGGGGAGTCTTGGCGGCAGCACCGGTGCCAGGCGCCGGCCGACAGCAGCGCGGCGGCGTAGTCGCTACGTAGCCCCATGAGGCCGTCGTTGGTGTTGCGGCGGCCTGTGCCGCGGTGGAAGAGCGGCTCGCCGGTGAGGTCGATGCCGCAGGTGGCGCGCCTGCCGCGCACGCGCACGACCACCGTGACGGCGGGGCGACGCACGTCGACGCTGGGGCGGCCGCCCAGGCGGTCCTGGAAGCGGTCGCAGATGGCGTCCTTGGCGCGCAGGGCCACGAACTGGGTGTTGCGCAGCTGGTCGTTGGTGCCGTGGGCATCAACGGCAAAGGTCTCCCTGAGCGAGAGGTGCCGTTCCCAGGCGATGTCATAGAGGCCGTCGTAGAGCTCGTCGGCGTCGGAGGCGTCTACGTGGGCAAGCACGAGGGTCACGCGAGAGGCGATGCGGCTCCACAGGCAGACGCGGTAGGCGTCCCCAAGCGTGCCGGAGAAGGCGACCTGGCCGTGCAGGGCTCGCACGCCAGAGGCCCCCAAGCTCGCCAGCTCGCCGGCAAGCAGCTGCTCGAAGCCTTTGGGGCAGGTGGCGAAGAACTCGAGCGGGGAACCGCTGCCCGAGGCCGCAGGGCCGTTTGCGGCCGCAGCGCTGTGCTTGGCGCCTCCCGCGCTGTCGCTTGCGGCCACGCCGCCCGCAAAGCCGCGCGCGACGGATGCCGTGTCGCTGCCTGCGGCTCCGTGCGTGCCATTGCCAGAAACCGGATAGGTCTTCTCCATGTCAACCACCTCTCGGGACACCATAGCCCGTAGGCGGGCCAAAGCCCGCGCCTTGAGCGAGGGGCGGCGCCCCTCGCGAATTTGCAGAGGTGAGCTTATCGCAAGGTGCCGCGCACGGGCGTTGCCGCAGCATAAGCACAAAAAAGCGCCACGTCCGAGAAGGGAGGCGGACGTGGCGCTTTTCATGTGCGGGCCGAAGGGTTGGGAGGAGTCGGCCCGCAAGGGGATGGGAGATGGCTGCGGCGCGGGCCTAGAGGTCCATGGAGAGGTAGCGCTCGCCGGTGTCGGGCAGAACGGCCACGATGGTCTTGCCCGCGAACTCGGGGCGGGAGGCCACGGAAAGCGCGGCGAAGGCGGAGGCGCCGGAGGAGATGCCCACGAGCACGCCGACCTCGGAGGCGAGCTTGCCGCGGGTGGCGATGGCGTCGGCCGAGGCCACGGGCAGGATCTCGTCCACAAACTCGCGCTTGAAGTTGGCAGGCTCAAAGCCGGCGCCGATGCCCTGGATCTTGTGGCCGCCAGGCTTGCCGCCGGAAAGCACCGGGCTCTCGGCCGGCTCCACGGCGACGGCGACGACGGAGGGCTTGTGCTCCTTCAGGTACTTGGAGCTGCCGGAGATGGTGCCGCCGGTGCCGACGCCGGCGACGACGGCGTCGACGCTGCCCTCGGTGTCAGCCCAAATCTCGGGGCCGGTGGTCTCGTAGTGGGCGAGCGGGTTGGCCGGGTTGGTGAACTGGCCTGCGATGATGCTGTTGGGGGTGTTGGCGTGGAGCTCCTCGGCCTTGGCGATGGCGCCCTTCATGCCCTCGGAGCCGGGGGTGAGCACGATCTCGGCGCCGTAGGAGGCGGCGAGCTTGCGGCGCTCGATGGACATGGTCTCGGGCATGGTGAGGACCATCTTGTAGCCGCGGGCGGCGGTGAGCATGGCGAGGCCGACGCCGGTGTTGCCGCTCGTGGGCTCGATGACGGTGCCGCCGGCGGTGAGCTCGCCGGACGCCTCGGCGGCGTCGAGCATGTAGCGGGCGACGCGGTCCTTCACCGAGCCGCCGGGGTTGGTGGCCTCGTACTTGCCGAGCACGCGGGTGCCGGCGGCCTGGGCCTCGGCGGGCAGCAGGGAGGAGAGGTCGACGAGGGGGGTGGAACCGATAAGAGCCTCAACGTGGTTAGCGACGCGCATGGGAAGCCTCCTTGTGGCTTTGGGAGCTGCCGTGAGCTCCCAGACTGGATGGCGGGTTCTTGCCGCCTTTGCGATCGGGGTTGGTGTCTGTCCGTTTCGCGGGCGGGGGCTTTCCGGACTAGCCCCCGTTCGTTGGCAAGCAGTATGCCACCAATAAACCAACTAATCCAGTAGGAATTTATGATTTTCTAAAAATAGTAAAGCACCGCAGGTAGACGGCATCGTCATAAGAGATGTGTTGGAAACAAAGGCGCCCGTTCGCGTCCGAAAGGCGTCCGTTCGTGTTTGCGCCTGGGCGCCGGGGCAATTTTGCGCGACCCGTGCCGCCAGGCATCGCCGGGGGACGGCGCGGGCGGATGGGGCGGAAGCGAGGCGGGGGAAGCCAGGTGCAACAAGGACCGGGACGCCACGTCCAACAAAGACTGGGACGCCAGATACAACATATAGATGGTGCTTTGTTACCTGCGTATGTACAACTGCTGGTCAGATGGGTCTTTGAGCTTTCAGTCGACTTTCAGAAAACTACCCTGGTCCCTAGGGGAGGCGTGGCCGTGAAGGGCGGCTATGACGCCAGGGAGCCTCGGATTTTGTGGCTCCCGTTTGGAAGGGTAAGCACATGGAAGAACCTGCCGCCGTTTCGTACGAGCGCGCTATCCGTCTGTCGGAGGTCGACGTCGACGTCGACGCCATGCCCAATGATCCAACGGTGCTCAAACGCGTCATTCGTGACCTGCAGTTCAGAAATTCCCTTGCCTTTACCCTGCTCGAGCAGCGTGACGGCCGCGAGGTGGCCTTCGACAGGTTCTGAGCGCTCAATGGCGTCCCGCGGCCCGCGGGCCCCGGCCTCGCCGGTGCGGCGCAACCATGGCCCGCGTGGCGCGACCATGGCACGCGCGGGCTGGCCCAAGGTCCCGTCCGCCATGTCTGCGCCCGCCCTTCGCCCCAAACCAAAGGCGGCTCGATGCCTTTGCGCTACTGCGCCTCGAGCGTGCCGAGAAGGGCCTGGTGGTCGGTGCCGGAGATGGTCACCGTCTCGAGCGAGCTTACGACGATCCCGGAGTCCTTCGAATAGACGATGTGGTCAATCTCGATGAGCGACGGCACGATGCTGTTTGAGGGGTAGGTCATGTGGAATCCCTGGCCCGACGCCTCGCCGGCGTCGGCGAAGGTGGTGCCGAGCAGCTCGCGGAAGCGCGCGTGGTCCCAGGTTGAGTTGAAGTCGCCCATGATGAGGTAGGCGTGGCTGTAGTCGGAAAGCGAGCCGATGACGGAGAGGCCCTCGTCCCAGAGGTCCTGCGCGCCGCGGACGGGCGAGTTGGGGTGCACGCTCACGATGCGCACGGTGGCATTGCCCACGGTGATGCTGGCGGCCGGCATGGAGCTCGTCTGGATGGGCAGCAGGTTGCGCGAGATGTTGTCCTGCGCGGACGCCGTCCAGATGCCGTTGCGCCCGCCGTTGCTGATGGCGGTGGCGCCGTCGCTCACCACGTGGTAGGGGAGAAGCTCGTCGATGCCGGCGGCCTCAAGGTCGCTCACCATGCCGTCGGTGAGCTCCTGCAGGCAGAGCACCTCCACGTGCTGCTCGCGAACGACCTCCACGATCTGGCGGGCGCTGGCCTCTCCGTTCATGGTGTTGAGGGTCATGATGCGGGCCGCGCCGTCGCCCGTGTCAGCCGAGGTGATGACGCTTTGGGCCGCCTCGGTGGAGACGCGCGCGCCGCCCGTGAAGTAGCCGAGGTGCCAATAGCCGTTCACCGCCAGGGCAAGCGTGCAGACGATGACGAGCAGGCGCCTGCGCCACAGGGCAGAGAGCGCCAGGCAAATGATGGTTGGTATGAGTGCCAGCGGCACGAAGGAGGCGAGCTCGGGCACGGCGCGCCCCGACGCATCGCTTGCCGGCAGCAGGCGGATTGCCATGAGGGCGACCACGGCCGCCATGACGAGCCAGAGCAGAAGCGAGGCGCAGCCGTGGGTGGCTGGTTTGTGGGCCCTTGGCTGGCGAGGCGCGCGGGGCGGTGTGGGGCCTTGGCCTCGCGCGGCGTTGCCTCCCTCGCCCGCGGCGTCGGCCGCGCCCCAGGTGGCGGCGCGCTGGGCCGGCGTGGCCACGCGGCCCCTGGCGTGGTGTCTCTTGAGCACGGGCGCCTTGGACTTGTTCGGCAGGTAGGGGTTTTGCTGCGGAGGGGAGGGGACCGGCGTGCGAGAGGGGGCGCCGGCCGTGGGCGGCTCTTGCGGGCCGGCATAGCCATTTGAGTATGCGCCGGCGCCGGAGTTGCCCGCATAGGCGTCGTCGCGGTACTGGCCGCCTGCGTAGGCGTCGCGGCGGTATTGGCTGGCCGTACGCTGAACGCCGACGGACCCTTGCGCGCCTGCGGCATGGGCAACGTCCGTCGCGCGCTGCGCGCCGGCGGCATTGGCCCGCGCGTCTGCCGCGCGTCCCGAGCCGGCCGCGCGGCGGTAGATGCGTTCATTGTCGTTGCCGTAGCCGGGCGTCTGCGCCATGCGTCCCTCCAATCTAGGCAACCCATGCTAGCCGAGCCTCGGCGCCTGCGCCCAAGACCCTACGGAATCCCCGCACGCTTGTGGCGTGCCTGTAAAAGAAGGGCATGCCAAAACCGGGAATCACCCATGTGGCTTGCGACGGGCGAGTTGGGCGGGGTAGGTCCCTCGCCGTCCGCTCGGCCCTTTCAGCCCACTTTGGGGGTTTGTGTCCTAACCGTGCGCGCCGCAAAGCTCGGCAAGATAATGCTCACGTTGTGCAATACTGCACAGGCTGTGAAATAAGTGGTGTCGTCTGCGGACGTTCGCAGGGGCGTTGCGCGGCCCGCTCGCCGCGCTTTGGGCCCCATTGCTCGTTCGTGGGCCTTCCCACGTACCTCACAGTCGCAAGCGGGCGGCCGTACCGGCTAAGCTCGAGGAACGCGCCGCGGCCCCGCCAATGGGAGGCTGCGCGAGCGCGGACGTGTTCGCAGGAGGACACTTGCAAGATCTGCTCAGCGTCGGAGGGGCGGCCTCGCTTGCGGCGGGGACCGGCGCCCGACTCGACCGTCGCTCCGCGCGCAGCCGCGCGCGCCTGCGCGACGCCCTCGCGGCGGAGATACAGGCGACGGGCGACCTTTCCCGCGTGACCGTCACCTCCGTCACGCAGCGTGCCGGCCTCACGCGCCGCACGTTCTATTCCCACTTCCATGACATCCCGGACCTCGTGGACGCCGTCGAGCGCGAGGCGCTCGACCAAATCCGCGCCCTGGTGGAGGGCATCGCCGCCTCCCATCTCGAGGACCTCACGCGCGCCCTCACCGAGCTCGAGCCCGCGCCCGGCGCCATGGAGCTGCTTGGCTACTTCAAGGACAACGCCTCCTACCTCACTGCGCTGCTCGGCAAGGGCGGCGACCCGGCCTTTGTGGAGAAGATCAAGGACGTCTGCCTCGAGGCGGTCACGAGCCGTGCGCTCGACGGCATCGACGCCCGTGCCCTGGGGCCCTTCTTTGACTACTATCTTTCCTTTGCCGTTTCGGCCGAGGCCGGCGTCCTCACGCGCTGGCTCACCGGTGGCATGCGCGAGAGCGTGCGCACCATGGCGCTCATCATGACGGCGCTCACCTTCGTGCGCCCCGGCGACCTGTACGGCAAGACCATCGACTTCAACGTGCCGGCCTATGCGCTGGCACTCGTCCAATCCGAGAGGGACGCGGCGCACGGGGACGGCGCCGCCCACGACAAGGAGAGCAAGAATGACTAACAACACCGCCGCCTCCAACGCGGCCCAGGCCTCGGCGGCCCGTGGCATCGAGCTGGTCGAGAAGGGCGCCGAGCTGCGTCCGGCCAACGCCACCGACTTCTCGCGCGCCAGCCTGCGCCTGGGTATCGACGTGGGCTCCACCACGGTCAAGCTCTCGGTCATCGACGACCACGACCGCATCGTCTACGCAAACTACCAGCGCCACCACACCGACATCCGCGCCACGGCCAAGGAGCTGTTCGAGACCGCGCGAGAGGTCCTCGGCAACGCCTCCATGCGCGTCTCCATCACCGGCTCGGGCGGCCTTTTGCTGGCCAAGTGGCTCGACCTCGAGTTCGTCCAGGAGGTCATCGCGAGCAAGCGCGCCGTGGAGACCCTCATCCCGCAGACCGACGTGGCCATCGAGCTCGGCGGCGAGGACGCCAAGATCATCTACTTCGACAACGGCATCGAGCAGCGCATGAACGGCACCTGCGCCGGCGGCACGGGCGCCTTCATCGACCAGATGGCGAGCCTTCTGCACACCGACGCCGGCGGACTCAACGAGCTCGCCAAGAGCGCCACCCACATCTATCCCATCGCCAGCCGCTGCGGCGTCTTTGCCAAGTCCGACGTCCAGCCGCTGCTCAACGAGGGCGCCTCGCCCGAGGACGTGGCCGCCTCCATCTTCCAGGCCGTGGCCAACCAGACGGTCTCGGGCCTGGCCTGCGGCCACCCCATCCGCGGCTACGTCGCCTTCCTGGGCGGCCCGCTCCAGTACCTCTCCGAGCTGCGCCACCGCTTCTACGAGACGCTCGAGCTCGACGAGGAGCACCGCATCGTCCCGGCAAGCGCCCACCTCTTCGTGGCCACCGGCGCCGCGCTCGCCGGCGAGTCCGAGCGCCGCGTCACCTTTGGCGAGGTCATCGAGGCCCTGGAGAACCTGGGCGACATGCAGGGCAGCGAGGTCCAGCGCCTCGAGCCGCTCTTTGCCAACGAGGAGGAGCTGGCCGAGTTCCACGCCCGCCACGACGCCGAGGTGGTGCCGCGCGGCGAGCTCGCCAGCTACGCCGGCCGCGTCTTCATCGGCATCGACGCCGGCTCCACCACGATGAAGGCCGCCGTGGTGGGGGAGGGCGGCGAGCTGCTCTACACCTGGTACGGCAACAACCGCGGCGACGTCCTGGGTACCGCGCGCCACATCATGAACGACATCTACGACAAGCTGCCCGCCGGCTGCACCGTGGGCCACGTCACCACCACCGGCTACGGCGAGGCCCTGCTCATCGAGGCCCTCGGTGCCGACTCTGGCGAGATCGAGACCGTGGCGCACCTGCGCGGCGCCAAGGCCTTCGTGCCCGAGGTCGAGTTCATCTTGGACATCGGCGGCCAGGACATGAAGTGCCTGCGCGTTAGCGACGGCGTCATCGAGCACATCATGCTGAACGAAGCCTGCTCCTCGGGCTGCGGCTCCTTCATCGCGAGCTTCGCCGACTCCATGGGCCTCACCGTCCAGGAGTTCGCCGCCGCGGCCGTGGGCGCCGAAAAGCCTGTTGACCTTGGCAGCCGCTGCACCGTCTTCATGAACTCCCGCGTCAAGCAGGCCCAGAAGGAAGGCGCCACGGTGGGCGACATCGCCGCCGGCCTGTCCTACTCGGTCATCAAGAACGCGCTGTTCAAGGTCATCAAGATGCGTGACCCGGAGGAGATCGGCAAGTACGTCGTGGTCCAGGGCGGCACCTTCATGAGCGACGCCACGCTGCGCGCCTTCGAGAAGCTCACCGGGCGCAGCGCCATCCGCCCCGACATCGCCGGCTGCATGGGCAGCTACGGCGCCGCCCTGCTCGCCCGCGACCGCGCGGGCGCCGACGGCACCTCCACCCTGCTCTCCCGCGACCAGATCAACTCGCTCGAGGTCAAGCAGACCAAGGCCCACTGCGGCCGCTGCTCCAACAACTGCCTGCTCACCATCAACAACTTCGGCAACGGCCGCAAGTTCATCACGGGCAACCGCTGCGAGAAGGGCGCCGGCCACAAGCGCACCAAGGCCGCGGCCCCCAACCTCTTCGCCTTCAAGAACAAGCTGCTGTTCGAGCGCCCGGTGCTCGATCCTAAGACCGCGCCGCACGGCACCGTGGGCATCCCGCGCGCGCTCAACATGTACGAGAACTACCCCTTCTGGCACGCCTTCTTCACCGAGCTGGGCTTCTCGGTGGTGCTCTCGGACCAGTCCACCAAGAAGACCTACGAGGCCGGCATCGAGTCCATGCCCTCTGAGTCCGTGTGCTACCCGGCCAAGCTCAGCCACGGCCACATCATGAACCTGCTGGACAAGGACCCCGACTTCATCTGGATGCCCTGCATTCGCTGGGAGCGCCAGGAGGACGAGACGGCGGGCAACCACTACAACTGCCCCATCGTCATGAGCTACCCGCAGGCCCTCGGCCTCAACGTGGACGAGCTCGCCCGCCCCGAGGTGGAGTTCCTCGACGCCTTCATTCCCTATGACGACAAGAAGGAGCTCAAGCGCCGCCTGTACGAGCTCATCTCCGTGCAGCGCGAGGCCGACGCCGCGGCCGGCAAGGGCCGCTTCAAGGGCGAGCACATCACCCGCGCCGAGATCGACCGCGCCGTCAACGCGGCCTGGGAGGCCGACCTCGAGTTCAAGCAGGCCATGCAGCGCAAGGGCGACGAGACCCTGGCCTGGATGGAGGCCAACGACGCCCACGGCATCGTGCTCGCCGGCCGCCCCTACCACAACGACCCCGAGATCAACCACGCCATCCCCGAGCTTG
>CAVJWS010000061.1:0-13273 GCA_963653485.1 Prevotella sp. CAG:279
CGCTGCACCTCTCGCACACCGTGGTGGCAACCCACGGCCGCACGCGCCTGGAGTCGGTGGACATCGCCGAGGTGGACCCCGCCACGCGCAGGCCCATCGGCGGCACCGAGGTCAACGTGGCCTGCGACACCCTCGTGCTCTCCTGCGGGCTCATTCCGGAAAACGAGCTTGCCCGCGAGGCCGGTATCGAGCTGGCCCCCGCCACCGGCGGCGCCGTGGTGGACGAGAGGCTCGCCACGACGGCTCCCGGCGTCTTTGCCTGCGGAAACGCCCTGCACGTGCACGACCTGGCAGACCTCGCCGCCGCCGAGGGCGACGTGGCCGGCGCCAGCGCCGCCGCCTGGGCCCTGGCGCGCGTTGGGCAGGGGAGCGCGGCTGATGCGCCGGTGGCCTACGTGGACGTCGTTGCCGGCGAGGGCGCCAACGCCGTGGTGCCCCAGCGCGTGAGCGCGGGCGCCACGGGCAAGGTCGCCCTCACCTTCCGCCCGCGTTCGGTCGCGCACGACGTTCGCTTCGAGGCCGTGGGCATCTCGCCCGACGGCACCGAGGCCGTGCTCAAGAGCCGCAAGGCCCGCATCGCCGTGCCGGCCGAGATGGAGCGGCTCGAGTTCGACGCGGAGCTTGCGAGCGGGCTCGCTCGCATCGAGGTCCGCATGGTGGAGGCCGCGGCCGCAGGCGCCGCAGCCCAGAAGGGAGGGGAGTAGCATGGCGTATCCCGAGAAGCTCGAGCTCACCTGCGTCTGCTGCCCCATGGGCTGCACGCTCGAGGTTGAGCGCGCAAGCGCCACCGAGGCCACCTACCTGGGAGGCGCTGGTTGCGCGCGCGGCAAGAAGTACGCCCCGGCCGAGGCCACCCATCCCGAGCGCGTGGTGACCACCACCGTCTGCGTGCCGGGCTGCGCCGAGCCGCTCTCCGTGCGCACCTCGGCCCCCGTCCCGCGCGAGCTCATGGCCGAGGTAACGGCCGCAGCCAAGCATGCCGCCGCGGTCCTTGCCGCCCCCGTTCGCATAGGCGACGTGGTTCTCGCCAACGTCTGCGACACCGGCGCCGACGTCCTCGCCACCAAGAACTTGGATTAACGCCGCTCGCACGCAAGCAATCGCCCCGCCCGGCATCGTGCCGGACGGGGCGTTTTCATATCGCTCGGGGCGGGCTATGTCCGAGCGATTGTTCGGCTGCTAAGCGAGCGGGCTACCAAAAGCGAACACCCGTTCGATGCATGCAAACGGGCGTTCTTACATCGCTCGGAGTAATCTTGGATTACGCTGCAGAGCCGGCGTGGCGGTTGTGATGCTGCGGAGAGCCCGGGACTGCGTTCTAGTTGTTCTCGTGAGCTCCCATTGCCGCGCTCCCAGCTTCGTTGCGCTCCGCGCGCTCGCGGCTCTTGGCCAGGCGCGCGAGCAGGGCCTCGCGCTCGTTGGGGAGCTCACCGCCCATGACGGAGGCGAGCAGGCACTCGAGCACGTGCCCCACCTCGGGGCCGGGGGCGATGCCGCGCACGGCGATGACGTCTCCGCCCGAGACGGCGAGGTCACCCGCCAACCAGCACACGCCGCTGTCGTCAATGCGACGCAGCTCGCGGTCGTAGGCGTTAAGCTCGATGGCCCAGCTTCGGTACTCGGGCGCCTTGGCCAGGGCGTCGGCGCGGCGTAGGTGCAGCATCTCGTGCATGAGGACGATGGTCTGCCCGCGCGTCTGCGAGCCAGCGCGGCGGTCGAGCTCGGCAATAAGCTTGAGCAGCGGCTTTCTGGCGCAGCTGGTGGGTCGGTCGTGCAGGCGGACGAGGGCCACGATGGGACGCGCCAGCTCGCGCGGGATGGCGAGGCGCCGCAGGATCTTGTCGGCCATGGCGGCTCCCTCGTGGGGGTGGCCAAAGAAGTGCCCCTGGCCCTTCTCGTCCACCGTGAAGCAGTTCGGCTTGCCGACGTCGTGCAAAAGCGCCGCCCAACGCAGGCGCTCGGAGGCAAGGCCGCCGGAGTAGAACTCCACGCCCTCCACCACGCGGGCCGTGTGCTCGTAGACGTCGTAGCAGTGGTAGGGGCTGCGCTGCTCAAAGCCAGCCATGGGCGCAAGTTCGGGGATGGCCGCGACCATGACCTCGCTCTGCTCGCGCAGGGCCCAGGCGGCGCGCCCCGAGGCCACGATGCCCCTGAGCTCGGAGCCGATGCGTTCGTTGGCCACGCCGGCAAGCGTGGGCGCCGCCGCGCGAAGGGCCGACTGCGTGGCCGGCTCGATGTCAAACCCCAGGCGACAGGCGAAGCGAACGGCCCGCAGCAGGCGCAGGGCGTCCTCCTCAAAGCGGAGCGCCGGCTCGCCCACGGCACGGATGAGGCCGCGCTCGAGGTCGGCCTGGCCGCCAAAGGGGTCGAACAGGCCGCGCTCGGGGTGCCAGGCCATGGCGTTCACGGTGAAGTCGCGGCGGGCGAGGTCCTCGCGCACGTCGGTGACGAAGGTCACGGAATCCGGGTGGCGCTGGTCTGTGTAGGTGCCGTCGATGCGGTAGGTGGTGACCTCCACGGGCTCGTGGTCCACCACGGCGGTGACGGTGCCGTGGGCGACGCCCGTCTCATGCGCCTCGATGCCGGCCGCCACAAGGGCCGCCTCGGTCTGCTCCCAGGGCGCGCTCGTGCAGATGTCCACATCGTGGGCCGGCGCGCCACGCAGGGCGTCGCGCACCCAGCCGCCAACGAACCAGGCCTCGTGGCCCGCGCTCTCGAGCGCATGCAGCACCTCAAGCGCATAGGCGGGCGCAAGCTCGGGTTTTATGGCGGCGACGCGTGTCATGCGAACTCCTTGCATCGTTGACGGCATAGGCTGCTACCAGCGGTTTATTTAAACGGTGACGAAGCTGGCGATGAACATGCGCTTCATGGGGCTGCCCTGGGCGCATCGCGCTGATTCGTGCGGGCGCCCATATCCTCCGCCCTCGTCATCAATGCGCAAAGTATACCGCCAGTCACTTGCGCGAGTGCTACCCTCGTCTGCGGCAAACCATTGCGCCGCCATGCGGCAAAGAGGAGGAAGAATGGACGAGAACAAGTCGGTTACGCTGCAAGAACTCGCCGAGGCTCGCGAGGCCTTCGGCGAGAGCCGCGCCAACGTCATCGCCAAGAACGCCGTCACCGCCCAGGGCATCCGCGCCGTCGCGCGCGTCCCGGAGGCCGTGGCCGCCAACACCGGCACCTTTGACGTCGAGGTGCGCCAGGGCAAGCGCTGCGACCAGGAGCGCTCCGGCCGATGCTGGATGTTCGCGAGCCTCAACACCATGCGCGCCCGCGTCATCGAGCGCCTGGGTCTCAAGACCTTCGAACTCAGCCAGTCCTACCCGCTGTTCTACGACAAGGTGGAGAAGAGCAACTGGTTCCTCGAGAACATCCTCGATACGCTCGACGAGCCGCTCGACGGCCGCCTCATGGCCCACCTTCTCTCTGACCCCATCGGCGACGGCGGCCAGTGGGACATGTTCCGCGCGCTCGTGAAGAAGTACGGGGTTTGCCCCAAGGAGGCCATGCCCGAGACCGCCTGCTCGCGCAACACCAGCGAGATGGACAGGTACCTCACCCGCTACCTGCGCGGATGCGCCCGTCGCCTGCGTGACAGCCGCGCCGCCGGCGTCACCGGCGAGGATCTTGTCGCCATGAAGAAGGAGATGATGGGCGAGGTCACGAGCCTGCTCATCACCTGCCTGGGCGAGCCGCCCGTGGAGTTTGACGTGCGCCTGCGCGACAAGGACGACAAGCTGGCCCTTACCGGCTCCTTCACCCCGCAGCGCTTCTTTGACGAGGTGGTCCAGATGGACGTGGACAGCTACGTGAGCGTCATCTCGGCCAACACCGCCGACAAGCCCTTCGGCCACACCTACACCGTGAGCCGCCTGGGCAACGTGGTGGAGGCCGGCGGCGTGCGCTACCTCAACCTGCCCGTCGAGCGCCTGAAGGAGCTTGCCATCGCCCAACTCACCGATGGCCTGCCCGTGTGGTTTGGCTGCGACGTCTCCCAGAGCTACCTGGGCAAGGAGGGCATCATGGACACCGCCTCGCTCGACGTCGACGGCCTGTTCGGCTTCCCGGTGGAGGGCGCGCTCACCCGTTCCGAGCGCCTGGACTTTGGCGAGAGCCTCATGACCCACGCCATGGTGCTCGAGGGCGTGAACCTCACCGCCGAGGGCAAGCCCACCCTGTGGAAGGTCGAGAACAGCTGGGGCGACGAGCGCGGCAAGGACGGCTTTGACTCCATCACCGACCCGTGGTTTGACGAATACGTCTACCAGGTGGTTGTCGACAAGCGCTACCTCTCCGTCGAAGAGCGCGCCACCTACGAGACCGAGGAGCCCCGCGTGCTGGCTCCTTGGGACCCCATGGGCTCGCTCGCCTGCGTGCGCTAGGGGAGGGCGTAGCTTCCTCTTGAGATGACTTGCGGCCGCCTTAGCGGCTCTTGTCCTGGCTGCGACTGCCCACCGGCCCAATGGGACCCGCCTCAGCGCGACACACCGCATGCGCCTGCCCAAGACCCCGCACCGCTTGCTATCACAGCTTGCGGCGCGGGGCTTTTTTTCATGCGCGGCTTACGGGAATGGGCGTCCTTTGCGACCGCCAGGTTCGCCATTTCTCACCTAGATTGCCCAAAGGGTTCGCGCAGCCGCTTGAGCGCCCCGTCTGTCTCCGCTGGTGAAATGGCAGATTGCCTGGCTGGCAGGCAATCTCGAACATATGTGCCATTTTTTTGCTTGCCAAGGTCTGGCCGTACGTGCTAGAGTGCAGCCACTCACCTAAAGCACCCGTAGTGCGGCTCGCTTAGGAGCCGCATTTTTTAACTCGCATGGGGGATGCAGCGGCGTCCCTTGCCCTACCGCAATGCGCGGGGGCGTGTCACATGCGAGCAAGCCTTTTCCACAACCAAATAAGAGATGCCTTTGATGCCTCTGAGCGGGGCTTGCCATGTCGCCTCTCGCCCGCGGTCTGCGAAGGACCGCGGGCAGGCCTCGGCCGCTTACGCCTTTCGCCCTCGTCACTCGTGGACCGGGCGGATTGCTCGGCCGTCTCCATGGCGCGTTCCCGTCTCATGGCATCCCGGTATCCGCTCTCGAAAGGAGCCCCATGAGCACGCTGTCCTACTCACCCCAAATCATGCAAGAGACCGCCCTCGGCCTCGAGCGCTTCGACATCAAAGACGAGATGCTCGCATGCCGCGAGCTCGAGCTTTGCGGCCCGGTCGACGCCGACTCCGTGGCCGAGCTCATCCGCGGCATGCGTCACCTGCAAAGGGTCGACCCCGCGGCGCCCGTTACGCTGTTCATCAACAGCCCCGGCGGCGAGGTGCAGTCGGGCCTTGCGCTCTACGACGTGATGAAGGCCGTGAGCTGCCCCGTTCGTACCGTCTGCTTGGGCCTTGCGGCCAGCATGGCCGCGCTGCTGTTCATTGCCGGCGACACGCGCGACATCCTGCCGCATGGCCGCGTGATGATCCACGACCCGCTCGTCGGCGGCGGCATAGGCGGCAGCGCCCTTTCGGTGAAGGCCCGCGCCGACGACCTGATGCGCATCCGCGACATCACCGCCCAGGTCATTGCCGAGCACACGGGCATGGAGCTCGAGCGCGTCTTTGAGCTCACGGCCCGCGACACCTACTTCGAGGCCGAGCAGGCCGTTCGAGCCCACCTCGCCGACAAGGTCATCCACGAGCTCTGATTGCGGCGTCGTGTGCGTGCGGTATCACGGGCGCCGCTTCGTGTGGCTGACGCGATTGTCGCAAGGGCATCTCGGGTCTGCCGCAATTTCCGTTCCACGGCAACTCGGTCCCTGCCCTTAACGCCAATGCCAGGCGAAGACCGTTCTGCTCCAATAAATACCTGCTACATCAATTAAAAGTCCCACTCGTTCTCAATTCTCATCAACAAGGAGGGTTCCTATGAATACTCATGAATTCGCCTCGCCCGACTTCTCTTCCAGCGCTGCCGGCAACGTAAGCGCCGCAGCCACGAACTCAGCCTTTGCCGCAGGGGGAGGGCGCGCCCGCACCGTCTCGCCAGAATTTGCCAAGCGTGTCGAGCTTGCGCTCGAAGGCGTCCCCAACGGCGGGCCTGCCGACTCCGGTGATGACCCGCGTCGCGCCTATAGCGGGCAGACGCTGCTCACCAAGGCCACGAGCCTCCAGACCGACACCTGGCAAAGCGGGCTCAACAACAACGTCCTGGTGCTTGGCTCCTCCGGCGGCGGCAAGACGCGCCACCACGTCAAGCCCAACCTCATGCAGGCCCAGGGCTCCTACATCGTGCTCGACTGCAAGGGCTCTCTTTATGAGGAGATGGGTCCCTACCTGCGTGATTGCGGCTACAAGGTCGACCAGCTCGACCTCACCACCATGGGCGGGACCGTGGGCTACGACCCGCTGCACCACGTGAGGTTCAACGGCGCCATGCCGCTGCAACAGGACATCATTTCCATCGCTTCGGCCATCTGTCCCACCGAGGAGCACGAAGCCGACCCCTTCTGGCCTCAGGCGGCGGCCAACTACCTTGCGTCCTACATCACCTACGTGTTCGAGGACA
Source organism: Prevotella sp. CAG:279 (assembly GCA_963653485.1). Lineage (GTDB taxonomy): Bacteria > Actinomycetota > Coriobacteriia > Coriobacteriales > Atopobiaceae > Parolsenella. The sequence continues at coordinate 6,549 of CAVJWS010000061.1, forward strand.
TGCCGCCCTACCAGTGGAACATGGCCTCGGTGCTACGCGTGTTCGAGATGGCCTGCGACGGCAAGGCTGACGTGCTGTTCGGCGGCCTTGAGAACGAGAACCCCAACTCGTTTGCCGTCTCGCTCTACCGCCGCGCAAAGTCGACCTGCAGGGCCGAGAAGATGCACGCGAGCATCCTGTCCATCATTGCGACAGACCTCATGCCCTTTGGGTTCCCAGAGGCGCTCGCTGCCTTCAAGCGCGAGCCGCAGATTGACTTCGCCGAGTTCGGCCACCGGCAGTGCGCGCTGTTCGTCAAGATGAGCGACACCGACCGCAGCTTGGACAAGCTCACGAGCATGTTTGTCCGTCAGGCGTTCAGCTCTCTCATGAGGGAGGCAGACTCCTGCCCTGATCACCGTTTGCCCGTGCCCGTGCGCTTCGTGCTTGACGACTTCGCCAACCTGAACCTTCCCCACATCGATGACATCCTCGCGGTCGTCCGCAGCCGCGAGATCAGCGCAACCATCGTCTGCCAGACGGTGAGCCAGATCGAGGCGCGCTACGGCGAGGCCACGGCCAACTCCATCATCGGCAACTGTGACGCGCAGCTCGTGCTGGGCTTTCAGGACGACCGGACGGCCACCTACTACTCCATGCGCGCCAACAAGCCGGCAAGCGCGCTGCTCGAGACCCCGATGGGCCAGTGGTGGGTCTTCGTGCGCGGCCAGCGCGGCCGCCAGGAAGAGGCCTACCGCCTGGAGGACCACCCCGGCTACCGTAGCCTTCTTGGCCTGAAGGCCTCCGAGGTCGTTAGCGCCGCGCTTGTTCCAAGCGTCCGCCCCGTGCCCGTCCTAGATTCCGACTGCCTCTCCGAGTGGTACGACTTCGAGGAGCTCGACCTGTGCGGACCGGACGAGGAGGACGACCCCACTGCCAGCCAAGCCGGCGAGGCCGCGTAGGGGAGCGGCGCTGCGCGGGCCCGTTTACCAGGTGGAATGGCCCGCGCGGCGTTATTTCTCCGTGCGAGGGCCCTGCTGCACGCTTGTCCGGAGCGCGGCAAATCGCTCGCAAACGGCGCATTGCCTTGCCTTTGCGGGCCGGCGCCACATAGTCGTCCCGCCCCGTGCGTTCCCCACTAGCCGAACGGATGTGCCGTCCGCGTAATCGATAAGAAACATAAATCGCCTTGTGGATAAGCTCTCCCTAAGTGAGCGGCTGCTGGGGGAGGAAGCCATGGGTTTGTTCGGAAGGCTCTTCGGCTGCGATGGCGGCCATGACAACACGCAGAGCCCGTCTGCTGCGGGCGCGTCTGGAGCTGCGGGCGCGCCCGTTGCGTCTGCCGTGGCGCCTGCCTGCGACGAGGGTTGGGTCGAGGTGCCGGCGTTTCTCGATATGGAGGCGGGCCCGGAGCGCTCGCTCGTCTGCGCCGTCGCCTCGGCCATCGCCGCCGGAGACAACCCAAGCACGCAAGTGGAAGTGAGACGCGTCGGCCGGGAGAACCCCGAGTACCGGCGCGTCTGCGTCATTGCTTCGGCCATCGCCGCGGCGGACAGGCCGGATAGCTCGTTTAGCTGCGTGAGCGTTCGTCGCCGCGCCACCACAGGGGAGGAGAACCATGCTGCGTAAGTTCAAGATCAAGGTCGACGGCACCGAATACCTGGTGGAGATGGAGGAGCTCACCGAGCCCGGCCAGGCTCCTGTCGCCCCTGCCCCTGCGCCGGCCCCCGAGCCCGCGCCGGCTCCGGCTGCTGCCCCGGCCGCTGCGCCCGCCCCGGCTCCTGCGCCCGTGGCTCCCGCTGCCCTGGTTCCGGAGCCCGCCCCTGCCCCGGCCGCCCCTGCCGGCGCCGACGCCCAGACGGCCCCCATGCCCGGCAAGATCCTCGAGCTCAAGGTTGGTGCGGGTGACCACGTCGAGCAGAACCAGACCGTACTCGTCCTCGAGGCCATGAAGATGGAGAACGCCATCGTGGCCGAGCGTGCCGGCACCGTAAGCGCCATCCATGTCACCGCCGGCCAGATGGTCAACCCCGGCGACGCGCTGTTCACCATAAGTTAGGAGGCCCCCATGGAGACACTGCTCGCAGGCGTCCAGGGCATGGCCGCCGAGCCCGGCCGCATCGTCATGATGCTCATCGGCTGCGTCCTGATGTACCTCGGCATCAAGAAGGAGTACGAGCCCACGCTGCTCGTGCCTATGGGCCTGGGCACCATCCTGGTGAACTTCCCCAACACCGGCGTGCTCGAGACGGGCGGCGAGGCCGGGCCCTTCCAGGTGCTGTTCGACGCCGGCATCGCCACCGAGCTCTTCCCGCTTCTGCTGTTCATCGGCATCGGCGCCATGATCGACTTTGGCCCGCTGCTGCAAAACCCGTTCCTCATGCTGTTCGGCGCCGCGGCGCAGTTCGGCATCTTCTTCACCTGCATCGTGGCCGTGCTTTTGGGCTTCGACATCAACGACGCCGGCTCCATCGGCATCATCGCCGCGGCCGACGGCCCCACCTCGATCTTTGTTGCCAACACGCTCAACTCAAAGTACCTGGGCGCCATCATGGTGGCGGCCTATAGCTACATGGCCCTCGTGCCCATCATCCAGCCGCCGGCCATCCGCGCCGTCACCACCAAGAAGGAGCGCCAGATCCGTATGACCTACCGCGCGGGCGAGGTATCCCAGACGGCCAAGATCCTGTTTCCCATCGTCATCACCGTGGTGGCGGGACTGGTGGCTCCGGTGTCCCTGCCGCTCGTGGGCTTCCTCATGTTCGGAAACCTCCTGCGCGAGTGCGGCGTGCTGGACAACCTCAGCCTCGCCGCACAAAACGAGCTGGTGAACATCATCTCCATCGTGCTGGGCCTGGCTGTCTCCGTAAAGATGGTCTACTCGGAGTTCTTGCAGGTAGACACCCTGCTCGTCATCGCCCTCGGCCTCTTGGGCTTTGTGATGGACTCGGTGGGCGGCGTGATGTTCGCCAAGGTGCTCAACCTCTTCCGCAAGGAGAAGATCAACCCGATGATCGGCGCCGCCGGCATCTCGGCCTTTCCGATGTCGAGCCGCGTCATCCAGAAGATGGCCACCGAGGAAGACCCGCAGAACTTCATCCTCATGCAGGCGGCTGGCGCCAACGTGGCCGGCCAGATTGCCTCGGTGGTCGCGGGCGGCCTTCTGCTCGCCGTGCTTGGTTAGGGGGTCAAGATGACGTTCGCTGTGAACATGGAGGCGCTCCAGAAGTCGCTCGAGCTGCTGGCGCTTGGCTGGGGCGGGGACTTCCTCGTGCTCGGCATCATCGCGCTGGCCTCGCTGGCGCTGTGCAGGCTCTTCCCGCCAAAGGGTGATGGCGATGAGTAGCGCCAGGCGCGTGGGCGTCTGCGAGACCATCCTGCGCGACGGCCAGCAGAGCCAGATCGCCACGCGCATGCCCCTCTCAGACATGCTGCCCGTCCTGGCAGACCTGGACCGCGCGGGCTATCACGCGCTCGAGGTCTGGGGCGGGGCCACCTTCGACTCCTGCCTGCGCTTCTTGGACGAGGACCCCTGGGAGCGCCTGCGCGCCATCCGCGAGGCCGCGCCCAACAGCCGCCTGCAGATGCTGCTGCGCGGCCAGAACCTGCTTGGCTACAAGAACTACGCCGACGACGTGGTGCGCGCCGTGGTAAAGAAGTCGGTGGAGAACGGCATCGACGTCGTGCGCGTGTTCGACGCCCTGAACGACGTGCGCAACCTCAAGACCTCCATCGAGGCCTGCCACGAGGCAAAGGGGGAGTGCCAGGCGGCGCTCTGCTACACCACGAGCCCCGTCCACACCGTGCCCTACTTCGTAGGCCTGGCCCGCGAGCTCGCGAGCATGGGGGCCGACTCGCTGTGCATCAAGGACATGGCCGGCAACCTCACGCCCGCCGCTGCCTATGAGCTGGTGAGCGGCATCAAGGCCGAGTGCAGCCTGCCGCTGGAGGTCCACACCCACGCCACGGCCGGCATCGGCGAGATGGCCTTGCTCAAGGCCGTGGAGGCCGGCGCCGACGTCATCGACACCTGCCTCTCGCCCTTCTCGGGCGGCACCTCGCAGCCCACCACCGAGTCAATGGCCATCGCCCTGGGCGAGCTTGGCTATGACTGCGCGTTGGACCTCGAGGCCCTGGCGCCCGTGGTGGAGAAGATGGACGCCGTGCGGGACCGCTTCCGCGCGGAAGGCAGGCTTAACGCCAAGGTGAAGGACATCAGCCCCAAGGCTCTTGTGTACCAGGTGCCGGGCGGCATGCTCTCCAACCTGCTCTCCCAGCTCACCGAGCAGGGGATGGAAGGCCGCTACGAGGAGGTCCTGGCCGAGGTCCCGCGTGTGAGGGCCGAGCTTGGCTACCCGCCGCTCGTGACGCCCCTCTCGCAGATGGTGGGTACGCAGGCCGTGATGAACGTCATCTCCGGCGAGCGCTACAAGATGGTCCCCACCGAGATTCGCGACTACGTGCTGGGCCGCTACGGCGCAAGCCCGGCCGAGATTGACTCAACGGTGCGCGAGAAGGTCCTGGCGGGCGCTCCCGAGGGTGCCGAGGCCATTACCTGCCGCCCGGCAGACCTCATCGCCCCGCAGCTGGAGCAGCTTACGGCAGAGATTTCCTGCTACGCGAGAAGCGAGGAGGACGTGCTTTCCTACGCCCTCTTCCCCAAGCAGGCCAGGGACTTCCTTGGCCGCCGCGAGGACCCGTTCTACGACGTACCCGTGCAAACCGTCAACGTCACGGTGCGGGCGTAGCCGCTCTGCGCTGCTCGGCTGAAGCCTTTGCTTGGGTGGGGCCGGCGCTATCGGCGGCGCCTAATCTTGCCGTTGGCTGCATGCAATACGGATGCGCTGGCGAGGGGCGGACATCAGGCTGTTGTCGGTCACGAGCTCGGCACTGCGCATTTTGCAGGGCGTGTCACATGACGCGCGCGGTCGCGCGGCTTATGAAATAGTCCTAGGCGGCGGGCCGGCACTCGGCCCGTTTGCTGTCCGTGGCCGTATGGCCGGAAGGGGAGTCCCATGAGCGTGGAGAAGAAGCGGCTTGACCCGCTCGAGATGACGCGTGCGGCGGCGTGCGCTGCGTTGCTTGCCGTGAGCGCCTGGATCACGGTGCCCATAGGCCCGGTGCCCTTCACCCTGCAGACGCTCGCCCTGAGCTTTGTGGTTGTGGCGATGCCGGGCCGCGTGAGCGTGCTGGCCTGCGCCTGCTACCTCTTGCTAGGTGGCGCCGGAGTTCCGCTCTTCTCGGGCATGAGGGGCGGCCTGGGCGTTCTCTTTGGCCCCACGGGCGGCTTCATCCTGGGATTTCTGCTCTCCGCTTTGGTGGCCGCCGCACTGCGCTGCCTCATGCGCGAGGGCATGGTTCGGGACGTCCTTACGGCCGTGCTGGCAATCCTGTGCTCCCACGCCATCGGGGTGCTGTGGCTGGCTACGGTTGGCGGCTACGGCGTGGCGGCGGCCTTCGCCGTAGGCTCGGCCCCGTTCCTTGTCCTAGACGCCATCAAAGCCGCCGCCGGCCTAGCCCTAGCCAAAGCCGTCCGCGCCGCATTACCCCAGCTAGCGTAGGTGCTCCATAATTTGCCCAAAACTTTTGAAATAGGGCTTGCGCAACCCTGGGCTCTTCCGTATAGTACTTCCTTGCGCCGAGGCGCGGACAGGCATTCATTGGGATGTCGTCTAATGGCAGGACAGCGGATTCTGGTTCCGTCAATGGGGGTTCGACTCCCTCCATCCCAGCCAACGCCTGTCAGCCACAGCACACGGCCCGTTCGTCTAGCGGTTCAGGACGCCGCCCTCTCAAGGCGGAGATCACCAGTTCGAATCTGGTACGGGCTACCATGAGTTCTTCGGGACACTCCGAGTCCCTTTACATATGGCCCGTTCGTCTAGCGGTTCAGGACGCCGCCCTCTCAAGGCGGAGATCACCAGTTCGAATCTGGTACGGGCTACCAAATAGAATGCCGGCGGGCCACAAGGTCCGCCGGTTTTGTTTTCGGCGGGGTCGGCCAGCAACTAATCTAGGACGCCGAGGTGGGCGATATGTCGCCTATGCCGCGCCACTCCATCGGGTGCCTCGCTAACCCAAAGGCTCTCGAGAAGACCAATGACCTGCGCGCCAGTGATGGGCTTGCCCAGACGGGGATGGCGCCATCGCCGGCGAGATCTTCCTCATCGGAAACCTCGCGTTCGTCGCCGTCGGCGTGTTGGTGGGCGAGAGGCGACGCCGTCACGAGAACGCCCCCGCCTGGCGGCCTGGCCCAGGCCCGCGGCCTTATCTAACGCGATGAGCAGGATAAACCCAAATCAACCAAGACGCCGGACTGCCAAGCGGTCCGGCGTCTTACTATGCGGGCATCGCTCAGAATACCTAGGAGAGGGGAGCCACCATGAGCGGCGTTGCCTTTTGCACCTGCGATGACCTTGCGTGCCCGTTCAACCCGGCCAACCACGACAAGGGCTGCACGCCCTGCATCGCCAAGAACCTGCGTGAACACGAGATTCCGACCTGCCTGTTCTACGCCATCTCACCAAACCGGCTCGAGGCCGACGCCGACGAATGGTCGTGGCAGGCGTTCGCACGGCACGTGGAGCATTACCTGGGCTCCGATAGCCCGCGCATCCCCGCAGGCGAGAGCGCTCCCGAGGGCATCAACAAGTGCACAGGCTGTTCAAAAAAGCCCCACCAGTAATTTAACCCTCGACCTCGACGAGCTCGATGTCGAAGTTGAGGTCCTTGCCGGCGAGCTCGTG
>CAVJWS010000062.1:0-13255 GCA_963653485.1 Prevotella sp. CAG:279
GGTCAACGTCGAGTTCCTCGAGCCCCAGCACGCCTCCTCGCTCGTTGAGGTCGCCGCCGAAGACGAGGACGAGCCCGCAGAGGGCCAGGCTTCCGCCGCTGACTCCACGGGAGACATCACCATTCCCATGAACGTCGAGAAGGAGGCGTAGCAGATGTCCGAGAAGCTCACCACCCGCATCGAGCCCGCCTCTGCGGCACAGGGGCAGCGTGCGGCCGCACCTGATGTGCCATCTTCGACCGAGGGAGCCAAGGCCGCCCAGTCGGCGGGAGCCGCTCAGGGCGCTACGAACTCCGGGGCCGAGGGCCGGGCGGCCGACGAGCCGGCCTGTGAGCCCAGCGCTTCCGAGCTCGGCGTCTTCGCCCGCACCTCCCGGTGGTTCAACCAGGCCTTCCCCAACAGCAAGAACGCCGTCATTGGTGGCGTGGCCGGCCTGCTTTTGGCCCTGCTGCTGTTTAGCATCGGCCTGTTCAAGACGCTCGTGATCGCAATCCTCGTGCTTGTTGGCGTGGCTGCCGGCCAGTACCTCGACGGTGACCCAAAGCTCGTGAAGGCCGTCCAGAACCTGATGAAGAAGCGATAGGGAGGGCCAGTCCCACCCAGGTTGCCTCGCCGCGTGCGGGGCGGATAAGGAGCACCTATGAGCACCAAGCCCACTACGGACAAGCTCGAAGACGTAAAGGCCATCGAGGAGGTCCAGGAAGAAACGGCCGCCGAGGCCGCGGGCCAGCTTGCCACCTCTGAGGACGGTGACCTCACCTTCTCCGACGCCGACGAGGACCTCGATTCCGAGGACTCGCTCACCTTCTCCAACGGCGTCATCGAGAAGATCGTCGCCATCGCCGTGCGCGAGGTTGACGGCGTCCTGGGCATGAAGGGCGGATTCATCAACCGCGTGCAGGAGACCTTCGGCGCGGCAGACCCCACCAAGGGCGTCACCGTGGAGGTCATGCCCGACAGCTCCGTGCGCGTGAACATCTCCGTGCTCATCGAGTACGGTGCCTTTGCACCGCAGGTCTTTGAGGACGTCAAGAAGGTCGTCGTGAAGCAGGTCGCCGGCATGACCGGCCTTGAGGTCGGCGGCGTGAACCTGCGCATCGAGGACGTCCTCACCGCCGAGGAGTACGAGCAGATGCAGGGCATCCGCGAGGAGCCTGCCGAGGAGGAAGAGTAGCGGTTGAGCCTGAGGAGTTCTGTCGCCACCGGTTTGGGGCGCTTCGTGGCTTGGGGCCTGCATGCCGCAGGCCGCTCGGCCTCGCAGCTGCCCGGCCGCGCCGCGCTTGCCGTTGACCCCCATGCCATCGCCGACCTTGCGCCCAAGCTTTCGCGCGGGGCCATCGTCGTGTGCGGCACCAACGGCAAGACCACCACGAACAACGTGCTTGCCTGTGCCGTCGAGGCCAGTGGCGCCCGCGTCCTGTGCAACCGCGCCGGCGCCAACATGGCCCCTGGCGTGGCGGCCGCGCTTCTGCCGGGCAGCTCGGCAGACTGGGCGGTGATGGAGGCAGACGAGCTCTCCACCATCAACATCCTGCCCGAGCTTAGGCCGCGCTACCTCGTGCTCCTTAACCTCTTCCGTGACCAACTGGACCGTGCCGGCGAGATTGACCGCGTGCAGGATGTCATCGTGAGCGCCCTCGCCGCCTCGCCCGAGACCACGCTCGTGGCCTGCGGTGACGATCCGCTCGTGATGGGCGTGGCGCGCCGCGCCCGCGAGGCGGGCACCAAGGTCCTCTCCTTTGGCATCGCCGAGGACCTGCGCCTGCCGGCAGACCGCGTGCCCGAGGCGCGTTTCTGCCAGGTCTGCGGCGCCGAGCTCGTCTATGACTACCGCGCCTACGCCCAGCTTGGCGCCTTCCGTTGCCCCAAGGGCGATTTCTGCCGTCCCGAGCTCACCTGGCGTGCCACCGGCGTTTCGGTGGACCGCACCGGCGTCTCATTTGACGTGGCCGGCCAGGGCATCGAAGGCGCGGTGCACGTGCATGCCAGCTTTGGCGGCGTGTACATGGTCTACAACCTCATGGCCGCCTTTGTGGGCGCGCTTCTCTGCGGCACCACGCCCGAGCAGTTCCAGGCAGCGCTCGACGCCTACCACCCTGAGAACGGCCGTCTGCAGCACTTCCGTGTTGACGGGCGCGAGGTGGTGCTCAACCTCGCCAAGAACCCCACGGGCTTTAACCAGAACATCTCGCTCATGCTCGCCGATGACCGCAAGAAGGCCGCCTTCTTCGTCATCAACGACGACTACAACGATGGCAAGGACATCTCCTGGATCTGGGACGTGGACTTTGAGCGTCTGGCGCCTGGCAGCCCCCGCGATTGCGGCGGCGTGGTCGAGCCCGATGACCTTTCGGTCGTGGCCGGCGGGCACCGCGCCGAGGACGTGCGCGTGCGCATGAAGTACGCGGGCATCTCGGCCCCGGTGGCCCACACCGTCACGGAGGCGCTCGCGGCCGTGGCGGACCTGCCGAAGGACCGTCCCCTCTATGTGCTAACGAACTACTCGGCGCTCTGGCCCGCCAAGGCCGAGCTCGAAAGAATGGGTGAGCGCCTGTGAGCAACGAGGACATGAACAAGGCGGGCGCCGTGGCTGACGCTGCCGCGGGCGCCGGTTTGGATGGCGCGGCGGATGCGGGCACGAGCGGCGCTGTTGCTGGCGCCGCGGGCGCCGCGACTGCTGGTGAGGGCGCTGCTGATTCCGCAGCTGGTGCTATGGCTGTCACGGCCGCTCCTGCAGTCACCGCACCCCGTTCCGCTGGTCGCGTCCTGCGCATCGCCCATCTCTACCCGGAGCTGCTGAACCTCTACGGTGACGGCGGCAACATCCTCGTGCTGAAGAAGCGCCTCGAGTGGCGCGGCATCGGCTGCGAGGTCGTCGAGGTGCATGTGGACGACCGCCCGAGCTTCTCCGACGTGGATATCGCCTTCATCGGCGGTGGCTCGGACCGCGAGCAGCGCATCGTCTGCGAGCATCTGCTGGCCGAGCGCGCCGAGCTCACGGCCTTCGTGGAAGACGGGGGAGCGCTCGGCGCCGTCTGCGGCGGCTACCAGCTCCTCGGCCACTCCTACCTCATGGGCGACGAGAAGGTCGAGGGTCTCTCCCTCGTTGACCTTTACACGGACCGCGGCAGCCCCCGCCTCATCGGCAACATCGCCATCGAGAGCCGCATCTGCGAGCGACCCATCGTGGGCTACGAGAACCACGGCGGCCGCACCCACCTCGGCGGCGGTGTGGAGCCGCTCGGCCGCGTGGTGCACGGCCACGGCAACGATGGCGAGAGCGGCCAGGAGGGGTGCCTCTACAAGAACGTGGTGGGCACCTACATCCACGGCCCGCTGCTGCCCAAGAACCCCGGCGTGGCCGACTTCCTCATCTCCCGCGCGTTGGAGCGCAAGTACGGAAACGGCGTCCTCGAGCCATTGGATGACACCGAGGAAAACGCCGCCAACAATGCCATGTACCAGCGCCTTATTTCGGGCGAGGAGAAGGAATAACGGGACAATAGCGGGACCCATGCCTACGTTCTGCTGAATACGGGAGTGACAGGGCGCCCGCCCCTTCATTTTGTTGAATGAGGGGCTGTTGCGGATGCCGCTGCGAAAAAGGCATCCGTGTGCGGCATAGGCCCCTTAGGCCTCTCCGAGGAAGTTCACCGCATACTGCGCCGCAAGCTCGGAGCCGCATACGAGGACGGACTCGTTCGGATCGTAGTGGCAGCTGTGCTGGGGCCATACCTTGCCGGACGGGTCGGCCGTGCCACTGCCGAGGAAGACGAAGACGCCGGGGCGGCGTCGCAGGTACTCGGAGAAGTCCTCGCCGGGCATGGAGCCCTGGTAGGTGGTGATGGCGGCCTCGCCCAGCACCTCGCAGGCGGCGCGACGGGCGCGCTCGCTGGAGGCCGCTTCATTTACCACCGTGCCATGCGTAACGTCGTAGGTGAGCTTTGCGGTGCAGCCGTACGCTGCGGCAACGTCGCTGGCCATGCGCTCCATGAGGCGGGGGATGAGCTCGTGGGCGTCCTCGTGGAAGGTGCGGACCGTGCCCTCCATCCAGGAGCTGCCGGCCATGACGTTTCTGGCCGTGCCGCCGTGGAACTGGCCCACCGTGACCACAGCCGGCTCGAAGGGGCTCATGTTGCGGCTCACGATGGCCTGCAGGCTCTCCACGATGGCGGCACCCGCCAGCACGGCGTCGGCGCCCTGGTTGGGCATGGCGCCGTGGGCGCTGCGACCGGTGACCTCGATGCGCCACCAATCCGTGGCCGCCATGCGCGGGCCGGCCTCCAGGGAGACCTTGCCGGCTTCCACGTCGCTCCAGATGTGCGTGCCGTAGACGCCGTCCACGCCCTCGAGCACGTCGGCCTCAATCATGGTCTTGGAGCCATTGCCGCCTTCCTCAGCGGGCTGGAACACCAGGCGAACCTCGCCTGCAAGCTCGTCTTTTATGGAGGAGAGCAGCTTGGCCGCACCCAGGAGCATGGCAATGTGACAGTCGTGGCCGCAGGCGTGCATGAAGCCCTCGTTTCGCGAGGAGAAGGGCTCGCCGGTCTCCTCGGTCACCGGCAGGGCGTCGATGTCGGCGCGGAGCATGAGGCGGCGGCGTGGGTTGCCGGCCGCGTCGTAGGCATCGGGGGCCTCGCCGCGCAGGGTGGCGACGACGCCGGTCTCGGTGGGACGCTCATAGGGGATGCCGAGGGCGTCCAGGTCGGCGCAGATTTGCTCGGTGGTCTCAAGCTCCTTGTAGGCAACCTCGGGGTGCGCGTGGTACCAACGACGACGCTCAACCACGTAGTCGCTCACCTCGGCCTCCAACACCTTGATCTTACGAGCCGCCCGCTCCTCGCGCTCAACATCAGGCATGTCCGTCGTCTGCTCGTCCGCCGCCATCTTCGCTCCGTCCGCTAGGCTCTTTTCCACCCCGAGCGTAGCACGCCATATCGGGGCCGCCACCATATCCGCCAAGAAGAGACCGAGATTCAATCTTGCCATCCGCAAGGGGGCTATTCTGAATGAAGGCAACGCCGGCACTTAACACGACGAAGGGGCTGATATGGCGATCTTGTATTTCACCGACATACTGCAGAAGGTCGGCCTCGAACCAAAAGAGGTCAAGCTGATTCGCCACAGTGCCTCATCGAACGTAGGCGAGCAATTCACGGAATGCCTCAAGCAGGGCAAGGAGCGTGAGTTCACCCAGCATCAAAAGAGGGGATTCGGCGAGGGATATCCCTACTGGATCACCTTTGCGGCCGATGGCGGCACATACGCAAGGCTGCTTTCTTGCTACCGAGTGCATGGCTCCGTGCCGGACACGACCGAGAATTGCCCTGCCGACTTGCCGCTCTGCGAGGCGCAGACGTATAGGGGCGAGGACGCCGTATTCGATTTGGAATACGTAGACGCGCTCAAGGAGTACGAGGGAAAGCTGGTCATCGATTGGGGCCGCTCTGCCGTGGCGTGGAACCAGAAGGCGACGAACGAAAAGCCAATCGTGGCAATTGAGTCGAAGAACCAGAGGCCGTTCGCTGGATTCGAGAGTCTCATGCTTGCATTTGACGAGCTGAAGGAAGTCGTTGAAAACGGCACGGATTACGAGCTGTGGCATGCGGCGATGGCTTCTGTCGACGCAATCTACCTGATTGTCGACACCAAGACGGGCGACCAATACGTTGGCTCAACATACGGTCAAGACGGGCTGCTGCAACGTTGGACCACGTATGTAAACACGGGCGGCCACGGCGGCAACAAGCTCATGAAGGAGCACCTGGAGAACCATAGCTGTCACGATCTGCAGTGGTCGGTGCTGCAAGTCTTGCCAAAGTCGCTATCGAACGAGCAGATCATCGCCATCGAGCAGCTCTGGAAGGACAAGCTGGGAACCAGGGCCCACGGCCTCAACCTCAACTGACGCCGAGACGGCGCCCCTCTCCATAAGGTCGGAAACGGTTGCCGTCCATGAAGCGGCTTTCCGCCTCAACCTAAGATTCTTATGCATCTATCTCGCATTATGTTAAGAGGCTCACGAGTATGATACTCATGAGTCTCTTGTGCTGAGGATTCGTCTGGCGCGTTCTCGCTTTCGCCGGAGTATTGTTGTAGTCGATTTCCTAAATGAGGGAGGGTACATGACCCTATTTGGCCAAACCCTTGATCCACAAGTGGTGGCCAGCTGCGCCTTTTTGGTATTCGTGGTTGCAGTAATTTCGTTTGCCTATGCTCTTGGCAAGCTGCTGGCTTCTCCCTACTCCTATCCCTACTTCTATCTTTCGTTTGACGTAAGCAGGCGCCGCAACGTGCACATCGAGGACTACATCGATGACTGGCTGCGTAAACAGGGCTCATGGAAGGCCGTTCTTGACCATCACAAAAAGGTTGAAGAATGGAAGGAGCGATCCCGCAGGGATGCCGAGGGTTCGTGGGGGCCTCTGGTCAAAAGGCGTAAAAGGCAGCTAGCCGAGGCGATTGATGACCAGCACGAGTTTAAATTCACCACCGTGCGCGAGCAGACGCGCTATAGGCAACAGAACTACGAGAAGTATGCGTACAAAGTAGCTGTTGATGATGATGGCCTCTATGCCAATTTTGAATGGGTTCGACAGAGATATCGCCGCCTCTATGCGATTGGGTTTGAGGCGAACTTGAGAGACTACCATTCGAAGAGGCAACGGAGCCTCATGACGCCCGAGCTCAGAAGGGAAATAAGCCGCCGGGATAACTACACCTGCCAAATCTGCGGCAAGTACATGCCGGATGGCATTGGCCTTCAGATTGATCACATCGTGCCGATTGCAAAGGGAGGGAAGACGGTTCCCTCAAACCTTCAGGTGCTTTGCTCGCGCTGTAACGGGGCAAAGGGAAGTAAGTAGGCGGCTCAATTTAACGGAAAACGGATGCGGCCCAGTTCGTCAAACAGGTCTGACGAATTGGGCCGTTCTGTTGTCTGGGCTGCTAGGCGCCGAACATCTCGTCTGAGGTTACTAACCACAGGTCGTCGCGTTGCTTGGCCTTCTCTTGCGTGGCCTTGCTCGGCGCTTCTTTGGAGAACAGGCAGTACGTGCGGCTCTTGTAGCCCCTGACGAGCTCGGAGCGGTATTCGAGCTGCCGAATGGCATCCGTCTCGTCAAAGGAGTTGCGCCATTTGCACTCACCCAGAAGGATGCTTGCCGACTGCTTGTCCGCCGCAACGAGGTCGATGTCTGTCTCGGTCCTCTCGCGCGGGTTGTGCCAGCTCTCGTCGCAGACGTAGTCAGGCCAGCATTTGGTGTACTCGTCGTTCTCGTCGGTGTGCCTGAGGGTGGAGTAGCAGCGCCATCCGAGAATGCAGCTGTTGTCATGCCCTATCGGGTCCTCGCCATCGCCGGCTGCCCCGCCGCCCACGGCCTTGAGCTCCGCGTCGTCGGGCTCCATGGCTGAGGCCATGGCCGTTCGCCGATCGCGGCCGCGCCCCTAGCAGAGCACGTCTTCTCCGCGCATGTCCTCCCTGTAGTCCGCCTCCGGCTTGGCGGGCCTCTTTTGCCTGTTGGCGCGTTCCTCCTCCAGGGCCGAAAGGCCACCCGGGACGCACTTCTCGATGGCGCCGAGCGCCACGGCGTCCACCGCCTCCTTGCCCACGTTCTTGAAGAACCAGCAGCATTCCTCGTCATGGTGCAGCTGGTTGCCCTCGGGCGTGGTGTCTTGGAGCATGCAGCCGCCGCGGCAGGCGCGCAGGTGCTCGCACTCGGCGCACTCGGGGTTGTCCTGCGCGTCGTTGACCATGTCCGCCACGCTGGTGCGGACGACCTTGCTGTAGAGGTTGCGCGGGTCTGAGGTGACGGCGCCGATGGAGCTGTCTCCCAGGATGGACGGGAACTCGGACGACAGGCTCGTGGCCTCAAAGCCCATGCAGGGCACGAGCTGCCCCTCCGGGGAGACGTAGGCGTTGTAGCGCATGGCCCCGCAGTAGCGGATTTGGGACAGGTCCGCGTTCTGCCCGGTGTACTTGACGTAGGGAATGCGGTAGTCAATCTCGCCGGCCCTTCCGGCAAAGAAGCCGTCCAGGCTCAGACCGATGGGCATGCCGTCCTCGTACCAGTCTTCGATGACCTTGCGATACGTCTCCCAGGTCTGCTCGTAGGTGAGGCCGCAGGCGTCAAAGTTGTGGGTCCATTCGCCCAAGACCTGCGGGGCATTTACGCGCAGGGAGTCGCAGCCGAGCGGCGCGAGATAGCGCCAGAGGTCGCGCAGCGAGTCCTTGTTGCCCTGGTGAATGCATGCGGCGACGGCAAAGTTGTAGTCGCGTTCGTGGAGCAGCTCGCAGGCGGCCTGGGCCTTCGCCTCGGCCCCGGGGATGCCGCGCAGCCAGTCGTGGTGGCCGTAGCCGTCGTAGGATATCTGGAATGCGGGGCGCTGGCCGAGCTCCTCCATCTGACTGAGCAGATCGCCGGTGAGAAGCGCGCCGTTGGTGAACATCGTGTCGATGTGGATATGGCGCTCGGACAGGGCGCGAACTACCTCGATGAAGTCCTTGCGCACGAGTGGCTCGCCGCCGGTGAGGTCCACCTTGCGCACGCCGCAGCGCGCGATTTGGTCTGCGATGTTGAGGATCTCCTCAAACGAGGGCTCCGGGTGGCATGCGGTGGGGGCGCTTACTAGGCAGTGGCGGCAGCGGTAGTTGCACTTGCCGGTGATGGACCAATGCACGGACTCGAGGTAGGCACCCTCGTACACGTGGTGGCGCTGGTAGGACTCGAGAGGCGCGAACGGCTCGTCGGACTTGGCGGCCATCTCGTGGGCAACCATCTCCTCGAGCACCTTGCGGCTCTTCTCGTCCAGGGAACCCTCGTCTACGAACTCGACGCCGTTGCAGCGCAGTGCCGCCAAGAAGGTTTCCTTGTCGAGGAACAGCGGCCGGCTGAGCTCTGCCTGCGGGTCCATGCGGCGAATGGCAAAGGGCAGGCCCTTCCAGCCCCTGAACGCGTACTTCTTGTCGAGCTTGTAGTACATGGGAAAGTCCCCTCACCTGGTGCGTGAAACGTGCTGGCTGTCGAAACGTGCTGGCTGTCCTGTATTTTAATTTTGGCCATGCGCCACGGACGTCGACGCCGCGGCGAAGCGGGCGCCGCTATTGGTTCGTGCATGCGCAAGGCGCGAGCGGGCGCTACTTGGTGACGAAGTCGCAGCCGCGCCACTCCCAGATGGTCCAGCAGTTGTGGTCCTTGTCCTTGTGCCAGGTGCACGCGCCGACTACGTGGTAGCTGTCGAGGCAATCCCACTCCGACCAGCACGACGCCCAACCTTCCGCGCTGTCGCTGTGCACCATGGCGGTGTGGCAGTACCACACGGCGACGCACCAGCGGGAGTGCCCGTCACCCTTGACCTCATCGGCCCCGGCGGTGATGGCGCCGAGCTCGGAGTCGTCGAGCTCCATGACTGCGGCGCGGGCCCGGTCGACCTCCTCGGGCGTAATCTCGAGGCCCACGGCGGCCGCGGCCATGCTAAAGGCCTCGGACTCGCTGCCGGCCTTGTCCGGGGTCATGCCGGCGAGCGCCTCCTTGAAGGCGGCTGCCTTCTCCGGGTCGGCTTCAAGCGCGGCCTTGAGCTCATCCATGGTCATCTTGGGTCCCCTTTTCTCGCCAGAAGCACTCTTGCGGTCTTCCTACATCATACGGCCATGCATCTAGGAGCATGCCCGTCATGTCACGTCTCCTAATTCGAGAAAGGGCGAGAATCTGCAAGTGGCTCTGTGCCCCTACCGCCTTTGCCCGCCGTCCCGGCCGTCTTGGCCTGCCGCCCTTGTCGGGCTGGAACGTCCTGCTCAGCCGGACCGCCTTCACCGCCTGCCGTCCTGCCTTGGGGCAGCTCGATGCCGCCATGGGGAGGATGGCAATGCTTTGTGGCCTGGGCGCCCGGCGTGGTGCAAATGGGCGCCGCACGTAGGCGTTGCCTGCCATGCGATGGGTATAACCTATACGCATGGGCCAAAGCTGGCCAGCGTCTGTGGGAACGATGACCGATGGGGGAGCCATGACCATTGAGGAACTTGAGGCGGCCCTAAAGGAAGACCCGGAGAAGGCAAGGGTCTTCAGGGAGACGCTCGCGGGCGTCAAGAAGGACGAGGTCGCGAGCGAGGTCGAGGCGCTTAGCCTCGCCGCTGCCGCCGCCGGTTTCCAGATTACGCCCGAGGAGGTCGAGCGGGCCCGCGCCGTCAGCATGGAGGTCGACGATTCCGAGCTCGAGTCCGTCGGCGGCGGCGCCGGCTGTGAAAACGGGCAGCGCAGGGGGCCTTGGGACCCGTGGGGAGACGACCCCATCGGCCACGAGAACTCATGCGTCGCCGCATGGCATTGCTACTACGTCGCAATCCATACGAGCGAAGCGAACAACAACACCCACTGCTGGTCGGACTACCTCTGCTTTGGCGACTACCGCACCACTGGCAGCTATTTGTGCGGAGAGGTCCATACGAAGGACGACAACTGCTGGCTTACCTGGGAGCACAACTAGTCCGTTTTGGCGGCGCACAACGGGCGCCCTGGCGACCCCTTGGGAGGATTCCATGGACGACAAGAACGAGAAGCTGAGCGAGGTCCCCGAGCTGCAGGACGCGGACCTCACCGAGGCCGCTGGCGGAAGTCCCTGGAGCAAGGTCGGCACCAAGATCCACAAGGGCTGCGGCGGCGAGATCGAGGACATGGGCTATACCTTTGGACTCGCCAGCTACCGCTACATTTGCCACAAGTGCGGAGAAGAGACCGCCACGCTGGACGAGTTCGACTACTACCTCTGGGGCCTGCAGTCTCCCCTCGGATAAGGCTTGGGCGCCAGGGATAAGGCCTGAGCGTCGGGACGCGTTGCCTGGGCGTCAGGATGCGTTGCCTGGGCACTGGGGCATGCCGCCTTGTGCCGTTCTAGCTCCGCCTGAAACGTGGCCGAAACCTTGCATGGGCCTAGCTGCGGTATAGTGTCTCCTTGCGCGAATTTCCACGCTGTCTACGGGAAGTTCGCCGTCTGACGGATTAGCCGCCCGTACCGACACGGGGCGGCGCAGACGAGAGGATCTGCATGCAAGACACCAGCACCACGCCCGTCGTCGAGAGCCAGGCTGCCAGCGCCTTTGCCGCCGAGGCCGCTCCCATGCACGAGCACTCCATGCACACGCACACCGCCGGCGAGCTTCGCCGCGAGGACATCGGCAAGGAGGTCACGCTCACCGGTTGGGTGTGGCGTCGCCGTGACCACGGTGGCCTCATCTTCGTCGACCTGCGCGACCGCACGGGCATGACGCAGTGCACCTTTGACCCGGAGCACTCCGGCGGCACCGCCTTCCACGCGGCCGAGACCATCCGCACCGAGTGGCCCATCTGCGTCCACGGTGTCGTGCGCGGCCGTGACGAGGAGACCGTCAACGCCAAACTCCCCACCGGCGAGATTGAGGTCCGCGTCGATACCATCGAGATTCTCAACCGCTCCAAGACCCCGCCCTTCCAGATCGAGGACGGCATCGACACCGCCGAGGACACGCGCCTTCGCTACCGCTACCTCGACATCCGCCGTCCCGAGATGATGGCCAACCTCAAGCTGCGCTCCGACTTCACCTTCGCCATCCGCGAGGCGCTGCACAACCGCGCCTTCATGGAGGTCGAGACCCCGAGCCTGTTCAAGTCCACGCCCGAGGGCGCCCGCGACTTCCTGGTTCCCTGCCGCATCCAGCCGGGCCACTTCTACGCCCTGCCGCAGTCCCCGCAGCTGCTCAAGCAGCTGCTCATGGTGGGCGGCGTGGAGCGCTACTACCAGGTTGCCAAGTGCTTCCGCGACGAGGACCTGCGCGCCGACCGCCAGCCCGAGTTCACGCAGGTGGACATCGAGATGTCCTTCGTGAAGCAGGACGACGTCATGAGCGCGCTCGAGGAGGTGCTCTCCGACGCCTTCGCCAAGATGGGCGTGGAGATGCCCACCCCGTTGCGCCGCATCGACTATTGGGATGCCATGGACACCTACGGCGTCGACAAGCCCGACACCCGCTACGGCATGCACCTCGTTGACGTGACCGACATCTTCACCGAGTCCAAGTTCAAGGTCTTCGCCAGCGCCGCCAACACCGAGGGCTCCGTGGTGAAGTGCATCAACGCCAAGGGTGCCGGCACCTGGGCCCGCGCCAAGATCGACAAGCTCGAGGACGTCGCCAAGACCTTCGGCGCCAAGGGCCTGGCTTGGATCGCCTTCCGCGAGGACGGCTCCATCAACAGCCCCATCGTCAAGTTCTTCTCCGAGGAAGAGATGGCCGCCCTGCGCGAGCGCACCGACGCCCAGCCCGGCGACCTCGTGATGTTCGCCGCCGGCCCGCGCCTGGCCTCCTGCGAGATCCTCGGCGGCATGCGCTGCCACATGGCCGACGCGCTCGACGTGAAGCGCGAGGGCCACGACTTTTTGTGGGTCGTCAACTTCCCGCTGTTCCACTGGGACGAGGAGCGCAAGGCCTACGCGGCCGAGCACCAGCCCTTCACCCTGCCCACCGAGTCCGACGTGGAGAAGATCAAGGCCGACCCGCTGGCCGCCGGCAGCTTCACGTATGACTTCGTCATGGACGGCTACGAGGCCGGCGGTGGCGGCATGCGCATCCACGACGCCAAGATGCAGCTCGAGATGCTCGAGCTGCTGGGCTTCACCGAGGAGCGCGCCCGCGAGCAGTTCGGCTTCGTCATGGACGCCCTGGAGTTCGGCGCGCCCCCGATGGGCGGCTTCGCCCTCGGCCTGGACCGCGTCTGCATGCTGCTCACCGGTTCGGACTCCATCCGCGAGGTCATGGCCTTCCCCAAGACCTCGAGTGGCTCCGACCTCATGAGCGACGCCCCCAGCCCGGTCTCGGCCAAGCAGCTCAAGGAAGTCAGCATCCGCACGCTGTAGGCACGCGCGACAAACAACGAAGGCCCCGGCAGTTCATCGCTGCCGGGGCCTTTTTGCTGGGACTGTGTGATGAAAAAGGTGCGTACTTCTTTCATCAGCTGAGGAGGGTGGCTTCGCCTCTTGTTCGGCGGCTACTGCGCCTCTCGGCCGGTGCGGTTGGAGCGCTTGCGGTAGCTCTTGAGGGTCTCGGAAAACTCGGCGTGGATGGAGAGGTATTCGGTTACGAGCAGCACGAACAGGATGCACATGACGATGAGGTAGCCCAGCACCGCGCCCGGCAGGCCGGTGAAGCCGATGAGCAGCGGCGGTACGAACAGGGAGAAGCCCAGGGTGAGCAGGTAGACGCGGGTGACGGCCTTCTGGCGGCGCAGCA
>CAVJWS010000063.1:0-13131 GCA_963653485.1 Prevotella sp. CAG:279
TCTTCACGTAGGTGAAGCCGTTGATGCGGGCGATGATCTGGGCGGCGTCCTTGCCAAGGCCGTTCAGGATGACGCGGAGCGGCTTCTGACGGGCCTTGTTGGCGTTGAGGGCCAGGCCGATGGCGCCCTCGGCGGCGGCGAAGGACTCGTGGCCGGCCAGGAACGCGAAGCACTCGGTCTCGTCGGAGAGCAGCATAGCGCCCAGGTTGCCGTGGCCAAGGCCCACCTTGCGGTCCTCGGCGACGGAGCCGGGGACGGTGAAGGCCTGGATGCCCTCGCCGATGACGGCGGCAGCCTCAGAGGCGGTCTTGACGCCCTTCTTGATGGCCAGGGCGCAGCCCAGGGTGTAGGCCCACTCGGCGTTCTGGAACGCGATGGACTGGGTGCCGTGGACGATCTCGCGGGCGTTCACGCCCTTGTCGAGGCAAATCTGCTCGGCTTCCTCGAGGGAGGCGATGCCGTTGTCGGCGAGGCACTTGTTGATCTTGTCGATGCGGCGCTCGAAGCCTTCGAACGTAACAGCCATGTCTGTATCCCTCCCTTTCTACTCGTGGACCGGGAACGTAGAGGCGACGGCGTGGGTCTCCTCGTCGGTGCGCGGGTCGATGTACTTGGCGGCGTTCTCCCACTGGCCGTAGTGGCCCATGGCGCCGTTGATGGCCTCGGAGGGCTCCTTGCCGGCCTTGATGGCGTCGGTGAACTTGCCGAGGTTGAGGAACTCGAAGGCGATGATCTCGTCCTTGTCG
This sequence comes from Prevotella sp. CAG:279, assembly GCA_963653485.1. Classification (GTDB taxonomy): domain Bacteria; phylum Actinomycetota; class Coriobacteriia; order Coriobacteriales; family Atopobiaceae; genus Parolsenella. The sequence continues at coordinate 747 of CAVJWS010000063.1, forward strand.
TTCAGGGCCATGCGGGTCACGTAGCCCTGGGCGAGCTCGAGGTAACGGGCGCCCTTGGCCTTGGTGCCGAACATGGTGCCGACCTGGGAGCGAAGGCCCTTGCCGAGGTCATCAAGGGAGGCGCCGACGGGCAGGCCGCCCTCGGAGAACGCGGTCTGGGTGCGGCCGTAGACGATCTGCAGGAAGATCTCGCGCATGGCCACGTTGATGGCGTCGCAGACGAGGTCGGTGTTGAGGGCCTCGAGGATGGTCTTGCCCGGGAGGATCTCGGAAGCCATGGCGGCGGAGTGGGTCATGCCGGAGCAGCCGATGGTCTCGACCAGGGCCTCCTCGATGACGCCCTCCTTGACGTTCAGCGTGAGCTTGCAGGCACCCTGCTGCGGGGCGCACCAACCCACACCGTGCGTGAGGCCGGAGATGTCAGAAATCTCCTTGGCCTGAACCCACTTGCCCTCCTCGGGGATGGGCGCGGGGCCGTGGTATGCACCCTTGGCAACGGGGCACATGTTCTCCACTTCCTGTGAATACTGCATGCCTCTCCTTTCTTTTGCACGAACCGGGCCACTCCCCAGCGGCTCCGGCCATGTGCCACGGCGCTTCCCCAGCGCCATGGCGTCCCTTGTGACGCGCCCAGACTCAGACGCGAGTTTCACAGACGTCTGCATCATAGCGAAAACGGCCGGCCCGCGCAGGGTCGCGCGAGCCGGCTTTGTAACGTTTTCGCAGATAAACAATGGGTTGTACAGGGCTTGGCAGTCAACTTTTTTCCATCGTAGCCCCACGTTAGGGGCGGCCGAGGGCGCCGGTTGTTTCCCGGCAATGGTCAAGCTGACGGGCGACGGGAGAGCGACGATACGTGCGCCCGCTCCGGACGAGGGTTCATCAAAGACGAAACTTCGTCCCGAGCGGGGCACGCAGGCGGCGCGGGCGGTCGAGCGAGACCCAAGTAGACGAACGAGATGTCAAGCGCTTCGCAGGCTGGACGAGACGCGCCGCCATCCCAAGCATGCGTCGCCTCAAACCCCCAACGACACCGGCGGCTAGGCCCCCATGGCGTCGATGACGGCCTGGGCCACGCGCAGGCCGTCGGTGGCGGCACTCATGATGCCACCGGCGTAGCCCGCGCCCTCGCCTGCCGGGTAGAGGCCGTTCACGTTGACGCTCTGCAGGTCGGCGCCGCGCGTCACGCGCACCGGCGAGCTCGAGCGGCTCTCCACGCCCGTGAGCACGGCGTCGTCCGCGTCAAACCCGCGCAGGTGACGGGCCATGTCGGGAATGGCGGCGCGCAGGGTCTCGCTCACATGGGCGGGCAGGCAGCCGTCCACCTTGCCCCAGGCCACGCCGCGCGGGTAGGTGGGGCTCACGCCGCCCTGTCCGCTCGATGGCTGGTCCCTGAGGAAGTCTGCCACCAGCTGGGCGGGTGCCACGTAGTCGCCGCCTCCCAGCCCAAAGGCCGCGCGCTCGCAGCTGCGCTGCAACGCGACGCCGGCCAGCGGGTCCTCCCCGGGCAGGTCCTCGGGCAAGACGTTGGCGAGAAGGCCGGAGTTTGCGTTCACCCCGGCGCGCGCGGCCAGGCTCATGCCGTTGGTGACCACGCCGCCTTCCTCGCTGGCGGCGGCGACCACGTAGCCGCCGGGGCACATGCAGAACGAGTAGGCGCTGCGGCCGCTCGGCAGGTGGCTCACGAGCTTGTAGGGAGCCGGCCCCAGCGCCGGGTGGCCGGCGGAAGGTCCGTACTGGGCGTAGTCGACGTTGGCCTGCAGGTGCTCGATGCGCACGCCCATGGCAAAGGTCTTGCGCTCGAGCGTCACGCCGAGCTGCTGGAGCAGCTCGAACACGTCGCGGGCGGAGTGGCCGCAGGCAAGCACGAGGCGGCCCGTGCGGACCTTCTCCTCCACCAGGATGCCGCTCTCGTCGCGGCGCTCGAGCGTGACCCCCTTCACGCGGGGGCTGCCAACGCCGCCCTCGAGTTCGATGCCCACCAAACGGCAGCGGCAGCGCACCTCGCCGCCCAGCTCGCGGATGCGTGCGCAGATGCGTTCCACCACGCCGGGCAGGACGTCCGATCCGATGTGCGGCTTGGCGTCCCACGCGATCTGGGGCGCCGCGCCGGCCTCCACGAAGGTCTCGAGGACGAGGCGGTGCAGCGGGCTCTTGGTGCCCGTGGTGAGCTTGCCGTCGGAGAAGGTGCCGGCACCGCCCGCGCCGAACTGGATGTTGCTCTCGCAGTCGAGCTCGCCGGTCTCGTTGAACCGGCGGACCGCCTCGCTTCGACGCGCCGCGTCGTCGCCGCGCTCCACAAGCAGCGGCTCGAGCCCCGCGCTCGCCAGCGCCAAGGCGCAGAACAGGCCCGCGCACCCCGCGCCGACCACAACGGGGCGCTCCTCGCACGCGCTCGTCATGCGGCCCGGCAACGAAGGCGAGCCGGTGGCTGCCACAGACACGCCGCGGTCGTCGCGGCGGCGGGCAAGGCGGGCCATAAGGGAGCGCTCGGCGGCCGCACCGCCGCGCAGGCTCACGCGGGCGGTGACGGTGAGGTGGACGTTGTCCTTCTTGCGCGCGTCGACGGAACGCCGGCGCAGCTCCACGCCGGTGACGTCGTCGGGGGCGGCGTGCAGGCGCCGCAGCACGGCGGCCCTCACGGCGCGGCGCTCGGACTCTTCCGAACCATCGAGCTTGGCAAGCGAAATCTTGAGTCCACTGACCTCTAGCATGCGTTTCCCCTCTCGGCGGCAGACCTGGCGCAGCGGCCGCAGGCCTCTGCGGGCGCGGAGGCCGCAACCTCGGCGTCGTCGGTCGAGCTGCCATCCGCCGCATCGGCCGCCCTTGTGGCGACGTCGGGCCCCGCCGCGTCGTCCGGGCCAACGGCAACGTCAAGTCCCGCCGCGTCGCCCGCATTTTCGGCGGCTGCCGCGCGCGCGGCAGCCTTGAGCTGCGCCACGACGCGGGCGATGGCCTGCGCGTGGGCATGGGCGGCATGTCCCGCCAAGATGCCCGAGACCCAGGCCCAGGCAAGGTTGTAGCCGCCGCAGGCACCGTCGACGTCAAGCGCCTCGCCGCAGCCAAACATGCCAGGCATATCATCAATTGCGAGCGTAGCGGCATCGCAGGCATCCACGCTGATGCCGCCGCGCGTCACCTGGGCGCGGGCCTCGTCGGCCCTGCCGCTCACGCGCAGGGGCAGGCCCTTTACGAGCGGCGCCACGCGCCAGGCAAGGCCGCCGAAGCTAGCGCCGCCCGCAAGCTTGATGAGCTCGGCGGCGATCGCCGGGTCGAGGATGCCGTCGAGGGCATGGGCGTCCCCGGGGCGGGCGGCCACGAGCTTGTCGACCTCCCAGGCGTCCACCTCGGGCGCAAGGTCGAGCTCGAGCATGTCGCCGGGACGGACGTGGCGCGACAGGTCGAACGACACGATGCCCGAGACCCCGTAGGTCCTGAACAGGACCTCGCCTGCCTCGCGGTGCACCACGCGGCCGCCGCGCGTGAGGCTCGCGACGCAATGGGCCCGACGGCCGTCAAGCGCCTCAAGCATGCCGGGCACGGGCCCTTGGGCGGCCAGGGCGCACAGGACCGGCTCGTCTGCCACGAGGGGCAGGCCCAGCTCGCCTGCCAGCGCGTGGCTCGCGCCGCCGCCGGCGAATACGAGCGACTCGGCCACAAGCGTGGAGCTGCGACCGTCCCAGGCCTGCGCAAAGCTGACTTCCCAGGCCTCATGGCTGAGGCCGCCGGCGCAGGCCGCGGGGCCGCCTTGGTGGGCAGGGGCCGCCAAGTCGGCGGCGCAAGCTCCCGGATTTGCCATATCATCGCAGGTTGCGGCCTTGTCGGCGCACGTCTCGCACGCACCGTCGCCCGGCGCGGCAACGCCGTCGCCCGCATCTGCGCAACAGGGCTCGTCGTCTGCCACGGACACGCGCGCGGCGCCGATGACCTCGCGGCCGCAGGCGAAGACGACCCCCGCGCGCTCGGCACGGGCGAGGAGCACGTTGCGCACGCTGCCCGCCTGGCGGCTACGCGGGTAGAGGCGGCCCTCCTCGCAGACCGAGGCCAGGCCGCACCGCGCAAAGAAGTCCTGCACGAACTCGAGCGCGCCGTCCGCGGGGCCCATCACCTTGGTCACGAACTCAGGTTGGTTGTAGTGCTCGGCCGAGAGGTCGGCGTTGGCGAAGTTGCAGCGGCCATTGCCCGTAGCGAGAATGGTGCGGCCGCACTCGAGGTCGCGCTCGAGCACGACCACGCGGCTCCCGGCCTCGGCGGCCGCAATGGCGCACGCCAGGCCCGCCGCCCCGCCGCCAATCACGCAGACGTCGGCACGCTCGCCCACCTCGACGGCGGCGAGACGCTTCAGCGCAAGCTCGCGCTCACGGGCACGCGACGCGCCGGCGCCGGCCTTCTTCTTGCGGGCGGCCGGCACGCTAGCGAACCTCGCGCGGCGTCATGTCCACGGCGTCGGCCGGGAGGTCCTGCTGCTGGGCGGCCTTCTTGGCCTTGTAGGCGGCAGCCGCGGCGGCGGCGCGCTCGGCCATGGTGGGCTCGCGCGGGGCCGGGGACTGCTCGGCCACCTCGAGCTCGGGAAGGTCGAGTGCCAGGGCCACGGCGTCAGCAAGCAGCCCCTCGGGCAAAACGTCCTCGAAGGTGCCGTTGTCGCAGGCCTCGGCCAGGGCCGGGTCGATGGGCAGGGTGCCGAGCACCGGCAGGCCGTAGCCGGCGGCCACCTCGGCGAGCTTGCTCTTGCCAAAGACGTCGATGCGCTCCCCGCAGCACGGGCAGGTGGCGTAGCTCATGTTCTCGACCAGGCCAAGCACCGGGATCTCCATCTCGGCAGCCATGTTCACGGCCTTGCCTACGATCATGGACACGAGGTCCTGCGGGCTCGTGACGATGACGACGCCCTCGATGGGCAGGCTCTGGAACACCGTGAGCGCCACGTCGCCCGTTCCGGGAGGCATGTCGACGAGCATATAGTCCAGCTCGCCCCAGGCGGTGTCGCCCCAGAACTGGCGGATGGCGCCGCCCAGGACCGGGCCTCGCCACAGAACCGGCTGCGTCTCGTCGGCCAGGACGAGGTTGGTGCTCATGACCTTCACCCCGTGCTTGGAGACGCAGGGGATGAGGTGGTTGTCCTCGGCCGTGGCGTGCTCGTTTGCCATGCCGAACATGCGCGGGATGGAGGGGCCGGTGATGTCGGCGTCCAGAATGCCGACGCGCTGGCCGGCGCGCGTGAGCTCTCGGGCCAAAATGCCCGTGACGAGGGACTTGCCCACGCCCCCCTTGCCCGAGACCACGCCGATGAGGTGGTGCACGCGCGAGAGGTCTCCCAGCTCAAACTGGGCAATGCCGCCCTGCTCTGCCATATCGCTCTCCATTCCCCAGGCGCCTGGTGGCGCCCGCTATCCCTAGCGCCGCTTGGGCGGCGCCGCCATTCCCCGGGCGCATGCCGCGCCCCCGTCACGGGCGGCACGCTTCCGCCTCCGCCCTTGCGCAAGGCCGCCCCGAGGCAGGCCATGCCAGCTCGCCCATTCTACCCGCCAAAGGGCCTGGCGCAGCGCAGGACCGCCTTCCCTACCCCTTGAGGTTGAGGCGGTCGACGATGACGGGCAGGGCGCCCGCCAGCTCGCTCATGCGGCCGCTCCAGACGGCCCGAGAGGGGCGCGCATGGCCAACGTAGGCCGTGGGCATGCCGATGTCGGGGCGGGGGAAGTCGCGCTTGGCGTCGTTTCCCACCATGAGGCACTCGTGGGGAGCCAGGCCCAGCGACGAGACGAACTCCTCGTAGTAGCGCGAGGACGGCTTGAGGCGCGTGGAATTTGCCAGGTGGCTCACGCGCGCGAAGGGCGCGTCGTCAATGCCGGCCCACTGCATGCGCACGTGGTTGCAGCGCTCTGACAGGCACGGGTTGGTGGCAAGCGCCACGGTAAGGCCGAGGTCGCAGGCCGCCTCGATGGCCGCGACGCCGCCGGGCATGGGCCGCGCCCGCACGAGGCCGTCCTTGCGCGAGGGCAAGACGTCGGTCTCGTAGCAATCGATTGCGTCGAGGATGGCGGGGTCTGCCAGCGCAACGCCGCAGCGCCTCTCCATCTCACGGCAGAACAGCTCGGCGTTGGTGAGGCCGTCGGTGCGCTTGCTGCTATCCATTGCCAGATAGCCGGCGGCGCAGGCGGCGGTCACGGACGCCGTCCGCTTGTCGCAGATATAGGCGAGCATGCGGGAGACATCAGCCGTGTAGCGCATCATGAAGGCGCTGAGGTTGATGTCCAGCAGGGTGTCGTCCATGTCGAACAGGACGGCCTTGATCATGAAAGCTCCTTCGTTTGCGTGAGCTTCCATTCTACCCACGCGCCGCTCCCCAAACCCTCGCGACCAGGCAGGGCGACGCCTGCGCGTCCCTTCCCTAAGCGATGCTTCTTGCGAGGGCGCGGACTTCCTCGAGCTTCGGGGAAGCCTTCATGCTGTCGCGTTCGGTCATGCCGCTGATGCAGACAATGCCGAGGTCATCCCACTTGCAATAGGAGCACGTGTCCTTGTACTGGGAGACGGCCGCAGCGTAGACGCCGTCGCTGTGGCTATCCAGGAGAAGGGCCGTCTTGTGGAACGGAAAGCCAATGCCCCCAAAGGCATACATGCGGTCTATCGCCGCCTTTTCCTGCGCGGTGATGTCAAACCAATAGATCGGAGAGGCAAACACCACCACGTCCGCGAGCTTGAGCTTCTCAATAACGGGAGCCATGTCGTCTGCCTGCACGCACTGCCCGTCGTGGGCAAAGCAGTACTTGCAGCCCAGGCAGCCGGCGATCTTCATCCGGCCAACCGGCACGACCTCAACCGAATGTCCGCACGCGCGCGCCTCGTCGGCGAAGACCTCGCACATGATGTCGGTGTTGGCGCCCTTGCGAGGGCTTCCGCTCAAAACGACTACGTTCATGTTCCTCTCCCCTTTCTTGCCCACTTCCCGCCAAACGCGCCGCGCCCGCTCCCCACGAGCGCCGAGCCGCAGCCCTACTTGTACTGGCTCTCGTGCTTGCGGAAGAAGTCAAAGCGCGGGGGCAGCTCCTTGACGGCGTGCTCGGACGCCGACTCGCCCAGGGCCTCGGCGAGCTGGCGCGGGGTCGCAAGCGCGTGCTCCCAGCTGAAGAAGTCGCGGTTCTCGAAGCCCATGTACTCGGCGATGAGCTCGCAACCGGCCGGCACCGCGGCGTGCATCAGCAAGGCGCTGGTACGCAGCGCGGCGAAGGCGTCGGCAAGCGCGGCCACGTAGGCGGCGTCGTCGTCGCCGGCGGCCTTGCTCGCGCCGTCCCAGCGCTTGTTGGCCGCGCGGGCAAACTCCTCCACGCCGGCAAGCGCGCCGTGGAAGTCAAGCCCGTGGACGGTGCGCTCAAACTCGAGCGCGGCCTGCTGGCAGGCCTCGACGACCTCGTCTGCGGCCTCCACGGCCGGCAGCTTGCAGCCGCACTTCTTGGCCGCACCGTAGAAGCAGCTTCGGGCCAGGCGGTTGAAGATGTTGGTGAGGAAGGCGCTCTCCTTGAGGGCCGGGTCAACCACGCGCGGGTCGTCCTTGACCAGCACCTCCTCGCCGGTCTTCTTGTCCTTGTACGAGACGCTCGTATCATAGGCCTTGGGCGAGAAGCTCACGGCCTTGGCGTCGAGCGCAAGCGACAGCCAGTGGGCGCGCAGCTGCTCGGCGGTGTAGCTCTCGAGCAGCTCGTGGGCCATGGGCGGCTTGATGGCGCCCGAGCTCGAGGCCTTCTTGTTCATGAACAGGATATGGTAGTTGGCCACGGGCGTGGTCTGCTTGAGGCCCCAGCCCAGCGCCTCCCACATGGCCGGCTGGGCCACGCAGTAGAAGTAGATGTTGTCCTGGCCGATGAACTGGAAGACCTGGGCGTCGTCTTTGCACCACCAGTCGCGCCAGTCGGTTGAGGAGTAGCGACCCGGCTCGCTTTTGGCGAGCACGGTCTGCACGAAGGAGATGGGCGCCCACAGGCTCTCGGGCCAGCACCAGACGGTGAGGCCGCCGGTGCCCTCGAGCTCGGGCGCGGGCACGCCCCAGTCGATGTTGCCGGTGATGCGGAAGGGCAGCAGGCACTTGCCCGTGCGGAAGCGCACGTGGGCGGCCTCGAGCACCTCGCGGGCCTGGTCGCGGGCCTCCCAGTCGGCAAACTCCACCGAGAAGCTGGCCTGGTTGCCCTGGGCCTCGTGCACCTTGTGGGCGGGCAGGTCCGCCGCTGCGGCGTCGAAGGCCTCGCGCAGCTCGTTCTTGACGTAGATGACCGGGGCCACGAGGCTCTCGCGGACGGTCTTGGTGATGACGGAGCGCACCTGGTCGTCGGCGTCCCACTCGTCCATGAGGTCCTTGAGGGCGGTCTCGAAGGCGGGCAGGTCGAAGTACCAGTTGTCGCAGGGGCGCAGCTCGGGCTTGGTGCCGGTGAGCTGCGAGACCGGGGCGATGAGCTCCTCGGGGTCGAACTGGTGTCCCAGGTCGCACTCGTCGGCGTAGGCCTTCTCGGACTTGCAGCCGCGCACCGGGCAGCGACCGATGACCTGGCGGCCGTTCAGGAAGGTCTGGGCCTCGGTGTCATAGAACTGCAGGGTGGAGCGCTTCTTGAGGGCGCCCACCTCGTGCAGGCGGCTGATCCACTCGTGGGAGAGCTGGGCATGGAAGGGCTTGGCGGGCTCCAGGCCGGAACCGGCGTAGATGTCGAGCGAGATCTGGTAGGCGTCGAGCGCGGCCTTCTGGTTGTCGTGGTGGCCGCGCACGTAGTCGGTGATGGTGCCGCTGAACTCGCCGGCCTCGGTGAGCTTGCGGTAGCCCTCCATGATGGGAGAGCCATAGCAGTCGGTGCCCGAGACGAACACGACGTTCTCGGCGCCGATGCGGTCGCGCAGAAAGCGCGCAAAGAAGTCTGCCGGCACAAAGACGCCGCCGATGTGGCCAAAGTGCAGGTCCTTGTTGCCGTACGGCATGCCGGCGGTGATGACGGCGCGCGCCGGGAAGTGGGGGCGGTTTTCGGTGTTGACAGCCATACAAGCCCTTCTCGCCTAGTCGATAACTTGCCCATTGTCGCACTTTTGCGCGGCTAGTCGAGACTGACGAGGGACTCGGGCGGGAAGCTGATGGTGATGGTGGTGCCTTGGTCGGGCACGCTCTGGAGCCTCACCTCGGCCTTGTGGTAGGCCGCGGCGTGCTTAACGATGGCCAGCCCCAGGCCCGTGCCGCCGCGCTCGCGCGAACGGCTCCCCTCCACGCGGTAGAAGCGCTCGAAGACCTTGGTCTGCGCCTCGGCCGGGATGCCCAGGCCGCTGTCGGCCACCACGAGGGTGGGACGTCCCTGCTCCACGCTCACGCTTGCCTGGACGGCGCCGCCGGGGCGGTTGTAGCGGATGGCGTTGTCGCACAGGTTGTAGGCGAGCTCGTCGAGAAGGCCCGGTAGACCCATGACGATGACCGAGTCGCCGGTGCACCCGAGGCTCACCTCGGCGGTCTCGGCGGCGGGTGCGAGGCGGCGCTGCACCTCGGCCAGCAGGTGGGCGAGGTCGACCGGCTCGGGCGTGCCGAGCAGGCTCACGTCACGGGAGCGCTCGGACTCGTCGAGCTTGGAGAGGGTGAGGATGTCGTTCACGAGGCTCGTCATGTGCTGGGCCTCGTCGTAGATGCGCCCGGCGAACTCGCCCACGTCCTCGGGCTTCACGATGCCGTCGCGAATGAGCTCGGCGGCGCCCGAGATGGTGCTCAGCGGGGTCTTGAGCTCGTGGGTGACGTTGGAGGTGAACTCGCGGCGCATGAGGTCGTTGCCGCGCAGCTCCCCCATCTGCTCGTCGATGCGCTCCACGAGCGGCTCGAGCTCCACATAGGAGGAGTCGGGGTCGGGGTCCGCCGGGTCGATGTCGAGGATCGGCACGACGATGAAGTCGACCACAAGCCTCGAGACGGCCCAGCACACGAGGATGACCACGCCCACCAGCGCGGCGGCGAAGAAGACGTCGTGCGTCAGGGCGCCGGCCGCGCTCTCGCGCGTGACGGCCAGGCGCAGGACGCTTCCCGGCTTGGTCCGGATGGCACGGTAGATCTCTACGCAGCCGGCCGTGTCGGACTCGCGCTCCGCCGAACCGGCGCCCGTCTTGAGCGCCTCCGCGACCTCAGGCCTGTCGGCATGGTTGGGCATGTCCTCGACGGCGTTCTCGCTGTCGTAGAGCACGGTGCCGTCTGAGTCGATGAGGGTGATGCGCACGTCGCTCGTGGCGGCGCCGACGAGCCGCAGGACGTCGGTGTCGTCACCGCGCACCGACGCGCCCAGGATGCGACACTGGGCCTCGAGCATCTGGCCGGTTTCCTCGAGCGCGCTGCTTTGGTAGATGACGGTGGAGAACACGAGCACCGCCACGGCGGCCACGGCCGAGACCGAGGCGAGCGCTACGAAGATGCGGCGCGCGAGCGAGCGGCGCCCTCCCCCGAGCAGGCCGGCCAAAAACGGCGCCCTCGCGCGTTCCGCAGAAGGCTCGCCGGCTTGTGCCAGACCCGCCTCAGATGACGCCTCAGCCATGGAACTAACCCCTCAGTCGGTAGCCAACCCCTCGCACCGTCTCGATCATGTCGGCGTGCTCGCCCAGCTTCTGGCGAAGCGTCTGGACGTGGACGTCGACCGTGCGGCTCCCGCCGTCAAAGTCCCAGCCCCAGACGCGCTGGAGCAGGGTCTCGCGGTTGAAGACCACGCCGGGCGATTTCATGAGAAACGATAGCAAATCGAATTCCCTTAGGGTGAGGCTCAGCGGCCGGTCGTCGCAGCTCGCCTCATGGCGCGAGGACGAGAGCGCGATGGGCCCGACCTCGAGCAGGTCGGCGCGCTTCGCGGCGGCCGAGGGGCGGGCCGGCGCGCGACGCAGCAGCGCGCGCACGCGGCTCACCATCTCCATCATGCCAAAGGGCTTGGCCAGGTAGTCGTCCGCGCCGCCGTCGAGCGCCGTCACGGTGTCGAGCTCGGAGTCGCGGGCGGTGAGCATCATCACCGGAACCTGGGAGAGCCCCGGCGTCTGCCTGATGCGGCGCAGGATGGACAGGCCGTCCGTGTCGGGCAGCATGATGTCCAGAAGCACGGCGTCGGGCACGCGCTCGGCGCAGGCGCGGCGGAAGGCCGCGTCGTCGGGCAGGCCCTTGGCCTCGATGCCGGCCTGCGACAGCGCATAGACCGTCAGCTCACGGATGTTCTTCTCGTCCTCGACGTAGTAGATCACCGGCTCGCTCTCCATCCGAAGGTCGCCCACTTTGGACTACTCCGGCAGGTTGTCGTCATCGGCGGAGTGGTCCCCTTGGGTAAGGATACGCTCTCCGGTGGCGCGGAAGACCGCCCAATCGGCAACTCGCTGGGCGGTGTCGCCGATGTGCTCGAAGTGCTTGGCGACCATCAGCAGCTCGGGAAGGCTCTTGGGCGAGGGCTTGCCGTCCTTGATGAGCTCGATGACGACCTCCACGGCGTCGGCGTACATCTGGTCGAGCTCGTCGTCGTCGGCGATGACCTGGCGGGCGAGGCGTTCGTCCTTGGAAAGGAAGGCGGCCATGCTGTTCTCCACCATGCCGGCGGCGCGCTCGCTCATCTTCAAGAAGTCGCCGGCCAGGCGGTTGGAGGCCTTGCGGCTCATCTCGGAGAAGATGAAGGCGATGGAGCGCGTGATGGAGTCGATCTTGTTGAGGTCGGAGACCACGCGGTACGAGGCCGTGATGAAGCGCAGGTCATCGCCGATGAGCGGCTGCTGGAGCAGCATGATGTCGAGGCACATGGACTCAATCTCCTGGCGCAGGCGGTCGGCGGCCTTCTGGCCGGCGAGAAGCCCGGCCTCGGCGCCGTGGTCGCCGGAGGCGGCCAGGCCCGCGGCGCGCGTGTCGCTCGCGCACTTCTCGGCAAAGCGGGAAAGCAGGCTCTCCATCTCGTCGAGCTGCTTCAGAAATTCGACTCGAGTAGGCATATCAGCTGAACCTTCCTGATAGGTATTCCTGCGTGCGCCGCTCGCGGGGGTTGGCGAACAGCTCCTTGGTGGGGGCGGCCTCGATGAGCTCGCCGAGGTAGAAGAAGGCGGTCTTGTCGGCCACGCGGGCGGCCTGCTGCATGTTGTGCGTCACCACCACGACGGTGTGCTCGCGGGCGAGCTTTTGCATGAGCTCCTCCACCATGAGGGTGCTGATGGGGTCGAGGGCGCTCGTGGGCTCGTCCATGAGCAGGACGTCGGGGCTGGTAGCCAGGGCGCGCGCGATGCACAGGCGCTGCTGCTGGCCGCCGGAAAGACCCAGGCCGCTCTGGTCGAGCTTGTCCTTGACCTCGTCCCACAGGGCCGCCTCGGTGAGCGTGCGCTCCACGATCTCGTCGCCCTGGGCGCGCGTGAGCTTGCACATGCGCATGGG
>CAVJWS010000064.1:0-12143 GCA_963653485.1 Prevotella sp. CAG:279
CCACCTCGGTGGTGGTGGGGCTCTTGAGCATGAGGGTGTCGGTCATCATGGCCGAGAGCAGCAGCTTGGCCTGCGTGTCGGAGAGCTCGATGCCGAGCACGCCGGCGAGCTTGGCCACGACGGTGCAGGAGGAGCCCCAGGGCAGGGCGATGTAGTGCAGCGGGCCGGCCGTCTCGAAGTCGCCGATGCGGTGGTGGTCAACCACGCCCAGGACGGTGGCGTCCTTGAGGCCCTCGACGGACTGGGCGCTCTCGTTGTGGTCGGTCAGCACCACGGGCTGGCCGGCCTCGACGCTGGTGAGCAGCTCGGGCTCGGCCACGCCGGCCTCGGCAAGCAGCTTGGCGGACTCGGCCGGCAGCGGGCCGAGCACGCAGGGCTTGTACTCGTTGCCCTCGTAACCCACCTGGTTGAGCAGCTGGGAGAGGACGACGGCGCTCATGACGGCGTCGTTGTCGGGGTTGAGGTGACCAAAGACGTAGACCGTGCTCATCTGTGCTCCTTCGTGTCCGGCGCCCGCCACCTCGGCGGACGCAAGCAGGTGCCCCCGCACCCGCCGTATTTGCAACCTCTCGATTGTACCCGCGTGACAGTCTGTATTTGGTGGTGGGTATGTAAGCGCATAGAATCATCCGCTACACTTCGTATGCGGCAAGTCCCCTTGCCCCAAACGTCACAGCTAGGAGTCACCATGAACACGCAGCGCATCGCCATCCTCACCGACACGGGCACCAACGTGCCGGCCGAGTTTGCCGCCGCCCATGACGTGCGTCAGGTGCCCCTGCTGGTGAACTACTCCGACGGCACGAGCTACCGCTCCACCATCGACATCACCACCGACGAGGTCATCGAGCGCTTTGCCGAGGAGATCCCCACCACGAGCCTGCCGAGCCCCGAGGCCATCCGCGAGGCGCTCGAGTGCGTGCGCACCGACGGCTACGAGAACGCCGTCTTCGTCACCATCAGCTCCGGCCTTTCGGCCACCTGCCAGACGGTGGAACTTGTGGCGAGCCAGATGGAGGGCTTTGAGGTGGCCGTGGTGGACACCAAGAGCATCGGCGTGGCCGCCGGCATGGTGGTGATGGCCGCCGTGAAGATGGCCGAGGAGGGCGTGCCGTTTGCCGAGCTCAAGGGCAAGCTCGAGAAGCTCTCCGAGCACACGCGCGTCTACTTCACCGTGCGCGAGCTGTCCTACCTGCGCCACGGCGGCCGCATCAACGAGGCCACCTACCGCCTGGGCAGCATGCTCAACCTCAAGCCGGTCTTCTTCTGCGACGCCGAGGGCAAGTACGCCACCGTCAAGAAGGCGCGCGGCTGGGACAAGGCGCTCGATGCCGAGCTTGCCCTGGTGCAGGCGCAGGCCAAGCTCTACGAAAAGGTCATCTGCGCGGTGTGCTGCACCAAGGCCGAGCCGCGCATGGAGGAGCTCGCCGGGCGCATCCGCGAGACGGTCACCAACTGCGTGGACGTCATCACGAGCGAGCTCACGCCCGACCTCATCGTCCACACCGGCGCCAGCCTGGTTGGCATGGCGGTGCAGCCCGTTGAAATTTAGGCAGCAGCCGGTTCGTTGAATAACTTGCAGCTAGCGGGCGCGGAGGCTTTAGGCTTCCGCGCCTTTGCTTTAGGGATGGGCGCAGGATTGCGGGGGCATACGCACGCTGCGGTTTTTTGAGGCGGGAGCAGCACAGCGCAGGCAAGCTGGTGTGAGGAACGGCTCCCCTACCTCGTATTTATTGAACAGTAGGGCTCAAACCGACGCCCTGCCAAGCCTCCGACGCCACAGCCAAGCCGCTGCCCAAGCTCCCGCTCCTACTGTTAAAAGCGTGGAGCAATGGGCCGCTGGCGTTGGCGCGGGCGGGCGCGAGCGTGCATAATGGGCATCTATGCTGCGACGCAAGCGTGATTCGGCAAGCGCTCGCCTGCCTCGGCAAACGCCGGCGGCGGCACGCCCGTCTCGCCTGGTCCCAGCGAACAGCCCGCACTAACGCCCACGACACGTAAGGGGTCACCGTGGCTATTACCGCCGAAGAGGTCGCCGAGACACTCAACATGGTCACCGAGCAAAACCTCGACATCCGCACCATCACCATGGGCATCTCCCTCATGGGCTGCGCGGACGAGAACCTCGAGCGCATGTGCACCAAGGTCTACGACCACATCACCAAGACGGCCGAGCGCCTCGTGCCCGTGGCCGAGAGCCTCGAGCGCGAGTACGGCATCCCCATCGTGAACAAGCGCGTCTCGGTCACCCCGGTGGCCCAGATCGCCGCGGCCTGCCCCGACGCGGACCTGGTGCCGCTCGCCCATGCGCTCGACCGCGCGGCCGAGACCCTCGGCATCGACTACCTGGGCGGTTACTCCGCCCTCGTGCACAAGGGCATCGGTGACGCCGACCGCCGCCTCATCAGCTGCATCCCCGAGGCGCTGGCCTCCACGAGCCGCGTGTGCTCGAGCATGAACGTGGCCAGCCTGCGCGCCGGCATCAACATGGACGCCGTGCTCATGGCCGCCCAGACCATCATCGACGCCGCGCGCCTCACGGCCGACAACGAGAGCGTTGGCGCCTCCAAGTTCGTGTGCTTCGCCAACATGGTGGAGGACTCCCCCTTCATGGCCGGCGCCGTCCACGGCTCCGGCGAGGCCGACGCCGTCATCAACGTGGGCGTCTCCGGCCCCGGCGTGATGGCCGCCGCCCTCGAGGAGCTGCCCGAGACCGCCGACATGATGGAGGTGGCCGAGCGCATCAAGCAGACGGCCTTCAAGATCACGCGCGCCGGCGAGCTCATGAGCCGCCAGGCCGCAAGGCGCCTGGGCGTGGAGAAGGGCATCGTGGACCTCTCGCTGGCCCCGACCCCTGCCGTGGGCGACTCTGTGGCCCGCATCCTCGAGATCATTGGCGTGGGCACCTGCGGCGGCCCCGGCACCACCTGCGCGCTGGCCATGCTCAACGACGCCGTGAAGAAGGGCGGCGTGATGGCGAGCTCCAGCGTGGGCGGCCTCTCCGGCGCCTTCATCCCGGTCTCCGAGGACGCCGGCATGATCGCCGCGGCCGAGGCGGGCGCGCTTTCCATCGAGAAGCTCGAGGCCATGACCTGCGTGTGCTCGGTGGGCCTGGACATGATCGCCGTGCCGGGCGACACCTCGCTCGAGGCCATCGCCGGCATCATCGCCGACGAGATGGCCATCGGCGTCATCAACAACAAGACCACGGCCGTGCGCATCATCCCGGCCATGGGCAAGGGCGAGGGCGACTGCGTGGAGTACGGCGGCCTGTTTGGCCGCGCGCCCGTCATGCACGTGAACCCCAACGCCGGCACCGTGCTGGCCCACCGCGGCGGCCGCTTCCCCGCCCCGCTCAATTCGCTGAAGAACTAGCGAGGCCGCGGCTACGGCGTCGTGCCGGGCATGGCATCGCTTGCGGCTTATCGGACAAAATGCGTGTCTCACTAGGGGCGTTGGCGCAGGCCGGCGCCCCTTTTTCAACCTTTTATCCAGAGCATTTTGAGCGCCCGAAATAGCAACTGGCCAAACGCCTGATATCCCAGCGTTTGGCCAGATGCTATTTACGCGCTATGGACGGCTATCGATGCGGCTAGAACTCGCCCACCATGCGGACCTCGGGCTCGAGCTTGACGCCGAACTGGCGCTCCACCTCGGCCTGGACGTGCTCGATGACGGCGCGGACGTCGGCGGCCGTGGCGTCGCCCAGGTTCACGACGAAGCCGGCGTGCTTCTCGGAGACGGCGGCGCCGCCCACCTGGTAGCCCTTGAGGCCGGCGTCGGTGATGAGCTTGCCGGCGAAGTGGCCCTCGGGGCGCTTGAAGGTGGAGCCGGCGCTCGGCAGCTCGAGCGGCTGCTTGGACTCGCGCGCCTCGGTGAGCTCGGCCACGCGCGCCTGGATGGACGCAGGGTCGCCCGGCTTGAGCGCGAAGGTGGCCGAGAGCACCACGAGGCCCTCGGTGCGCACGCGGCTCGTGCGGTAGCCCATCTCGAGTTCCTCCACGCCGAGCTCCTCCACGTAGCCGCTCGGCATGAGGCAGCGCACGCTCGTGAGCACGTCGGCCGTGCAGCCGTCGTAGGCGCCGGCGTTCATGAAGACGGCGCCGCCCACGCTGCCGGGGATGCCACAGGCAAACTCCAGGCCAGAAAGCCCCAGCTGGGCGGCCATGGCGCTCACGTCGGCGATGGCTGCGCCGGCCTCGCACACAAGCTTGCACTCCTCGCGTGGGTCACCGAGCACAAGGATGTCGTCAAAGGCGCCGGCGCAGTCGATCATCACGCCGCGGTAGCCCGCGTCGCCCACGAGCAGGTCGGAGCCCAGGCCAAGCAGGAAGTGCTCGGTGCCGGTGTCTGCACAGGCGCGCACCACGCGCACGAGCTCGTCCTCGTTAGCAGGCGTCACGAACAGGTCGGTCGGGCCACCGATCTTGAAGGTGGTGTGGTCGCTCATCGGCTCGTCGCGGCGGACGGCCTCGGGGCCCACCACGCTCTTGAGCGCGTGTGCCAGAGCCTCGAGCTTCTCGGCGTCGATGGTCATGGGTTCTCCTTCTCCAGAATTCGTCCCGCCCAGTGTAGCCGCACACCCCGCCCCTACCCAAAACCTACGGACGAAGAGGCCGCCCGCGACCGGGGAAGTCGCGGGCGGCGAAGGAGAGAGGAGAGAACAAGGCTATCCGCAGCCGATTCTCGGCGGTTCGGGCGCTGCGCTGACGGCCTCCCCGGTGCGGGGGCAGCCGCCAGCGCGGCGTCACGCCAGGACGGAAGGCCAACCAGCGCTCGGCGCGCAGGTCAGCGGCGCCAGCACCGGCCAATCCGCCCGGTCAAACCGAACCGCGGCGCTTGGGGCTAGAGCGTCTTGGCGATGGCCACGAGAATCGAGTAGTACTTGTCCTCCGGGGTGTCGGTGCGGCTGGTCATGACCACGGGGTGCGTGGTGCCGTTGAGCGAGCCTGCGCTCTTGAGCTCGGCAAAGAAGGTCAGACTCTTGGTGAAGATGTTGCCGGACGGCAGGTCGGGCACGATGAGCACGTCGCACTTGCCGGCGGCCGGGTGCGTGACGCCCTTGAGCGCTGCCGCCTCGGGAACCACCGCGTTGTCGAGGGCGAAGGGGCCGCCCACGCAGGCGTCGGGCCACTCCATCTCGGAAATGGCGCGGGCCTCCACGGTGCTGGGAATCTTCTCCTTCACGACCTCGAGGGCCGAGAGCACGCCCACGTTGGGCCGCTCGTAGCCAAGCACGTGCGCGAGGTCGATGGCGTTGCGGCAGATCTTGGCCTTCTGCTCCAGGTTGGGGCTGATGTTCACCGCGCAGTCCGAGATGACCATGAGCTTGTCTCGCGCCGGCCACTCGAGCACGGTGGCCTGGGAGAGGAGCTTGCCCGCGGGCAGCAGACCGTTCTCCTTGTCCAGGATGGCGCGCATGAAGTTGGCCGTCATCATGAGGCCCTTCATGGGGATGTCGGCCGCACCCTCGCGAACCAGACTCACGGCAAGCTGACCGGCCGCGAGCTCCTCGGCGCAGGGAATCAGCTCGAAGGAGGCCTCGTCCTCCCCCATCTGGGCAAGCTGGGCGCGGATGGAGTCAACGTCGCCGATGAGCGTGGCCTCAACCACGCCGCGACGGCGCGCGTCCACCACGGCAGCCAGGCCGTCGGGGTCCTGGGCGCAGGCCAGGGCGATGCGGACCTTCTTGCCGCGCTCGGCCACCGAGGCAAGCACCGCCTGCTCGATGTCGGCAAAGCTCTTGTACAGCGTCACAGCTACCACACCCATTCCGGAACCTGCTGCTTGGGCTCGAACTCCTTGAGCTCGATCTGGCCCGAGACGGCCTTGTATGCGTTGATGCCGAGCGACTCCATCTCGCGCTCGCCGGGCATGACCACCACCGGGGCGATGAAGCCCACGCGCTCGGTGATGCGCTCGGTGAGGTAGGTTGCGTTGGCCATGCCGCCGGTGAGCAGGATGGCGTCCACCTCGCCCTTGAGCACCGAGGCGTGCGCCGCGATGTCCTTGGAGGTCTGGTAGCACATGGCGTCGAGCACCTCGGCCACCTTTGCCTCGCCGGCCTCGGCGCGGGCCACGAGCTCACGGATGTCGGTGGTGCCCACGTAGGCGAGCAGGCCCGCCTCGCCGTTGATGTGGGCGAGCATCTGCTCACGCGTGAACTTGCCCGAGTAGCACAGCTCCACCAGCGCGGCCACGGGCACGCCGCAGCAGCGGTTGTTGGAGAAGGTGCCGTCGCCGCCCAGGCCGTCCTGCGCGTCCACCATGAGGCCCTTCTTGTGGGTGGCCACGGTGATGCCGCCGCCCATCATCACCACCACGAGGTTGAGCTCCTCGTAAGCACGGCCGACCTTCTCGGCATAGGCGCGGGCCATGGCACGGTGGTTGAGCGCCTGGAACTTGCTCTCGCGCTGTACCTCGGCCAAGCCCGTGTAGCGGGCGAGCGGCTCGAACTCGTCTGTGGTGGGCAGGTCGGTGGTGACGGGCACGGCGTGATCTGCGCGCTCGCACAGACGGAAGGCAATCTCCACGCCCAGGTGGCTCACGTGGGTGCCCCACTGGCAGCTGCGCGTCTCGGCGCGCATGGCCTGGTTGATGCGGTAGGTGCCGCCGGTCGTGGGCTCGATGTTGCCGCCGCGGCTGCTGATGGCGTCCAGCTCGTCGAGCGAGATGCCGTGGCGCTCCATGAAGCCCAGGACGGCCGCCTCGCGCAGCTCGTACTGCGCCCAGATGTCGGTGCCGCAGGCCGCGAGCTCGGCCGCGTCGTGCGCCACGCTCTCGCGCGCCACGCAGACGTCGTTGCCAAAGTAGGCGATCTTGGTGCTGGTAGAACCCAAGTTGATGGCCAGCACCCGATAGGTCTTCTCTGCCATGGGCCTCACCTAGGCGGCCTTCTCGGCAGCACGGACCTCTTCGCCACGCTTGGTAGCGGCCTGGATGTTCGCGTCGAGCTTGTACAGCAGTGGCTGGATGCCCTTCTTGCAGATGAGCATGGCGACCACGCCGGCAACCGCGGTGATGCCAAAGGCCATGGCGAGCGAGCTGTAGTAGTCGGAGGCCGTGGGGACCATCGGGTAGTACTGCTTGAAGAGCTCGAGGATGGGCATGTGGCAGATGAAGAAGTAGAGGGAGTACTCGCCCAGCGTGGAGAAGACCTTGTGGTTCAGGACCTTCTGGGTGAGGTAGTCCTGGTTGCCGATGGCGAAGGCGCAGGTGATGACGGCCCAGATGTCGATGAACATCTCGTTGGTGCCGCGCCAGGTGTTGCCAAAGACCTGCCAGTAAACGAGGCAGCAGAAGAAGAACAGGTGGATGACGGTGAGGATGGTCTTGCCCTTGGCGGTGAGCACCATGGTGCGCAGGCGCTCGTAGGGCTTGTAGCAGACGACGCCGATGCACATGCCCCAGACGCCGAAGGCGAGCGCGTTCTCGATGATGCCGCAGAACAGCACGCGGCGGTCGTTCATCTCGAGGGTCTCGGAGAGGCACCACACGGCCGCGAAGGACACGACGATGAACGGGGCGATGAAGCCGGTGAAGACGTCCTCGTTCTTGGCGAGCAGGTAGTAGAGGAAGTAGCCGCCCACGAAGATGGCCGAGATGTACCACAGCGGGACGTTCCACATGAAGCTGATGCCGAGCTGGCCCAGGATGCCCGTGGCGTCGAGGCCTGCGAACTGCAGGATCGAGGAGAGGAAGTTGTAGACCACGTCGGCGATGCCGCCGAAGCTCTCGCCGTTCTGGTAGATGAGGTTGCCCATGCTGTGGCCGTCAAACTCGCAGTAGACGTTCACGATGAAGCCGATGAGCACGCCCAGGAACAGCGCGGGCCAAAGGCCGAGATAGCGCGTCTTGAGGTACTCGGCGGCCTGCGTGGCGGCCGGCTTGTTGGTGAGGCCGCGGCGCTTCTTGCTCTGATAGGACTGCATCATGAAGAAGCCGGTGAAGATGAGGAACACGCCAAGGATGTTGCCCTCGGTGAAGAGGATGCCATCGGCGTTCCAGGAGTGCTGCTCCATAAACGTGAAGCGGTAGTTGAGCTGGTAGTGTCCCCAGAACACGGCCAGCGTGGCGAAGAAGCGCCAGAAGTCGACGGCGTAGTTGCGCTGCTTCTTGGGCTTGGCAAGGGCTGAATCGGCCATCATGCCCACCTTTCATTCCTTTGTGCGACGTTGCGCACGGACTGGCATCGTTGCAAGCGATGCCGTTTCCCATTGTGAAATAGTTCCGGCCGGAAATGTTTCGCCATTTGTTTCTATATGCGAAACGCTATTTCTTATTGCGAAACCCTTATAGCACAGGTTGCAGGGCTTGCGGGCTGAAAATCCTGAAAACGTGCCGGTTTTCTCGATAAACGTGAGGGATGGGCTTGCGGTATACTCGTTGCGCATAGAGAAACGATAGGTTCACACCGCGAAAGGGCACCGCATGGTTGCGAAGAAGGCCGAATCCCCCGCCAAGGACAAGTACCTGCTGAGCTCGGTCAACAACACCCTGAGGTTGCTCGACGTGCTGGCCACCCACGGCTCCATGTCGCTGGCCGAGCTCGCCCGCGAGACTGGTCACGACAAGGCGAGCCTCTTTCGCATGATGCACACCCTCGAGGTCAACGGCTTTGTGGCCAAAGACGACGAGGCGCGCTACTCGCTCGGGCTCAAGCTGCTCTACCTGGGCGGAACCGTGGTGGCCGGCCAGGACCTCACCGAGGTGGCCCGCCCCCGCATGCTGGCGTTTTGCCGCGAGCAGGGCGTCTCGGTGCACCTCGCCCGCCTCTCGGGCACGCGCGTCATCACCACCGACGTGGAGACGCCGGCCACAGACCTGCAGGTCACCGGGCGCGTTGGCATGAGCGCCCGCGTCCACAGCACGGCCATGGGGCGCGCCATCCTCGCCAACCTGCCCGAAGCCGAGCTGGCGCAAATGATGGGCGCCTTCAAGTACATCGCCTACACTCCGCGCTCTGTCAAGAACGACGAGGAGCTGCTCGCGGTTCTGCGTGAGGTCCGCACATGCGGCTACGCCACCGACATCAACGACCGCTACCAGGGGTTTGGCAGCCTGGCCGCACCCATCTTCGACTTCTCGGGCAAGTGCGTGGCCGCCTGCGGCATCGTCACCCTCGCCCAGGCCGTCGAGGACAACCTCGAGCAGTACGCCCAAGCCGTAAAGGCCCTCGCCGCCACCATCAGCGCCGATCTGGGCTACTCGGAGTAGAAGGCGACATTAATGGATAGCATTCGGGCGCAATCCGAGCGCTCGTTTGCAGGCTCGGCCGACTTTTAGGCGATTTCCTGCAAGGCGGCCGAGTAGTCCCTCAATTATGCGTTCCAAAAATTGCAAGTAAACGAGTTGCGATATTAGCGGACTACTTACCCACCTTGTCGTAAATCGCCTAAAAGTCGGCCGAACCGACATGAGCTCACTAATCCACGCGGATTTGGGCCACGCAGAAGTCCTCATCGTGGTCATTTCCGTAGCTTGTGGTGTCGAGCAGGCAGAAGTCGTAGACGTTACCGGCGGGCTCACGGCCCTGCTCGCCCACCCAGGCCAGAAGGTCGGCCACGCGCGGCATGTTGTAGGGCATGCCGCGGCGCGCCAGGCAGGCGTAGTCGCCCGAAGGCAGCGTGAGCGCGTCGGCCGGCGGGCGCACGCCATCCGGAACCACCACGAAGGCGCCGGCCCCGGCAAGGGTCCCGTCGCAGGCGCCCCGCATGGTCAGCATCGTCCCAAAGCCCGCAACCGGCTCCACGTCAGTATCCGTATGCAGGCGTTTTATGGCACGAGAGAGCGTGGGGTGCAGCAGCTCGCGGCTCATCTCCAGCGAAGGGAACGGCTCAAAGACCACGTGGCGCTCGCCAAAGTAGCGAACGCAGGGCTCGCCCTCGAGCTCCAGCCAGCCAACGACGTCCTTGTAAAAGGCCGTCCGCTGGTCGATGAAATCTCGCTGGGCGCGCAGGCGGGAAATCTGCCGGTCAATCTGCGCGCGCTGCTCGGGCAGACGCTCGAGCAACTTGGCCGGGTCGTGCGCGGCCACCACGTCGGCAATCTCCTCAAGGGAAAGCCCCAGGTCACGCATGGTGCAGATAAGGCGCAGCGTAGGGATTTGCGTGGGCAGGTAGAGCCGGTAGCCCGCCTCGTTCCTCAGCGCGGGCGAGAACAGGCCGATGCGGTCGTAGTAGATGAGCGTCTGCCGACTGAGGTCGAACATGGCCGCCATCTCGGAGACGCCATAGTGCTGCCCCTCGTCCATCTCCCCGCCTTTCCGCTCGCAGCTGCCTACCCCTCCCAGGGCCTGAAGGGATCGTAGGGAATGCCGAACTGCATGAGGGCCTTGCCCACCACGTGGTCCACCTGCTGCGCAGTCGTTTCGCAGCCATTGTAGAACGTGAGCATGGGCGGCAGAATCGCGTAGCCGTCCTCGGCGCAGCGCAGGAGGTTACGACAGTGGGCGCGGTTGAGCGGCATCTCGCGCGGGACGAGCACCACGCGCCGCCCCTCCTTCATGCAGACGTCGGCCGCGCGGACCACGAGGTCGTCGTCGTAGGCGTTGGCGATGGCCGAGAGGCTCTTCATGCTGCACGGCGCCACGATCATGCCGTCGGTGACAAACGAACCGCTCGAGATGGGCGCGGCGAGGTCGTGGTTGCTGTGCACCACGCTCGCCAGCGCCGCCACCTCGTCGTAGGTCTCGGCGCACTCGCGCTCGAGCACCAGCTTGGCGCCCTCGCTCATCACGAGGTGGGTCTCCACGCCGCCGGCCGCGGCCAGCCCGCGCAGCACGGCAATGCCCAGCTGCACGCCCGAGGCCCCCGTCATCCCCACGATGATTCTCTTCATGAACGCCTCCAGAAATAAAGGTATATCAACGATTCGCAGGGTAAAGGGATCGCTATTTAACCCGTGCGCAAGCGCATCCTGACGCGGAGCGCTTCGGGAGAGGCAGGACGACCCTCAGCTCCCGCCCCGCACAGCCCACCGGCCGTCCCTCCCGCAAGCAGTGAAAGAGCGGCCGGTATGCGACGCTTACCCCAACACCGAGGCCCACTTGTCCAGGTCGATGTCCATGAACTGGCTGCGGACGAACTCGGACTTCTGGCCGTAGGGCACGGTGCAGTCGAAGATGGCCTTGCAGGCGATGCCGTGCTCGCGGATGGACGGGCTGAAGGCCGGGTCGTTGGACGGGTCGAGCACGTGGCAGTGGCAGCCGGGGATGGTGATGAGGTCCACGTCGGCCTGGAAGCGCGTGGTCATGGCCCACATCACGTCGCTCATGTCGAAGATGTCGACGTCCTCGTCCACCAAGAACACGTGCTTAAGCTCGGAGAACGCGGAAAAGGCGAGCAGCGCGGCGTTGCGCTGGCGCCCCTCGTCGGAAGGCGAGGACTTCTTCACCTGCAGGATGGCCACGAACTTGCCGCCGCCGCAGGGCGCGGCATGCACGTTGACCAGGCGGCCCGGGATGGCGCGCTCCACCATCTGGTAGATGGAGGCCTCGGTGGGGATGCCGGCCATGGAGACGTGCTCGTGCGAGGGGCCGATGCAGCTCTGCATGATGGGATGCTCGCGCGTGGTCACGGCCGTGACGCGGATGACGGGGCAGACCTTGGCGCCGCCCGTGTAGCCGGGGAACTCCGGCATGGCAAACCCGAGGCCGCGCACGTCCTCGTTCATCTCCTCGTCGTGGCAGAGGTAGCCCTCGATGACGTACTCCGCGTTGGCGATGCACTTCTGCGGGACGCTCGTGCAGTCGGCGAGCTCCACGGGGCGGCCGCGCAGGGCGCCCGCGATCTGCAGCTCGTTGAAGCCGAGCGGCGTGGTGGGCGCCTCAAAGCCGCAGCACATGTACACCGCCGGGTCCAGGCCGATGGAGATGGAGATGGGCATGTCCTCGCCGCGCTGCTTGTACATGTCAAAGAAGGCGCCGAGATGGCGGCTGCCCGGGGTGATGAACATGGTGAGGCGGTCCGCAGCCACGCAGCTGAAGCGGTGGATGGTGACGTCGCTCATGGATCCGTCGGGGCTCGTGCCGTAGGCCAGGCCCATGGTGATGTAGGGGCCGCCGTCCACGGGCGTGTTGGTGGGCGCAGGGACGATTTTGCGCAGGTCAAAGCCGGGGTCGGTGGCGCGGTAGACGCGCTCCT
>CAVJWS010000065.1:0-12054 GCA_963653485.1 Prevotella sp. CAG:279
TGAGCATCTGGGCGAGCTCCCTGTTGAGCTTCACGCGGTCGGTGTTCTCGGCCATTTCTGCCACCTTTCTGTTTGCACGAAATTCTGTCGTTCGTGACGTTTGTTTGCTTGCGCTTACCTGCCTGCTTGCTTGGGATGAGCGAGATGCGGACTGTTGCCGTTTCCCTTTGTTTGGCGTGTCGCTGCTTTGAACGATGCTTGCCAAAACCCTCAAGTGAGACTTGATGCTCATGACCTTAAGGGCAACTTGACCTTGGCTAAATACTCAGATTCTGGGAAAATCTTCAGGCCAGAATAAGGTCAGATAAAAAGTAGGTATAAGGTCAGATGCTCGACTACGATCTTGCACAACGCGGCGAATTTAGCTTGTATGACTATCTCTACCAGCGTATTCGTGTAGATATCCTTGCAGGCGAGCTTGAGGCGGGCCAGCGTCTGCCGTCCAAGCGCTCCCTTGCGTCCCACTTGGGCGTGAGCGTGGTCACGGTGGAGGGTGCCTACGGCCAGCTGGTGGCCGAGGGCTACGTTTCCACCCGTCCCAGGAGTGGTTACTTCGTCTGCGAGCTGCCCAAGGCATCGCGAGTCTCCGCCCGTCCTGCGTCTGCTAACGATACGAACCTTGATGAAGAGCTCACGGCTCCGGACACCCTCGGTTATGACGAGGACGCGGCCCGTCTGTGGGCCCGCAGCTTGCGCGCGGCACTTACGTCAGAGCCTGAGTCCGAGGTCTTTTCCGCGCCTCCCGCACAGGGCTTGCCGCGTCTGCGCCGTGCCATCGCAAGCCACCTGCGGCAGTCGCGCGGTCTTGTCGTTCGTCCGTCTCAGGTGGTGGTGGGCGCCGGCGCCCAGGTGCTCGACATGCAGATTGCCCAGCTCATCGGGGCGGGGAAGACCTTTGCCGTGGAGGATCCCGGTTACCTGCGCCTCACGCGCCTCTACCAGCACTGCGGCGAGGAGGTGCGCCACGTTGGCTTGGAGCAGGCCGGGCCTTCTATGGCCTCGCTCGAGCAGTCACATGCTGACGTCTTCCATCTCATGCCCTCGCACCAGTTCCCCACGGGCTGCGTCACCTCGGTGAGCCGTCGCTACGAGCTGCTCGGCTGGGCGTCCGAGGCCGAGGACCGCTGGCTCGTGGAGGATGACTTTGACTGCGAGTTCCGCCTCGCGGGTAAGCCGGTGCCTGCGCTTGCGAGCATCGACGCGGCCGGGCGCGTCATCTACACCAACACCTTCTCCAAGAGCCTGGGCTCGGCCTTGCGCCTGGCCTACATGGTCTTGCCCGAGGAGCTGGTGGAGCGATTTGGCAGCGAGCTTGGCTTCTACTCCAGCACCGTGAGCTCGGTGCAGCAGGTGGCCCTGGCGAGGATCTTGGAAGACGGCAGCTACGAGCGCCATGTCTCGCGCCTGCGCAAACGCTGCCGAGATGCCCGCGACGAGCTGCTGGCCGCCCTGCGCTCCCGCCCGGACGCGGACAAGCTCCACTTTGAGAACGTGGACGCGGGCCTGCACCTCGTCATGGCCGTGGATACGAACTCAACCGAGGGATACCTAGCCCTGCAAGCCTCCGAGCGCGGCGTACCCGCCGGCGCTGTCCTGCCCCTCTCCAACTTCGTCTGGGACCCCGCCCGGGCGCAGGCTCCCGACGGCCTACGTCGCCTCGTCATCCGCTACGACACCCTCACCCCGGAGGTCATCGACGCCCTGGCGGGGCTGGCCATCTAAGGCATGCGAGGGCGGCGTCGATATAGGCGGGTTGGCTATCCGGATACTAAGGGTTCCAACGATGCAAGCGAGTCGTAGCGATGCCGGCGAGGCCGGGCGGCAAGGTTGCCAACTACCGTTGCGGAGGTCCCTCTCCGCGCTCTCGGTCGCGAGCGGCCTCTGCGGGCCTTGGGTCCGGGCGAGTCCGTGCCCGCTTGGGTAGAATCATGCCCGTAGAAAAGACTGATGCCGCATAGGCGGCGGAGCGGAGGATATGGCTGTGGAGAACTTGCAGGTGGCGGCCGCGATTATCGTTCGTGACGGCAAGGTGCTGGCCGCGCAGCGCGCCCATGGCATGAAGGACGGCTGGGAGCTGCCGGGCGGCAAGCTCGAGGACGGCGAGTCGGCCGAGGACGCCTGCCGCCGCGAGATTCGCGAGGAGCTGGGCCTTGAGCTCGGCGTTCTTTGGCCCTTCACCACCGTCTCCCATAGCTACCCGGAGTTCTCCATCACCATGGACGTCTTTTGCGCGCCCGTGCCGCCCGAGGCCGAGCCGCAGATGCTCGACCATGAGGCCCTGCGCTGGCTTGGCCGCGACGAGCTCCTGAGCGTGGACTGGCTGCCGGCCGACCTCGAGGTCGTGCGCTCCTTCGGCCTCAACTGGGTCGCCATCTTCGAAGACATGCACATGTAGGGTCTTCGGCGGCTGCGGGGCGGGGCGCTCCGGCGCTTCGCGTCATCGGAATGTGGTGGGCGGTTTGCCCGGCGGCATGCCGAAGGAGGCGGCGCCGGCACACGGCCGCTGCACCTCGCGTGCCCGACCCCCCCAGTTCCACCTTTCCCGCGTCTCGCACCCCGCCCCGTCGCATCGCCTGAAAGCAAGGTGCAGGCAGGGCCAATTTGTCCGCAAAGCGAACTACAATGTCACGGGGTCGCGCGGGGTTGCCTTGCCGTGCGTCCGTCCCATTCCAGCAAGCCTCAAGCGCGAAAGGAAGCGCATGGCTAAGAAGACCGTCCTCACCCTGTCCAAGCAGGCGCAAGAGGGCACTCCCGTGACCATGGTCACGAGCTACGACTACACGATGGCCTCCATCGTCGAGGCCGCCGGCATCGACATGATCTTGGTGGGCGACTCGCTTGGCATGACCATGCTCGGCTACGAGGACACCCTGCCCGTCACGATGGACGACATGGTGCACCACACCCGCGCCGTCACGCGCGCCACCAACGAGACCTTCGTGGTGGGAGACCTGCCGTTCATGAGCTACCAGGCCAGCTGCGAGCAGGCGCTCGAAAACGCCGGCCGCCTCATGAAGGAGGGCCGCTGCCAGGCCGTCAAGCTCGAGGGCGGCGTCCGCTGCGCCGCGCAGATCGGCGCCATCGTGGAGGCCGGCATCCCCGTGGTGGGCCACGTGGGCATGACCCCGCAGAGCGCCAACAGCTTCGGCGGCTTCAAGGTGCAGGGCAAGAGCGCCGAGAACGCCCAGCGCATCATCGACGACGCCCTGGCCGTCGAGGCCGCGGGCGCCTTCGCCGTGGTGCTCGAGTGCGTGCCGAGCGAGCTTGCCGCCTTCATCACCTCCAAGCTCACCCACTGCTTCACCATCGGCATCGGCGCGGGCGCCGGCTGCGACGGCCAGGTGCTCGTGGCCCAGGACATGCTCGGCATGACGCCAGGCGGCTTCAGGCCCAAGTTCGTGCGCCAGTTTGCCCAGGTGGGCGAGGCCATGAAGAGCGCCTACGAGGCCTACGCAAATGACGTGCGCGAGGGCATCTTCCCCGCGCCGGAGAACGGATACAAGATCGATTCCGAGGTCATGGACCAGATCAGGAGGAACAACTAATGCAGGCCGTCACCACCGTTGCCGAGGTTCGCGAGCAGGTTCGTGCGTGGAAGCGCGAGGGCCTCACCGTGGGCCTCGTCCCCACCATGGGCTACCTGCACGAGGGCCACAAGAGCCTCATCGTGCGCGCCGCCGCCGAGAACGACCGCGTGGTTGTCTCCGACTTCGTGAACCCCACGCAGTTTGGCCCCAACGAGGACCTCGAGAGCTACCCGCGCGACTTTGAGCGCGACTGCGCGCTGTGCGAGGAGGCCGGCGCCGCGCTGGTCTTCCACCCCGAGCCCTCCGAGATGTACGCGCCCAACGCCTGCACCTACGTCAACATGGACAGCCTCACCCACGAGCTGTGCGGCCTCACGCGCCCCATCCACTTCCGCGGCGTCTGCACCGTGGTCTCCAAGCTGTTCAACATCGTCACGCCCGACCGCGCCTACTTTGGCCAGAAGGATGCCCAGCAGCTTGCCGTGGTGCGCCGCATGGTGCGCGACCTCAACTTTGGCATTGAGGTCGTGGGCTGCCCCATCGTCCGCGAGGCCGACGGCCTGGCCAAGAGCTCGCGCAACACCTACCTCTCCGCCGAGGAGCGCACCGCGGCCCTGTGCCTCTCGCGCGCCGTCTTTGCCGGCCAGAAGCTGGTGGAGGACGGCGAGCGTGACGCCGAGACCGTGCTGTCCGCCATGCGCACCATCATCGAGGCCGAGCCGCTCGCCAAGATCGACTACGTGAAGATGGTCGACTTTGAGCAGATTGAGCAAATCGAGAAGATCGGCGATGCGCCGGTGCTGTGCGCCATGGCCGTCTACGTGGGCAAGACCCGCCTCATCGACAACTTCATCTTCGACCCGAAGGCCAACTAGGGTGGCCGCGAGGTTCCAAAACAACGGACGTAGGGGGCGCGTCGTCGCGAGCGACGCGTCCTTGCTGTCTAGCGGGGCCATCGGGCGGCGACCCATTACGACGCACGGACACGGCAGTGCTGCGAGTGGGCGCGAAGCGAGCGTGACCAGCGGTGCGGACGCACGTGGCGCTGCGGATAGCTTGGATGACGAGGACGTTCGCGGCGCAGTGAGCGCGGGCATCGCTTCCCCCCACGAGGGCGGCCAGGGCAAGCTCGTCGCTCACCGTCGCGAGGACGCTGGGCGTGGCCGTGCGGAAGCCGGGCTTGACGCCGCGGACGCCCAGGACTCCGCTGCCGGCGACGGCCTTTATGCCGAGCCCGCTCCCAAGACGCCGAGGCTTGGCTTTGCCAGGCCCATCCGCCTGGCCGTGATTGGTGCGGGCAAGGTGGGCTGCTCGATGGCGCGCTACCTTTCCGGCGGGCCCTCGGTTGAGGTCGTGGGCTTCTATTCGAGAAACCCGCTTGCCAGCGAGGAGGCCGCGAACTTCGCCGGCGGACGCATCTTCGCCACCGCCGCAGATGCCGTTCGGGCCGCCGAGGTCATCCTCGTGACCACGCCCGACGGCGCCATCGCAGACGTTTGGAACCAGCTGAAGGCCGAGGCCGTCGTGGGCGAGGGGGTCCGTGACGCCGAGGCTGCGGCTTTGCCCGGCGATGCCCCTGCCGACGACGAAGCGGCTTATGCCGATGACGATGCGGATGCTGCCGGCTCCGCCAACGCGGCTAGCTCCGCCGCCGCGGCCTACCTCGCCCAAAAGCCCGTCTCGGCCGGCCAACCCCTGCGCCTGGCCGGCAAGATCTTCGTCCATTGCTCGGGCGCGTGTCCCTCGTCGGTGTTCGAGGGGGCGGCCGGGCTTGGCGCCCAGGCCGTCTCCATGCATCCCATCTATGCCGTGAGCAGCCGGTTCGACTGCTGGCGCGAGCTCGAGCAGGCGTGGTTCTCCCTCGAGGGCGACGCGGAGGGCGCGAGCGTCCTCGAGGCGCTGCTGCGCGCCAGGGGCAACCACGTCATGCGCATACGGCCCCAGGACAAGAGTCGTTACCACCTCGCCGCCGTCATGGCGTCAAACCTCGTGGTGGGCCTCTACAACATGGCTGCTGGCGAGCTGGCGCAGTGCGGCGTCAGCCGCGAGGACGCCGAGGCGGCGCTGGCCCCGCTCTTCTTGGGCAACGCCAGCCATATCGCCGAGGATGGCGTGGAGGCCGCAATCACCGGACCCGCCGCTCGTGGCGATTGGGACACGCTCAACGCCCACCTGGCCTGCCTCGATGGCGACCCGCGCCGTCTGGCGGCCTATCGCGCCCTCACTGACGAGCTCATCGCCCTTACCCATCCCGAGGAAGCCCCGGGCGGCGTCTCTACGCCAGCTTGGGACGTTGACGAGGCGTAGGGGCCTTCACCTCGCTTCGCCCGAGCGGCGTGGGGGAGGCCGTGGCACCTTGGGCGGCGCGTTTGGCGTTGACGGGGTTAGGAGCTCGCGTCTCGCTTGCCCTCGCAGGGCGCACGGCCTGCGATGCCTTGGACGGCACGCGTGGTCTCGGCGTACTCGTGGCGAGTGCCAGTGACTTGCCTGGCGGCTATATCGCCCGTTGTGGCGCCATGCTAAGGCCCGGCTAGAGCGCCTTTTTCGGGCAGGCCTTGACGCATTCCATGCAGAGGATGCATTCGGTTGCGTTGGTGCGGCGGCGCGAGTTGTCCGTGACGTCCACGTCCATGGGACAGGCGCGCTTGCATGCCCCGCACGAGACGCACCTGCTTTTGTCGCAGGTGATCCTCAGCGCGGAAAAGTAGCTCGCCGGTTTGAGGAAGACTGTGACGGGGCAGAGGTACTTGCAAAACGCGCGGTTGTCCTTGAGCACATGGGCGAGGGCAATTCCTGCGAGGTAATAGGCTGAGTTGCCGGCGATGAAGGCCCAGAACATGACCTGCTCCAGGTTGGCCACGCGCACGAGGAAGAGGGCCGAGACAAAGGCGAGCGAGGCCGCGAAGGTGACGTACCTCAGCCAACCGATGCGCGCACGTCCGCGCGCGGGCACCTTGTAGGGCAGCAGGTCGAGCACCATGGCCGTCCAGCAGGCATAGCCGCACCATCCGCGGCCAAACAGCAGCGGACCAAAGATCTTGGCCACGGCGTAGTGGATGGTCGCCGCCTCAAACGAACCGCAGAACAGGTAGTACCAAAAGCCCTCTATCTGCATGTTCTCGCGGCAAATAAGGCCGAGGTACACCAGCATGTAAAGGCCGACGAGCAACTGCACCGCCCTGCGGGCGTGTGGGTTGTTGCGCCCCATCAAGAACAGGCCAAGCGCAATCGAGGCACCGATGTAGCTGAAGTTGAACAGGTAGAACGGGTTGCCAAGCGTAAGCCACAGCGTCACGGCCACGCACTCGAATATGGCGAGAAACGCCAAGGGGATGATGTCCTTCTTGCTCACTGCCTGCTCCGCGCGGTCGTTGGGCCTTTAGGGGCTTTGAGCCTAGCACACGGTTCTGAGGCACGAGGTCGGCTATGCCGTGGCTGCCTGCTTGCGGGCGACGCGGCGCTCGAGGAGCTTCTCGCCCAGCTCGGAGTAGAGGGCGCCGCCGAGGATGAGGGCCGCGCCGAGGACGTTAGCGGCCGTCATCGCCTCGCCGAGCAGCAGGGCGGAGAGCACCACGGCGGAGAGCGGCTCGAGGTAGCCGCAGACGGCTACGCGCGTGACCGGCAGCTCGCCCATGGACGAGAAGTACATGTAGCAGCCAAGGCCGGTGTTCACGAGGCCGATGCAGAGGATGGCGCCGAGGTTGAGGCTCGCAAGCTGGGCGGCCGTGGGCAAGGCGAGCGTGCCCATGCAGGAGCTCGCGAGCATGTAGACGGCCACGATGGAGAGGCTTCCGCTGAGCTGGATGGCCGAGGACTCGATGCCGGCGATGTCGGTGACCTTCTTGCTGTGGATGACCATGACGGCGTACATCACGGCGCTCATGCCGCCGAGCAGAAGGCCGGCGGGCGCGATGCCGCTGCCGAGGCCCTGGCCCACCACGAGGAAGGCGCCGAGGACGACGGCGGCAAACCCGCAGAGCTTGGTGGCCGTGAGGCGTGTCCCAAAGATGACGGGGGAGAGCGCCATCACGATGACGGGGCCGCAGTAGAACAGAAGCGAGGCCACGCCGACGCCGATGTAGCGGTACGACTCAAAGAGGAAGAGCCATGCCGCGCCGAGCGCCGCGCCCGAGATGAAGAGGTGCGCCGCCTGGCGCTTGTGCGCGGGTGCCCGGAGGTTCTCGCGCGCGTTGCGGCTGAGCAGGGTGAGGGCCACGAGCAGGGCCGCGCCCAGGCTCACGCGCGCAAAGACGATGTAGGCGCTCGGCAGGTCAATCATGTTGGCGACGATTCCGTTCGAGCCAAAGAGGACGAGCGAAAGGAGGTAGTTCCTGGTGGCCTTTGACATGGTTGCTGCGCTTTCCTGCAGGTGGCGGCTGATTTCCGCGATCAATTCTCGCAGGAGGCTTGTATTGAGAAAAGCGCATGTTTAGCATAGCTGCCAGCACAATATCGCATGAAAGGGCCTAAATGGACTCCACGGTGCAGAAGTACCAGGCGCTGGTTGAGACGGTGCGCTTGGGCAGCATCAGCGCGGCGGCTCGCAAGTTGCGCTACAGCCAGTCGGGCGTCTCGCGCATGATCGCCGACCTCGAGCGAGAGTGGGGCCTCACGCTGCTCGAGCGCGGTCGTCGCGGCGCACGCCTCACGGCCGACGGCGAGCAGGTCATGCCCTTTGTGGAGGCCGTCTGCGAGGACCAACGCCGCCTGCGCGAGCGCGTGGCCGAGGTCGTGGGCGCGCAGACCGGCTCGCTCGTCATCGGCACGTTCTCCTCGGTGGCCACGCACCTTCTCCCGCCGGCGATCGAGCGGTTCGGCCGCGAGCACCCCGCCATCGAATACGAGCTGCGCATGGGCGACTACTCCGAGATCGAGTCCTGGGTGGCCGACGGCCTCGTTGACTTTGGCTTCTTGCCGTACCCGCCGCAGGCCCCGCGCGATGACCTGGCGCGCGAGGTCGTGGCCATCGACGAGCTCATGGCCGTGGTGCCGAGCGGGCACCGCCTGGCCGCGCAGAAGTCCATCTCGCTCGAAGACCTCGCGAGCGAGCCGTTCATCCTGCTCGAGCGGGGGAGCGACAACGAGATAAGCCCGCTGTTCGAGAGCGCCGGCCTCGTGCCCGACGCGCGCCTCTCCACCTGGGACGACTACGCCATCATGAGCATGGTGGAGAACGGCCTGGGCCTCTCCATCCTGCCGGAGCTCATCCTCACGCGCTGTCCCTACCACATCGAGTGCCGCCCGCTCAGCCCCCGCGTCACGCGCGAGCTCGCCGCGGTCTTCCGTCCCGGCCTGCTCTCCACCCCCGCCCGCGCCTTCCTCGACTGCCTCATGCAAGGGGCGTAGGGGCCCTCATTTGGAACGGCTCTTTCTGCGCATCGTCTGCGTGCGATTGGCTATGCTAGTTCCTTGGTTTTTGCGAAACGAGAACAGAGGGATCCATGAGAAGAAGCGTGTTTCTGGGCCGCGCCCGCTCGGTTTTGGCGGCGCTGCTCGTGGCGTCGGCGCTGCTTGCGGCCGCCTTGCCGCGCCCTGCCTTGGCAGACGAGCATGAGAAGGTCGCCTGCCTCACCGGCAAGGCCGCCGGCGTCATGGCCGGCACCCCGCAAGACGAGGTTGCCCTTTCGGCCGCCGATGGGGTGGAGGTGCAGTACTTCAACTCCATGACCGACCTCGTGCTGGCCATCCAGTCCCACAAGATCGACTTCTTCGTGCTCTCATCGGTGAACTACTACTCCATCGCCGAGGACTACCCCGAGCTGGGCTATATCGACCAGAGCCTCCAGACCTACGACGTGGGCACCATCTTCCCGCCAAACGAGAAGGGCGAGGCCTTGCGCGCTCAGTTCAACGAGTACGTGGCCACCATCACCGAGTCCGGCGAGCTCACGCGCCTGCAGGACTACTGGCTCATGCCCAACGAGTGGGAGAACTTCAACATCCCGGCCACGGGCGAGAACGGCACCCTGCACATGGCCACGTCCAACACGCTCAAGCCCTTCTCCATGGAGCTGAACGGCAAGAACGCCGGCTTTGACATCGCCGTGGTCGCCGGCTTCTGCGAGGCCTACGGCTATGGCCTGCAGATTGACAACGTCGAGTTCTCCGGTGCCCTCACCGGCATCAGCACCGGCATGTACGACCTGGCCGCCGGCCAGATCTCCTGGACCGAGGAGCGTTCCCAGAGCGTGCTGTTCTCCGACTTCTATTACACACAGCAGATCGTGCCCATCGTGCGTGCCGAGGACTTCCCGGGCGAGGACGTCGTCACCGCCGCGGACTCCGCCAGCCCCTCGGCAAGCGCCGCCAGCTCGGCTGCCTCCGCTGAGTCCGGCTCCACGTCCGGTGCCGTGGCTTCCGCCCAGTCCGGCGACAAGGGCCTGCTTACGAGCATCCGTCGCACCCTCGTTGACCAGGACCGCTGGAAGAGCGTCCTTGCGGGCCTGGGCACCACCCTCGTCATCACGCTTGCCGGCTTTGTGCTGGCCAACGTCCTGGGAGCCCTGCTGTGCGCGGCGTCGCTTTCCAGCAACCGCGGCCTCAGGGCCGTCTCGCGCGGGTATTGCGGCCTCATGCAGGGCATTCCCATCGTGGTGGTGCTCATGGTGCTCTACTACGTGGTGCTCGCGGGCGCCAAGCTCAACAACGTGCTCGTGGCCTCGCTCGGCTTCGGCCTGGTCTTCGCCGCCAACATGGCGCAGCTCTTCGAGGGCGGCATCCGCGGCGTGGAGGCCGGCCAGTGGGAGGCGGCGCTTGCCTCGGGCCTCACCAAGCACCAGGCGTTCTATGGCATCATCCTGCCGCAGGCGGCCCGCACCTCGCTGCCCGGCTACTTCTCCAACCTCATCAGCCTCATGAAGGGCACGGCCGTGGTGGGCTACATCGCCGTGGCCGACCTCACCCGTGCCGGCGACGTCATCCGCAGCTCCACCTACGAGGCCTTCGTGCCCATCATCACCGTCGCCCTCATCTACCTCGCCATCACCTGCTTGATGCTCGCGCTCATGTCGCTCATCAGGCGCCTGCTCACCAAACCGCGCGCCAGAAAGGCAGGTGGCCGCGCATGATCAAGATCGAGCACCTCTCCAAGAGCTACGAGAACGCCACGCCGCTCAAGGACATCAACACCACCATCAACAAGGGCGACGTCATCGCCATCATCGGGCCTTCCGGCACGGGCAAGTCCACGCTGCTGCGCTGCATGAACCGGCTTGAGGAGCCAACCTCGGGCAAGGTCATCTTTGACGGGCAGGACCTGGGCGCGCCCGGCTGCGACCTGGCCGCCGTGCGCCGCAAGATGGGCATGGTGTTCCAGAGCTTCAACCTCTACCACCACATGAGCGTCATCGAGAACATCACCTACGCACCCATGAAGACGCTGGGGCTCTCCCGCGAGGAGGCGGAGGAGCGCGCCATGCGCCTGCTGCGCGCGGTGGGCCTGGCCGACAAGGCCGACAGCATGCCCGACGACCTCTCCGGCGGCCAGAAGCAGCGCGTGGCCATCGTGCGGACGCTCGCCATGGAGCCCGAGGTCATCCTGTTCGACGAGCCTACGAGCGCCCTTGACCCCACCATGGTGGGCGAGGTGCTGGCCGTCATCAAGAAGCTCGCGCAGGACGGCATGACCATGCTCATCGTCACGCACGAGATGCGCTTTGCCAAGAACGTCTCCAACCGCGTCTTCTACCTGGACCAGGGCATCATCTACGAGGACGGCACGCCCGAGCAGATCTTTGAGAACCCCCAGGGCGAGCGCACGCGCCGCTTCATCAACCAGCTCGACGGCATTTGGAAGACCTTTGCGGTGGACACCTTCGACTACCTGGGCTTCCTTACCGAGATTCGCGAGTTTGCGGTGAAGAAGCTCTTTGCGCCGGTGTACGTGAACCGCATCGAGACGGTCATCGAGGAGGTCTACCTGCAGACCATCCTGCCGGTGCTGCCCAAGGGGGCGAGCCTGGACTTTTCGTTGGAGCACTCCGACAAGCTTGCCGCCTGCGATATCGCCTTTGCGTGGAAGGGCGAGAAGCTGAACCCCCTCGGCAACATGGGCGACCTCTCCCGCAAGCTCGCAAGCTACGCCGCCGAGAACATCGCCTACGCCTACGAGAACGGCGCGAACGTCGTCCGCGTCCACGTGCGGGAGTAGGGGAGCACGTTTGGGCGCGACGCTCATCTGCGCCGGGCAGGTTTGCGTTCACTAACGCCGCATGCGGGCGCCAACGACTAGCTGGCGCCCGCATGCTGTTTTGTTTCTGTAGCACCCGGATGCCATTGCGGGAATGTCATCCGGGTGCGATGAAGTTTCGGACGATGTTGGATTGCGCCTAGCTCAGCAGCTCCTTGGTGGCTGCGGCGACACCCTCGGGGGTGAGGCCGCAATTAGCCATGAGCTCGTCTGGGTCGTAGCGGTCGTAGTAGTCGCGCGGGATGCCCAAGCAGCGCACGCGCACGTCGTGTGCGCCGGCCTGACGGGCGACCTTCTCGCCAAAGCCGCCCTCGAGCTGGCCGTCCTCCACGGTGACGA
>CAVJWS010000066.1:0-12038 GCA_963653485.1 Prevotella sp. CAG:279
GGCGCGCCATCCTGTGCGCCACCTGCGCCGCCACCGCGGCCACGCTGATGTTCCCGAGCGCCTCGTTCGCCGCCGAGTGGGTCAACGTCGACGGCACCGAGTACACCGAGGCCCACGGCACCGCCGAGGACTCCTGGAGCTGGGACGGCGCCGACGACATGCGGCTCAACGGCTACGAGGGCGGCTCCATCTCCGCCGCCGGCAGGCTTGACGTCACGTACGCGGGCGAGAACACCGTCACCAACGAGGACGGCCCCGGCATCCTGGTCGAGGACGGCGAGGACGAGAAGGCGGAGCTTAACGTCACGGGCGGCGAAGGCGACAGCCTCACGGTGGAGTCCGAGAATACGGCCATCGCCTGTGACGGCGAAATCTCCATCTCCGGCAACGGCACCGTCAGCGCCAGTTCCGAGAGCGGCCACGGCATCGGGGCCACGGGCAACGTCTCGATCGAGGATGCCAGCGTGGAGGCCAAGGGCGATCTCGGAATCTTCTCGGCCGACTCCACAACGATTAAGAACAGCGAGGTGACAGTCGAAGGCAGCAAGGCGGGCATCTATGGCCGCGACAGCGTCGCCATCGATAGCTCGACGGTGAAGGCCTCCGTATCGCAGGAGGGCGGGGCCATCGACAACGCAGCCTTCGGAATCGCGTCCTTCCAGGGAGACATCACCATCAAGAACGGCTCGCTGGTCGAGGCCCTCGCGAAGAGCGACGTAAGTGCGGTCGGAATCTACTCGGTTGGCGCCGGCGAGGCGGGAGGCGGGCACATCGCCATCTCCGACTCGACCGTGACCGCCGCGGGCGAAATCGAAGACCCGACAGTTGGCACGGGCGTCGGCATCTGGGCCGCGACAAACGCCGATAGCCCCACCCCGGCGAGCATCGTCATCTCCCGCTCCAACGTGAGCTCAACGGGAACGGACGTCGCGTTCACGTCGGCCGCCTACGGCGATGCCGGCGACGACCTCGAGCCCGGGACCATCACCATTAAGGACAGCTCGCTCACCGCTCCTCAGGACGCCGAGCTCGCCGAGTACGAAGTCACGCTTCGCAGCGGCAGAATCGCGCACGGCACGACCTTCGTCGTCAGCGACCTGAATCCCGAGGGCGGTATAGGCGACATCGAGACCCTGGAGGACATCAGCATCAGGAAGGTCGCCATCGAGGCGGACGAGAAATCCACGCCTGAGACCACGCCCACGCCCGAGGTCAAGCCGGCGAGCGCCGTGACGCCCGCGGGCTCTGTCACGAAGAAGGTCATCCCGCAGACCGGAGATGCCTCCCCCGTCGGGCTCGTGGCCTCCGCCATCGCCGGCGCCTCCGCCCTCGCGGCCGGCATCTTCATGACCCGCAATCGCGAGAGCTAGCGGTAGGCTGCCTACAGGCACTCAGTCCGCCTGAGGCGAGAAGCGAAAGGGCGCGGCAGGACAAATGTCTTGCCGCGCCCTTCTTTGACGCTGTTGTAAGCGCCGCGCAATGCCTCCCCCGGGCTCGCGACGGACTCCCCTAGCCCAGCAGGGCGGCGGAGAGGGCGAGGGCCTTCTCGGCCTGGGCGCGGGCCTCGGCGCTTGCCTGGGTGCCACGGCCAAGGAAGGCAAGGGCGCGCACGAGGGCAACGTCGAGCTCGTCGCTCATGACGCCGGCCTCCATGGCAACGAGGGCCGTAAGGCCCGCAACCTGCAGAAGCGCCAAAACCTCACGATCGCCGTCGCCGGCAGTCGCGAGAATGTCAACGGCCTCGCCGCAGGCCACGCCGCGGTGGTCGCTCACATGCTCGCTACGGGCGCGGACGTCGGCGGCCACCGAAGTGAGCTCGGCGACGTCCATCGAGGCGGCGCTCGCGGACAGGCCCTCAATCACCACGCCAAAGGCATGGCCGCAGGGCACGAAGCCCGGCATGGCGTCCATGGCCGCGCACATCGTGGCCCCAAGGCCCACGAGCTCGGCCACGAGCTGCCCACGCAGGGAAACGACCTTCCTGACAGAATCCGTATCGACGACGCCTTCAACGACACCGTGCTGCATCTGCGCCATGGGCTTCTCCTTTTCCAGGCAGATACTAATTGCTACCTGGATAGTACCATAACGGGAAATAGAAAAAGCCCTGCCGTGAATCCGACAGGGCTTCTTACGTAATGCAACTTCCAAGCCATCAGGCGCTCACAAGCGGCGCCCCAGCGCTATCGCAGGCACGGCGACGTCGTCACAGACGCAGCCGCACGCCGCGAGCGCGGCAGCCCGCCCTCCCCTACAGCCCGAGCTCCTCGGCGAGCTCGGCCACGCAGGCCAGGGAGTCGGCCATGGAGGTCACCACGAGGGTGGAGCCGTTGCGGGCGTCTCCCGCCACGTAGACGGGCGTCTTGCCGCTCGTCTTGGCGCGGTGCGAGGCCGCGCTCTCCATCACGGGCAGCGGGCGGCCCTGCTCGGCGATGCTGGCGCCAAAGGCCTCGAAGACGTTGCCCTCCGGGCCGGTGAAGCCGCAGGCGATGAGCACGAGCTGGGTGGGAACCTCGCGGGCCGAGCCCTCCACGCGCTCGGGCTTGCCGGCGCTCCAGTCCAGGTCAACCACCTTGAGGCCGCGCACGGCGCCGTCCTGCCCAAAGAGGACGTCGGTGGTGTCGATGCCCCACTCGCGCATCTCGCCGCCCATGAGGGCGATGGCCTCGGCCTGGCCGTAGTCGGTCTTCTTCACGTTGGGCCACTCCGGCCACTGGTTGGTGGGAAGCGGCTCCTCGGGCGGGCAGCCCAGGAACTCGAACTGGCGCACGCTCTTGGCGCCCTGGCGCACGGCGGTGCCCAGGCAGTCGTTGCCCGTGTCGCCGCCGCCGATGACCACGACGTCCTTGCCCTCAGCGCTGATGGCCGGCTCGCCGCCGCCCAGCACGCTCTTCGTGGCGCTGGTGAGGTAGTCCACGGCGTAGACCACGCCGCCGGCCTCAAGGCCCTCGACGTAGCCCGCGGCGCCAAGGCCGCGCGGGCGGCAGGCGCCGGCGGCGATGACCACGCTGTCAAACTCCTCGGCAAGCGCGGCGGCCACGGCCGGGTCGGCCGCGTCCACGCCCAGGCGAAACTCTATGCCCAGCTCTTCCATGAGGGCCACGCGACGCTCCACCACGCTCTTCTCGAGCTTCATGTTGGGGATGCCGTACATGAGCAGGCCGCCGGCGCGGTCGGCGCGCTCAACCACGCAGACGCGGGCGCCGCGGCGCGCGAGCTCCCAGGCGGCCACGAGGCCGGCGGGGCCGGAGCCCACCACGGCCACGCTCGGGGCGTCAGCCGCGGCAGGCGCGAAGCGGGCGGGGCCGCCGTTTTCCCACTGCCAGTCGGAGATGGCGCGCTCGTTGTCGTGGATGGTCTCGGGCTCGTCGGCGCGGCCCAAGTTGCAGGCCGCCTCGCACAGGGCGGGGCACACGCGGCTCGTGAACTCGGGCATCGGACTCGTGAGGGAGAGGCGCTCGGCGGCCTGCTCCCACTGGCCGCGATAGACCAGGTCGTTCCACTCGGGGATGAGGTTGTGCAGGGGGCAGCCGCTCGGGCGCGCCTTGCCAAAGCCCATGCCGGTCTGGCAGAAGGCCACGCCGCACATCATGCAGCGGCTCGCCTGCACCTGCTGAAGCTCGGGCGTCAGCAGCTCGTAGAGCTCGTTGAAGTCCTTCGTGCGCTCGTCCACGCCGCGAAGCCCATGGGCCTGCCTGCCGTGCTCGAGAAATGCTCCTGGCTTGCCCATGCTAGTTCCTCCCCGTGATCTGGTCGAAGGCCACCTGCAGGGCCTCCTCGTGCGACTTGCCCTCGTCCTCGGCGGCGGCGACCGCGGCCAGGACGCGCTCGTAGTCGCGCGGAACGACCTTCACGAACTTCTTCTGGTAGTCCTCAAACTGGTAGAGCATCTTGATGCCGCGCGGGCTGGAGGTGCGCTCCACGTGCTCCTCGATGAGGCCGTGGATGAACTCCAGCTCCTCGGCCGAAGGCGCCTTGAGCGAGACGAGCTCGGTGTTGCAGCGGCTCTCCAGCGTGCCGAAGGCGTCGAAGACGTAGGCCACGCCGCCGCTCATGCCGGCCGCGAAGTTGAGGCCGACCTCGCCCAGCACCAGGGCCACGCCGCCGGTCATGTACTCGCAGCCGTGGTTGCCCACGCCCTCCACCACCACGGTAGCGCCGGAGTTGCGCACGCAGAAGCGCTGGCCGGCCAGGCCGTTCACGAAGCCGCGGCCGCTCGTGGCGCCGTAGAAGGCCACGTTGCCCACGATGATGTTCTCGTCGAACTTGTAGTTGGAGCGCTCGGGCGGGCGCACGGAGAGCACGCCGCCGGAGAGGCCCTTGCCAAAGTAGTCGTTGGCGTCGCCCTCGATGTTGAGGGTCACGCCGGCCGGCAGGAAGGCGCCGAAGCTCTGGCCGCCAGAGCCGGAGCAGTCCACCGTGATGGAGCCCTCGGGCAGCCCTTCCGGATGCGCCGCGGTAACCTCGTGGCCGAGCATCGTGCCCACGCAGCGGTTGACGTTGTCGATGTCGACGTGGAAGCGGATGGGCTCGAGGTGCTCGCGGGCGCTGGCCGTGTAGGGCACGAGCAGCGTGGCGTCGAGCGTCTTCTCAAGCTCAAGGTCGGGGGCCATGCTGGGCAGGAAGCGCTTGCCCTCGGCGCCCGGGATGTTCTTGCCGTACTCGTTGGTGCCGTTGTGCAGCACGCGGGAGA
Source organism: Prevotella sp. CAG:279 (assembly GCA_963653485.1). GTDB lineage: Bacteria > Actinomycetota > Coriobacteriia > Coriobacteriales > Atopobiaceae > Parolsenella. Next base: position 4,694 of record CAVJWS010000066.1, read on the forward strand.
GGTCCACCTCGTTGGCCTTCCAGTTGCCCTCGACCTTCACCTGGCGCAGGCACTCGGGGTGGCCCACCATCTCGTCAACCGTGCGGAAGCCGAGGCCGGCCATGATCTCACGAAGCTGGGCGGCGGTGAACTCCATGAAGTTCACGACCTGCTCGGGCGAGCCGGCGAAGCGGCCGCGCAGCTTGCAGTTCTGGGTGGCGATGCCGGCCGGGCAGGTGTCCTGTTGGCAGTCGCGCTGCATGAGGCAGCCCATGGCCACGAGCGGCATGGTGGCAAAGCCAAACTCCTCGGCGCCGAGCAGCGCGGCGATGGCCACGTCGCGGCCGTCCATGAGCTTGCCGTCGGTCTCCACCACAACGCGGCTGCGCAGGCCGTTCAGCAGCAGGGTCTGCTGGGTCTCGGCCAGGCCGATCTCGAACGGAATGCCGGCGTGCCAGATGGAGTCACGCGGCGCGGCGCCCGTGCCGCCGTTGTGGCCGGCGATGGTGATCTTGTCGGCGCCGCCCTTGGCCACGCCGGTGGCGATGGTGCCCACGCCCGCCAGGGCGCAGAGCTTCACCGAGATGCGGGCGCCGGGGTTGGCGTTCTTGAGGTCGAAGATGAGCTCGGCCAGGTCCTCGATGGAGTAGATGTCGTGGTGCGGCGGCGGCGAGATGAGGCCCACGCCGGGCGTGGACTGGCGCACCTCGGCGATCCAGGGGTAGACCTTCTTGCCGGGCAGGTGGCCGCCCTCGCCGGGCTTGGCGCCCTGGGCCATCTTGATCTGGATCTCGATCGCGCTGCTGAGGTAGCGGCTCGTGACGCCGAAGCGGCCGGAGGCCACCTGCTTGATGGCGCTCTTCTTGGAGTCGCCGTTGGGCAGCGGCACCTCGCGCGCCGGGTCCTCGCCGCCCTCGCCGGTGTTGGAGCGGCCGTGCAGGCGGTTCATGGCGATGGCGAGGGTCTCGTGGGCCTCCTTGGAGATGGAGCCGTAGCTCATGGCGCCGGTGTTGAAGCGGCGCACGATCTCGCTGACGGGCTCGACCTCCTCCAGCGGCACCGGCGTGCGGCCGGTGGCGTCGAAGTCCATGAGGTCGCGCAGGGTGACGGCGCGGCCGGCCCTGTGGATGGTGGCGCTGTACTCGTCAAACAGCTCGCGGCTGCCCTCGGCGCAGGCGCGCTGGAGCAGGTAGACCACCTTGGGCTCGATGAGGTGCTCCTCACCGCCCAACGGGCGCCACTTGGTAAGGCCCAGGCTGGGCAGCTGGTTGGGGGCGGGGCTCTTCGCGAGGGCCAGGGCGCTGTCGTAGCGCTCGTTCTGCTCGCGCTGCACGCCCTCCACGTCAAGGCCGCCCACGCTGGTGGTGGTGCTGGTGAAGTAGCGCTCCACCAGCTCGTCGGACAGGCCGATGATCTCGAAGATCTGGGCGGAGTGGTAGCCCTGCATGGTGGAGATGCCCATCTTGGACATGATGGAGGTGATGCCGGCCGTCACGGCGCGGTCGTAGTTGGCCACGGCCTCGTCGCCGTCGAGCGCGATGTCGCCCTTGGCCACCAGGTCGCGGATGCACTCGTGGGCCATGTAGGGGTAGATGCCGCTGGCGGAGTAGCCCACCAGGCAGGCAAAGTCGTGGGCGCACACGGCGTCGCCGGTCTCAACCACGAGGTCGGCGAGCATGCGCACGCCGGTGCGGATGAGGTGGTTGTGGACGCTGCCCAGCGAGAGCAGGCTGGGGATGGGCACCTCTCCGGCCGCGGCGCGGTCGGAGATGACGACGATGTTCACGCCGCCACGCACGGCCTCCTCGATCTGGTGGTCGAGCCTCACGAGCGCGGCCTCGAGGGCGCCCTCGCCGGCGTCGCGCCTGTAGGTGGCGTGGAAGACCTGCGTCTTGAAGCCCACGCGGTCGATGGCCACGATGCGACGGAAGGCGTCGTGGGTGAGCAGCGGCCCCTGCAGGCGCACGAGGCGGCAGGTGTCGCGGCAGTCCTCGAGCAGGTTGCCGTGGTTGCCCAGGTAGAGCACCGAGCTGGTGACCAGACTCTCGCGCAGGGCGTCGATGGGCGGGTTGGTGACCTGGGCGAAGAGCTGGTGGAAGTAGTCAAAGAAGCTGCGGGTCTTCTTGGACAGCACCGCCAGCGGCGCGTCGACGCCCATGGAGGCCAGCGGCACCTTGGCGGCGCTGGCCATGGGGCGCACGAGCTCGTCCACGTCGTCGTAGTGGTAGCCGTGCTTGGCCAGGCGCTCGGTGAGCGAGAGGTCGTCGTCCGGCTCGGGGCCAAACTCACTCGCCTCGGGCTGGCGCAGGTCATGGATGTCGAGCGCCTCGTCGCCCAGCCAGTCGCGGTAGGGCTTCTCGTTGGCGAACTTGTCGCGAATCTCGTCGTTCCAGATCACGCGGCCCTGGGTGGTGTCCACCTCGAGCATCTCGCCCGGGCCCAGGCAGCCCGTGCGCAGGATGTTCTCGGGCTCCACGTCGATGGTGCCCACCTCGGAGGACAGGATGATGCGGTCGTCACGGGTGACGTAGTAGCGCGCCGGGCGCAGGCCGTTGCGGTCGAGCACGGCGCCGAGCACCTGGCCGTCGGTGAAGGCGATGGCGGCAGGGCCGTCCCAGGGCTCCATCAGCATGGACTGGTAGGAGTCGTAGGCGCGGCGCTTGTCGGAGAGATTGGGGTTGTGGTCCCAGGGCTCGGGGACCATGAGCGTCAGCGCGCGGTCGAGCGGGCGGCCGTTCATGGTGAGGAACTCGAGCACGTTGTCGAGGATGGCGGAGTCGGAGCCCTCGCGATTGATGATGGGCAGGACCTTCTCCAGGTCATGGCCCAGGACCGGGCTGTAGAGGTTGGACTCGCGGGCGCGGATCCAGCTCACGTTGCCGCGCAGGGTGTTGATCTCGCCGTTGTGGATGATGTAGCGGTTGGGGTGCGCGCGCTCCCAGGACGGCGTGGTGTTGGTGGAGTAGCGCGAGTGCACGAGGGCAAGGGCGGTCTCCACCGCTGCGTCGGAGAGGTCGGTGTAGAAGCGGCGCATCTGCGTGGCCACGAGCATGCCCTTGTAGACGATGGTGCGCGAGCTCATGGAGCAGACGTAGAAGATCTTGCCCGCGAGCGCCGGGTTCTTGTCGGCGGCGCGCTCGATGGTGCGGCGGCAGACGTAGAGCTTGCGCTCGAAGTCCTGGCCGGCGGCCACGCCCTCGGGGCGGCGCAGGAAGGCCTGCAGGATGGTGGGCATGCAGGCCTTGGCGGTGTCGCCCAGGTCGTGCGGGTCAACCGGCACGCGGCGCCAGAACATCAGCGGCACGCCGCACTCGGCGCAGCCCTGCTCGAAGGTGCGGATGGCGGCCTGCACGGCGTGGGTGTCCGCAACGCCGTCGGTGGCGCCGGTCTCGTCGCTGTGAGGGAAGAACAGCATGGCGACGGCGTAGTCGCCCTCCCCCGGCAGCAGCTGGCCCTCCTTCTGGGCCTCCTTGCGGAAGAAGCGGTGCGGCACCTGGAACAGGACGCCGGCACCGTCGCCGGTGTTGCGCTCGAGGCCCTTGCCGCCTCGGTGCTCGAGGTTTACGAGGACGGAAAGCGCGTCGTCAAGCGTCTGGTGGCTGCGAACGCCCTTGAGGTGGGCGATGGCGCCGATGCCGCAGGCGTCGTGCTCAAAGCTCGGCTTGTAGAGGCCCTGGGGAGCGTAGCCCTCGGCGTAGGCGCGCGGCTCGGTAGCCGTGGCGCCGGCGGCGGACACGGGCGCGGCGGCGCGCTCGTTGGTGCAGCTGGAGGACGGGCTCGTCTGCTGATGAGGCTCCATGATGTTCCTTCTCCGTTGTGGTCAAAGCGCTCGGCTGCACGCCTGCACCATCTCTGAGTTGGTGTTTTATCCCCGCACCAGGAGAGCCGTGCGCAAGAGTGGCAGTTAAGCTCCACCACTTTAGGGGGCGCATATGTCGTGACTGTTACGCCACCAAAGGAGAATCACACTCGAAACAAAATGGTTCGAAACCCGTTAACAAACGGAGACGGGGTCGGCGAAAAGGAGCGCGGGCGAAGTCCTCGCCCACGAGCAAAGACGCGTCGCGAGCGGAACGAAAATGCGTCGCGGACGCGGGTGCGAAGCTCAAGCGGTGGCGCCCACACCACGCCGCCCGAAAACGAAAACGACGGCGACCGGGGGGGCTGGTCGCCGTCGTTTGGCTAGAGTGCGCGCCTTGCGAGTTCAAGGCAGCCAAGGACTCCTTGGCTGCCTCCGCAGCCTGCAGGCGCGATGTAGGTGTCGATGTCAGAAAGCTCCGGCGCCGAGATATAGCCGCCCAGGTAGCCCAGGGTCTTCTCGCGCACGATGGGGAACAGCTGCTCCTGGTGCATCACGCCTCCGCCAAGCACGATGCGCTTGGGCGAGTAGCACAGCACCAGGTTGGCGCACATCTGGGCGAGGTAGTCGCCCTCGAGCTGCCAGACCTCGTCACGGCCGGCCAGCTCGGCGGCGGGCTTGCCCCAGCGAAGCTCCAGGGAAGGCCCTGCGGCCAGGCCCTCGAGGCAGCTGGCGTGGCTCGGGCACTTGCACGGCCCCTCGTCTCCTGCCACTCGGCTCACGAGCATGTGGCCGGCCTCGGGGTGGAGCATGCCGTGCAAAAGCTGGCCTGCGCACATGACGCCTGCGCCGATGCCGGTGCCAATCGTCACGTACACGCAGTCGGAAAGCCCCTTGCAGCTGCCGAAGGTGGCCTCGCCCAGGCAGGCGACGTTCACGTCGGTGTCATAGCCCACCGGCACGCCGAGGCCCTGCACAAAGGCGTCCCTCAGCTTGCAGCCGCGCCAGGCGACCTTGGGGGTCTCGAGGATGGTGCCGAAGTCGGCCGCCGCAGGGTCCACGCGCGTGGGGCCAAAAGCCCCGATGCCGAGCGCGGAGACGTTTCGGCCCAAGAACCAGTCCTCGAGCACCGGCAGGGTCTCCTCGGGCGTGAGGGTCGGGAAGGACTCCTGCTCCAAGACGGTGCCGTCGGCCAGGCCCACGGCGCAGACCATCTTGGTGCCGCCGGCCTCGAGCGCGCCAAGCCTCAGCTCACTAGTAGCCATCGCGATGCCGCCTCTCCCCTATGCCAGCTTGGCCTTGAGCTCGTGCAGCTCCTTGTGGACCTCGATGAAGTCGCCGGCCACCACGCGGAAGGTCTCGGCCGCAGCCATCTGGTCCTCGGCGTGCAGCAGGATGAGGGTGAAGGGAAGGGTCTCGCCGGCTGCCGTGCGCTGGAGGAGCCCCAGGTGCACGTCGTGGCCGCCCTTGAAGGCCTCGTCGCCGTCCTTGATGGACTGCTCGGCCTCGTCAAACTTGCCCTCCTTGGCAAGCTTCACCGCGCCGATGTAGGCAGACTTGGCCACGCCCACGCTGGCGATGATCTGGAAGCAGTCGGCCACGAGCGCGTCCATGCTGCTGGCGGCGCCGTCGGCGGCGTCCTGGAGCGCCTGGTCCATCTTCTCGGCCATGGTCTACTCCCCCATCAGCTTGAGGGCGAAGTCGTTGATGCCCGTGGCGTTCATGCGGCCGTAGTCCATCATCGGGATGACCTCCACCGGCTTGTCGGTGGCCTTCTGGAAGTCGCCCTTCACGTAGCCGATCTGGGGGCCAAGCAGGATGACGTCGGCGTCGAGGTGGTCCATCGCCTCGTTGAGCGGGCGGGCCTGGATCTCGACGTCGAGGCCGCGGGCCTTGGCGTCGTTCTGCATCTTCTGCACGAGCAGGCTCGTGGACATGCCGGCGTTGCAGCAAAGCATGATCTTCTTCATATCTTCACTCCTCGAATTGGGCCCCAAGGGGCTGTGGGCGGGGCCGGGCACGCGTCCCGGCCCCGGGTTGGGAAGACGTTCCTTAGGCCTCGAGCTGCTCGGCCTGCTGGGCGGTGGCACGCTCGGAGATGCGCATGAAGGGCAGGTAGATGGCCATGCCAATCACAATCTCGGCGACCTGCCACACGGCGGCGCGCCAGTCGAAGCCGGTGGCCAGCAGGGCGGAGAGCACCGGAGGCGTGGTCCAGGGCACCTGGGCGATGCAGGGCGCGAGGAAGCCGGCGCAGGTGAGGCCGTAGGTGCAGATGATAAACAGGTCGGGGACGAGCACGAACGGGATCATCAGCGGGAGGTTGTAGACGATGGGATAACCGTAGATGACCGGCTCGTTGATGTTGAAGATGCCCGGCAGGATGGCCATCTTGGCAACGGTCTTGCTGGTCTTGGACTTGGAGAACAGGAAGGTGTCGAGCAGCAGCATGAGGGTGCAGCCGGAGCCGCCCATGAGGGCGAAGCTGTTGATGATCTGCATGTTCATGTAGTGGTCGGCCGGGATGGTACCGCCGGCGGCGAAGGTGGCCATGTTGTCCACGATGACCATGGTCAGGATGGGCTCGACCGTGGCGCCGGAGATGGTGGACTGGTGGATGCCGACGCAGAAGAGCAGGTTGGCCAGGGTGTAGATGAGCACGACTGCCCACGGGCCGGCGTTCATGATGCTCTTGAGCGGGGTGGCGATGAAGGTGGAGATGATGGTGAGCAGGTCGGTGCCGGCGCAGACGGCGAGCAGCGAGGCAACGACGCCAAAGACCGAGAGGGTGAGCAGCATCGGGATCATGACGTTGAAGGAGTTGGAGACCGCGGGAGGAACGCCCTCGCCGAGGTTAACCTTGAGCTGCTCCACGCCAGAGATCTTGATGAAGAGCGTGACGGCGAGCAGGCCAATGATGATGGCGCCGAACAGGCCGTTGGTGCCCGTGTTGGTGGTGGAGAGGGCGCCGGTGACCGCGGCCGTGGTGACGTCGTCGGTGAGCAGCTCGCTCGTGGTGGCGAGGCTCGCGGTGATGGTCTGGGGCATCATGATGACGAGCGAGGAGATGCCCACGACCACGCAGGAGAGCGGGTTGTCAAAGCGCTTGTTGTTGGCCAGGCAGTAGCCGATGAGGCCCGCCAGGATCAGCGCCGAGACGTTGAGGGTGCCCAACGTCAGCTGGCTGCCCCAGGTCTGGAGGTTGGCGAGCGTCGTCTCGTCGAGCGGGAACAACGGGAAGATGACGTTGTTCACGAGGACGGCGATGCCGGCCAGGATGTACAGGGGCGTAATGGTTGCGAAGGCATCACGGAGCGACCTGAGGTGCACCTGATTGCCTACCTTTGCAGACACCGCGGCAAATTTGTCGAGGAATGCCTGCCCCTTCTCGTTGGCCATGATTGTTCTCCAATCTTTTGTAGTGGCCATTTTCCTATTGCACGGCGAGCAATACCTTCCCCATCTCGCCGGTCGTGCACCTATTCGACGACGTGGGTGGTGGCGACGCGCGCGAGCCAGTCGGCCGACTCCTTGGGACGGCGCTTGTAGCCGTCCATGAGGTCGACC
>CAVJWS010000067.1:0-11821 GCA_963653485.1 Prevotella sp. CAG:279
GTCAGGGCCACGCCCAGGCCGTCGATCTTGAGCTCGCAGGTGTAGGCCACGGGGTTTGCCACGGAGGCGCCGAGGGCCTCGTCGGTGCGGGCGAGCCACTCGTCGAGCTCCTCGAGGTTCATGGCGTCGTCCATGGAATACATGCGCTGGGCGTGGCGCACCGGCTCGAACTGCTCGGAGACGTAGCCGCCCACGCGCTGGGTGTAGGAGTCGGCCGTGACCAGCTCGGGGTGCGCGGCCTCGATGCCCTGCAGCTCCACGAGCAGGCGGTCGAACTCGGCATCGGTGACCTGCGGCTTGTCGAGCGCGTAGTAGCTGTAGGCGTAGGTGTTGAGCATCCGGTTGAGCTCCGCCGCGCGGGCGCGGGGCGAGGACGCGGCAGGCGACGCAGCCGTGCCGGCGGGCGAGACGGACGCCGGAGCGATGGGGGAAGCCCCCTGCGACGCGTCCGCGGCACCCTCGATGGCAACGCCCGCGGCACCCTCGCCGTCAAACAGCGTGCCAAACAGCGATTCTTGCTGCTCTACCTGCATGTCCTTGCTCATCCTCAGCACCATCTCACATCCGCGGCCCAGCATTTTTCCGCCCTAGATGGTACCGCAGCCCCACCAAAAACCGACCGCAGCGATGCGACATATAGGACTAGCTGCGGCACGCAAGGCACCCGGCTGGAGGCGTCCCTACTGCCAGCCAAGACAAGCCCCGGGCCCCGGCCTCATCATCAAGTTCGGGCTTCGCAAGCCCTTCGCCCGGAGCCGGCCACGAGCCGCACGGCACAAGCCCACGCGCACGAAAACGGCCCGGCGCGTTTGCACCGGGCCGCGAGTCGCGTTAGCTATGCGAGGCTGAGCCTATCGGCAACGGGGCTGGGGCGCCCCCCACGGTGGCAAGGCAAGCGCCCTTTGGTCACCAGCCTGCGGGGCTACGAGAGGCCGAGGCCAAAGCGCCCGTACAGCTCCCGTCCCCCAATTGCCGAGGCCGGAGCGCCCGCGTGGTTTGTTCTCCCCTAGTTGCCGAGGCCGAGGCCGTTGCTGCGGCCACCGTAGCCATTGCTGTTGTCGGAGTCGCTGTTGCCGTAGCCGTACTGCCTGAGGTACTGCTCGAGCAGCGACCCCTGCGAGCTCTCGTCCTTGGAGCTGGAGTTCTGGGAGTCCTCGTCGGAGCCGAGGGCCACCTCAACCTGCATCTCCTTGCTGCCGCGCATGAGGGTGATGGTCACGGTGTCGCCCACGTTGTGGGAGCGCACGGCCAAGACCACGCCGTCCGAGCTGGTGATTTCCTCGTCATCAACCTTGGTGATGATGTCGCCCTCCTGGATGCCGGCGGTATCGGCCGGGCCGCCACTCGTGACCGAGGCCACGTAGGCGCCCTGGTTGACGCTCAGGTTGTTGGCACGGGCGTTCTGGGCTGTCACGGTCTGGAAGGTGCCGCCGAGATAGGCGTGGGTGACCGTCTCGCCGGCGATGATCTTGTTGGCCACCTCAACGGCGTAGTTGGCGGGAATGGCAAAGCCCACGCCCGAGCTGGAGCCCGAGTAGCTCTCGATGAGGGAGTTGATGCCCACGAGCTTGCCGTTCTCGTCCACCAGCGCGCCGCCGGAGTTGCCGGGGTTGATGGTGGCGTCGGTCTGGATGAGGTTGGTGTAGATGGTGTTGCCCGAGGTGGAGGTCATCATCGTGGAGCGGTACAGCGAGCTCACGATGCCCGTGGAGACGCTCTGCTCAAGGCCGAAGGGGCTGCCCAGGCTCATGACCCAGTCGCCAACCTGCAGTTCGCTGGAGTCGCCCACCTCCATGGGGGTGAGGGTGGCGCCGTTGGGGTCGATCTTGATGACGGCCAGGTCGCTGGACTCGTCGGAGCCCACGACGGTGGCCTCGTAGGAGTCGCCGTTGGCAGAGACCGTGATGGACTGGGCGCCGTCGATGACGTGGTAGTTGGTGAGGATGTTGCCGTCGGTGTCGAGAATGACGCCGGAGCCCACGCCCGAGCTGCTGCTGGTGGTGACGTTGATGGAGACCACGGAGGGCAGGCACTTGGTTGCCACCGCATTGGCAAGCGAGGTGTCCTCGCTCGAGGCGTTGATGGTGACGGCCTGGCCGGAGCCCGAGGAGGTGGTCACCGTGGTGGTGTTGCCGATCACACGCCCAAAGTATAGGCCGGCCACCACGGCCGCGGAACCCACCACGCCGCCAACGAGGCCGAGGATAAGGGCCTTGGTGCCCGTGTGAGACTTCTTGGGCCTGGGCGCCTGGGGAACAAGCTGCTGGGCAGCTGCCGCAGGCGGCACCGGCGGAACCTGGCCCGCATCCTGCGCCGGGTTCTGCTGCGTGGGCTGCGCGTAGCTCTGGGCGGGCTGGCCCTGCGGCTGGGCATAGCCCTGGCCGTAGCCTTGGAAGACCTGCGCGTAGTCGGCCGGCTGCTGAGCGGGCGCGTCATCCTGCTCGGGACGAGCGTAGCCCCACGTGCCCTGGGACGGAACCTGCTGCGTAGGCTGCGAAGGCACCTGGCTGGTGGGCTGTGTGGGCACCTGCTGCGTAGGCACCTGCTGCGTGGGCTGGGTGGGCACCTGCTGCGTATTTTGTTCGGGCTCGCTCCCGGGGAAAACGGGACCCTGGTTGGAATCTGCCATGTTCGTTCCTAGCCTTTCTGGCGTTCGTGCCAATTACGTCGTTCGCACTGTGTTGTACCCCTAATGGGTATGGGGCAGCGCGCCAATCGAAGGCTGACACACTCGCAGAACAACGCTTACAGTTGCCTGAAAGCCATTTTAGCTGGGAAGATATGAAAGACCAGAGCCTACTTGTCCTTGGGGTATTCGACGATGCCCTCACGGTCATAGGTGATGCTGTAGGCCTTCTCGAGCACGCGGATAAGGTCACGCGTGTCGTCCTCGCCCAAGACGGCGAGGCTGTCGGCCAAGTTGCCCACGCCTTCGGCGCGCGACTCGCTCGAGTGGGCGCGGCCCTCCTGCGTGGCGCGGACGATGAACCTGCGGCCGTCGTTCTCGTCGTGCTCGCGGACGATGAAGCCCTTGGCAACGAGCGAGTCGAGAATGCGTGACATGCGCGAGCGAGAGTAGCCCAGGCGCTTGGCGAGCTCGGAGGGAGAAAGCGGCTCGTCGCTCCTGCAGATATAGGCAAGCACCGGACTTTCGCCCATAGACAGGCCGTAGGCACTCGACATGGAGCCCTTGGCCAGGGCCTTCGAGTACTTGATCAGCTTGTTTGCAGCGTCTTCGTAGTCCATGATGCCGAGGCGGCCTACGCCAGCCCCTTACCCCCGCAAATTGATTTGTGTAACGGCGCGAACATACTAGCAAAATCGAGAAATGCGCAACCAGCCGCCTCAGGGTATCCAGAGAAACAACGCCCTAGGCGCTTTTCCCAACGGGCAGCCCCGGCAACCGGGCGCAACCAGGGTGGGAACCGCGAGCCCGGCCTCGCATGGTCGGCCCCACACGTGATTGGCCGCGCATGGTCGCCCCGCGCGCTCCCGGAACCGCGCGATGCCAAGCCCGAGTCCCTAGGCCTTCTTCTCCGCGGCGGCGAGGATGCGCTCGACGTTCTTGGTGGCGTTGGTCACGCCGACCTTGAGTGGCACGGCAAGGATGACGCCTGCCACGAGCAGCACCACGCCAAAGACGCCGGCTGGCAACGGGCCGCTTCCGTAGATGCCCCACCAGCCCAACAGGAAGCCGATGGCGCAGGCGGAGTAGGCCAGGCGCAGCCAGACCTTGATCTTCTGGATGGCCGTGGTCTGCATGCCGGCCTCCTTGATGAGGTCCTCGCGCGTCCAATTTGAGGTGTCGAGCGCCATGGTTTGCCGCCTTTCGGGCAGGGAGTTGCAGGAGGGTGGGGTCGGCATCGAACTCATTCGAGCATGGGAGCCCAGCATAGGCCACCAAGCGAGGGGGGCTCGCCGCTTACACCGGCCAATGTCAGGCAGGCAAAGGAAGGCTCGCCGCCCGCGCCAGCCAAGCATAGACCTTGCGGAGCGCGGGCAGCCCGGCGCGTGCCGAGCAGCTCAGCCCCTGTCTCTCCCCCATCTTGCCGGATATATAGCACGCGGGCCGCAGGAGACCATAATCCTGCGGCCCGCGCACGTGGGGTTTGCGATCCGCCAGGAGCGAATCAAAGCGTCATTAGTAGCTCAGGCCCGGGTCGAAGAAGCCGACGAGGACGCCCACGAGGGCAATCACGACGAGGATGAGCATGGTGACGATCGGGGAGAGCTTCTTCTTGGTCATGAGCCACCAGCACAGGAACACGAAGCCCATGGAGAGCAGGTTCGGGAAGATGCCGTCGAGCGTGCTCTGGAAGGTGGTGCCGCCGGGCAGCGTGAGATTGGCCGAGCAGCTGATGGAGACCCAGGTGGCGGCCACGGCGCCGATGACGACGGTGCCGACCATCACGATGGACTCGCGCAGGGCCTGGGCCGTGGGGCCGACGAGGCTCTCGACCGCGGCGCCGCCGAGCTTGTAGCCCTGGTCATAGGCGAAGTGCATACCGAACCACATGAGCAGGTTCCACACGACGATGTAGAAGATGGCGCCGAGCGGGCTGCCGTCGGTGGAGAGGCCGAGGCCGATGCCGAGCAGGATGGGGATGAGGGTGCCGACGATGAGAGAGTCACCGAGGCCGGCGACCGGGCCCATGAGGCCGGCGCGGATGCCGTTGATGGCGTCGGCGTCGATGGACTCGCCGTTGGCCTTGGCCTCCTCGAGGCCGGCGGTGATGCCGACGACGAGGGCGCCGAGCTGCGGCTCGGTGTTGAAGAAGGCGCTGTAGGTCATCAGCGCGTCCTTCTGCTCCTCGGGCGTGTCATAGAGCTCCTCGACGAGGGGGAGCATGGCGCACAGATAGCCAAAGGTCTGCATGTGCTCCTGCGAGAAGCAGGTGAGGTTGCCGTAGTACCAGTTACGGAAAGACTTGTTGAGGGCAGCCTTGGAAAGCTTCTTCTCTGCCATTAGATGTCCTCCTCCTCTTCGTCATCGGCGCCGGCGGCAATTGCCCCGCCAGAGACGCGGACCCTGTCCAGATCGATCTTCATGGAAGCAATCTTGAAGTTGATGAGGGCGAAGAAGCAGCCGATGCCGGCGGCGGCGATCAGGTTGCAGCCCATGACCGCGGAGAGCGTGAAGCCGAAGAAGAACGTGAGGAAGTCAGTCGGCTTGGAGACGACCTGCTTGAGCAGGATGGCGATACCAACGGTGGGCAGCAGCGAACCGACGGTGAACAGCGTCTTCATGGCGATGCCGTCCATGGGCATGTAGGTCTTCATGAGGTCGACCATGCCGGCGCCGCCGAGGGTGATGATGAAGGTGGGGATGAAGGAGCACAGGATGTGGCCGATCCAGGGAAGGACCATGTCGACCAGGTAGAGCTTGTGCAGGTCGCCCTTCTCGAGCCACTTCCAGCCCATGCCCTGCCACACCAGGTTGATGGTGGCGGTGCCGTAGAACAGGACGGTGCCGAGGGTGCCCACGGCGGCGCCGAGGGAGGCGGCCAGCGCGGAGGCCTCAGAGGAGGCCGGGTCGAGGCCCTGCGCGTTCACCGCGAGGATGGCCAGCGGGATGCCGATGTAGGACACGGCGCGAACGTCGGCGGAGACGGTTCCGCCGGGGGTGACGAGCGCGATGTAGACGAGCTGGATGGCAGCGCCGATGAGAATGCCCGAGCGCATGTCGCCCATAATGAGGCCCACGACGAGGCCGGCGACGAGCGGGCGTCCCAGGGTGTAGTTGCCGAACGAGGTGCCGCCCATGCCAGGCATCGATGCCAGGCATGCGAACAGACCGAGCAGCGCGGCTTGGAACACGTTGACTGTCATTGCCTTCCTACCTTTCCTTCTATGTTTGAGGCCCGCCCCTTCCAATGGCAGGCCCGCTTACCAATAGGACAGCTCCTAGAAGCCGAACTGGCCGCGGAACTTGGGCCACTCGCCGATGGACTTCTCCTTGACGAGGGCGAACTCCACCGTGTAGCCGGCGTTGGTGATGTCCTCGAGGGCCTGGGCCTCTTCCTGCGTGATGGACTGGTTGTTGCCCAGCTTGGTGGTGCCGGGACGGTCGTTGCAGGGGCCGACGATGACGTGGTTGATGCCCGGCTTGAAGCCCATGTCGACGAGGATCTTCTTCATGTCGAGCGGGTTCTTGGTGATGAGGAAGTAGTTGTCCTTGGAGTTGAGGACCTTCTCCTGGACCTCCTGGAAGTGCTCGAGGGTCCACACGAAGGTCTTCTTGCCGGAGGCCGACTTGTAGGCCTGCTTGAGGACCGGGTTGGAGGCCGCTGCGTCATTGACGGCGATGAGGCCGTCGCAGGGGTACTCGAGCGACCAACGGGTCACGGTCTGGCCGTGGATCATGCGGTCGTCGATGCGGATGAAGGAAATCATTTCTCACTCCCTTTTCTCGGGGTGTACAGAGCCTTGGTTGCCGCGCGGAGGCGACGAGAAGCTAGTGGCCGAACGAGGGGTTCACGCGTGGGCGCAGAACGCGGCGTACGTTGCGGCCAGGCGTGACGCCCGCGACTCGCGAGCGCCTCGGCGCACGGCCAAACGCGACGGCAAAGGACTAGATCTCGTCCTCGTCGTCGGAAGAGGTCTCGATGACATACTCCTTGACGCCGTCCTTGCCCTCACGCTCGAGGCTGGCCTTGAGCTCGGGGAGCTCGGAGGTCTGCAGGCCCATGGCGGCGGTGATGGCCATCGGCAGGTTCATGCCGGCAAAGGCAACGGTGGAGGCGAGCAGGCCCTTCTCGTTCAGGACGTTGAGGGCGTTGGTAAGCGGCGAGCCACCCATGATGTCGGCGAGAAGGACGACCTCGTCGTCGGCGCCGACCGGCTCGAGGACCGCCTTGAGGTTCTCCACGTAGGTTTCGGCACCCATGCCGTCCTCGAGGCTGGTGGACAGGACGTCCTCACGCTCGCCGAGGAGCATCTTGAGCACGCTGTGCAGGCCGGGGGCGAAGGTTCCGTGGCTGACGAGGACCAGATAGCGCATCGCAGTGTCCCTTCTCGCAGGAGGCGGCTTTGCCTTGCAGGCCGCCGTGATTCGTTGCGACGCGATTGTTAGTGTCAACTACTTTCCTCGGGGCAATTTTGTTGCCAGCGGCAACTATCTGCCGGTAAGCGGTAGTTGACAGGGGCAACCATTTTTGGAAAGCAATCATTTTTTTAATCTTATGAAGCTTGTAGCTCATGTTATATTGTTTTCACTGCAGTCTTTTCCGATTCTGCACGAATCGTCGTTTCGCAATTATTGTTTTCGCGTGCTTTGTGTTGGGATATCGTTTCGGAAGCCGAGATTCCAGGACCGAAGGGACCGAGCATGTATCTCGAAGAGCGCCAGGAGAGGATCGTCGCCCTCCTCAACGAGACCGGCCGCGTGAGCGTGCCGGCGCTGTCTAAGAGCTTTGGCGTCACCGAGGACTGCATACGAAAGGACCTCAAGCAGCTTGCCGAGCGCGGCGTCTGCAAGCGCGTCTACGGCGGCGCCACGAGGGTCGAGACCGTCCCCGAGCTCAACGTCATCGACCGCATCGACCTGTTCGTGCCCGAAAAGCGCGCCATCGCCAAGAAGGCCCTGCGCCTCGTCGAGGACGAGATGACGGTATTCCTCGACATATCGACCTCGAGCCTCATGCTGGCCCAGCAGCTGGCCAAAAGCGAGCGTTCCTGCACCGTGGTCTCCACGATGGTGGGCGTGCTCACCGCCCTTGCGAAGAACCCCAAGATCACCGCGCTGTGCCCCGGCGGCACCCTGCGCCCCGGGCTCGACGGCTTTGTGGGCGTGCCCTGCGTGAAGGGCCTCGACAGCTACCGGTTCGACCTCGCCTTCATGGGCTGCTACGGCCTCGACGCGGATTCGACCGAGATAACCACCCACACCCCCGAGGACGGCATCGTGAAGGAGGCGGTCGTGGCGCGCGCCCGCAAGAACTACCTGCTCGCTGAGTCACGCAAGCTGCATTCCTTCGGCAGCTACCGCTATGCGAGCTTTGACGACTTCGAGGCCCTCATCAGCGACGGCAAGGACGTCGAGGGCGCCGCCCAGGTCCGCCGCGCCGGCCTCGTGGTGATGTAGCGAATTCAGACAAAAGGCCAGCTCTCATCTTTGGAGTCGGCGAAGGACGCGAGCCGGCTGGAATACGGGGCGCAGGCCTGGCATCCGGCGGCCAAGCCATTCGTGACCAAGAAAGACGGACGAGCGTCGTTCGAACGTCTTTCAAGCGATTTCACGAAGCAAAGCGACAGAGGCCCGGAACCGTCCTCCCCTCTCGCTCGCCGGACAAGCCGGGCGCATCTGCCCATAGAGACAGCAAAGGGGCCGCACCTGTTGGTACGGCCCCTTAGTTTGTCTGTTGCGAGCCAGGCCGCCGTGGCAGCCTAGAGCTTGAAGAGGTAGCCCACGCCGCGGACGGTGACGATGTGGTTTGCCACCTGCGGGCCCACCTTGGAGCGCACGCGACGGATGTGGACGTCCACCGTGCGGGTGCCGCCGCAGTACTCAAAGCCCCAGACGCGGTGGAGCAGGGTCTCTCGAGAGTAGGCGCGGGAGGGGTGCGTGGCCAAGAAGCTCAGCAGCGAGTACTCCATGAGCGTGAGGTCAACCGGCTTGTCATCGATGTAAATCTGGTAGGTGGCCAGGTTGATGGTCATGTTGTCGATGACCACGATGTCGCTCGGGGCGTTCTCCTCGCCAGGCCAGAGCAGCTGCGTCATGCGGACCTCAAACTCGCCCTGGCCGGCGCCGGCCAGGATGAAGTCGTTGCGGCCCTGAACCGGCATGCGAAGGCTGCCGAGCTTGTCCTCGTCCACCACGATGAGCTGCGGGATGCAGCCGTTCTCGGCCGAGTAGGAGGCGACGCGGGCGATGAGGTCGTCGGTGACGCCGGCGAGGTCGAGCGTGACGAGGCCAAAGTCGTTGCCGCTCGCGATGGCTTGGTCAAAGGTGTCGGGCGTGGCGAGCAGAACGGAGATGTCGAGCTCGTGGGAGAGCTCGCGCATGCGGTCGTGCAGGCGCGTGGTACGCGATATGAGAAGGACCTTCTTGTGATGCATGGGGTGCCTCTCGTGACTGATTACGTTGAGCTTAAACAGCTAGTTTACATTTTAGAGAGGATAACACGTGCGGCGCGCGCATATCGCCTTCCAACTCACAGTTAACACTCAGGCACGGCTGGCGCAACGCATCTGTAACGCCACGGAACCCTCGCCGCACGCATCTGGAAGCCGACTTGCACCCAACACGAAGCCCCCTTGTAACTAAGGGATAGGTTACCACGTGCCGAGGACCGCGAGCGCCCGACCGCGCCAAGCCCCTGCTCCTGGGGACGTTTCTCAAGAAGACAAGGGGGCTCCCGCACCACGGGAGGCCCGAGCCTCGCACGAAAAAGGGACGCACCGTTGCCGATGCGCCCCTCATGCTCGTTGCGTTTCCTCGCCTAGAAGCCGCCGTAGTAGTGACGCAGCTCCCAGTCGGTGACAGTGCGGGAGTAGTCCTCCCACTCCGCGCGCTTCTCGCGAAGCAGGTAATCGTAGATGTGGTCGCCCAGGGTCTCGCGCATGAGCTCAGAACCCTCAAATGCCTCGATGGCCTCGCCCAGGTCACGCGGCAGGCGCGTGGCGCCGGAAGTGGCGAGCTCGCTGAACGGCACGTTGGACTCGGCCGGCAGCGGCAGCTCCTCGGCGATGCCCCTCATGCCCGCGGCCAGGGTGACGGCCAGGGTGAGATAGGGGTTGCAGGTGGGGTCGGGGCTGCGCAGCTCGATGCGGCGCGAGAGCTCCTTGCCCGGCTTGTAGGTGGGGATGCGCACGAAGGCCGAGCGGTTCTTGGAGCCCCAGGTGGCGTAGCACGGAACCTCGCCGTTGGGCACGAGGCGCTTGTAGGAGTTCACCGTGGGGTTGGTGACCAGCGCGTACTCGGGCGCATACTTGAGCAGGCCGGCGATGTAGTGCTGGGCCGTCTCGGAGAGGTGGTGGATGGCGCCGTCGCCCTTGGCCCAGAACAGGTTGTTGCCGTCATGGTCGAACAACGACTGCGAGAGGAACATGGCCGAGCCGGAGATGCCCGAGATGGGCTTGGGCATGAACGAGGCGAACATATTGTGCGAGAAGGCCGTCTGCTTGATGACGAGGCGGGCTGTCATGATGTTGTCGGCGCAGGTCACGGCCTCGGCATAGCGCAGGGAGACGCCGTTTTGCGAGGGGGCGTCGGCGTGGTAGGAGTACTCCACCGGCACCGACATCTGCTCGAGGGCCAGCGTGAGGTCGCGGCGGATGTCGCGGGCGGAGTCCTCGGGCGTGAGGTCAAAGTAGCCGGCGTTGTCCAGCGGCACGGGCACGGCCGAGCCGGAGGCCACCGTGGTGTCCTCCTTGAAGTAGAAAAACTCGAGCTCGGGGCTCACGTTGAGGACGTAGCCCTGCTTGTCGGCGGCGCGGAACTGCTTGAGCAGGCAGGCGCGCGGGTCGCCCTCGAAGGGCTCGCGCTGCGGCGTCTTGATGTTGCAGAAGATGCGGGCCACGCCGCTCTCGGTGGGGCGCCAGGGCAGGACCTGGAAGGTGCTGGCCTCCGGGAAGGCGAGCATGTCGGACTCCTCGAGGGTGGCAAAGCCGTCGACGGCCGAGCCGTCAAAGCCGATGCCCTCCTCAAAGGCCTCCTCGAGGTCCTCGGGCGAGATGGCGAAGGACTTGAGGTTGCCGAGCACGTCGGTGAACCACAGACGCACGAAACGGATGTCGCGCTCCTCGACGGAACGCAGGACGAAGTCGATGTTCTGCTCGTTGGTCATCGAGCTACCTCGCAAACAGACGGGTTTGAACCTGGGTGCCAGGCAGCGTTGGCCCAGCCTATTTGAAGCACTCTTGCATAAAGTTGTTACGGTGCTGTTTCTACCGCCGCGGCCGCTCGCGAACGTATGCCATTTCCACGCAAGCGGGTGAACCCGTTGCGCAGGCGTGTTGCGGCCCAGCCAGCAAGCCGCAACTACTTATGTGAGCGAAAACCCGTAAAGCATCCCCGTCCACGGGAATTGGAAAGATCGAAAAGCGGGGCCATGCGAAGCGGGCGCGCGAAGCCGCGCGCAGGATAAACCGCAGAGGCACGGATTACTTGCCCGCGCCCTTCTCGGCCTGGTAGCGCTTGACGGCGGCCGAGGCGTCGGCCATGAGCTTGGCGCTCTCCTTGCACGTGCCGCCGCGGGAGGCGTTGCACGAGGCGCCGGAGGCGCAGTCGGCGCACTCCCCCTTCTTGGTGGAACTTATGAGCGAACGAACGCAAAGCCCAAAAAGAACAAGCACAATGAGCACGACAACGATGTCCACAAGGTTCATGACGTGCTCCTTTCTGCTAGCATGACGAATGGTTGACGGGGTGGGGGCACCCCAAAAGTTGACCAAAGCAAACTATAGGTATCAGGGTTGTCGGGCGCAAGGAGCGCCCAAGGCTAACAAGGAGGCCACATGAGCGACACCATGAAGCTCGTCATCATCCGCCACGGTGAGTCCGAGTGGAACAAGCTCAACCTGTTCACCGGCTGGACCGACGTCGAGCTGTCCGAGACGGGCGAGAAGGAGGCTGCCGCCGGCGGCCGCGCCCTCAAGGAGGCCGGCTTCGACTTCGACATCTGCTACACCTCTCGCCTCAAGCGCGCCATCCACACGCTGAACTTCGTGCTCAAGGAGATGGACCGCGAGTGGCTGCCCGTCGTCAAGAGCTGGAAGCTCAACGAGCGCCACTACGGCGCCCTTCAGGGCCTCAACAAGGCAGACGCCGCCGCCGAGCACGGTGACGAGCAGGTCAAGATCTGGCGCCGCTCCTTCG
>CAVJWS010000068.1:0-11755 GCA_963653485.1 Prevotella sp. CAG:279
CTGTGCGCCCAGATCTGCGAGCTCAAGCGCGCCGGCAACAAGGTCGTGCTCGTCTCGAGCGGTGCAGCCGCCGTGGGGCGCTCGCTTTTGGGCTTCACCGAGCGCCCGAGCGACATCCCCACGCTGCAGGCCTGCGCCGCGGCCGGCCAGTCCACCCTCATCGAGCGCTACGCCGAGGTGCTGGCCGCCGAGGGCGTGCGCTGCGGCCAGGTGTTGCTCACGCGCGGCGACGTGGTCGACCGCACGGGCTACCTCAACGCCCGCAACACCTTCGAGCGCCTGCTCGAGCTGGGCGTGGTGCCCATCGTGAACGAGAACGACACGGTGAGCGTGCGTGAGTTCTCCTTCGGCGACAACGACATGCTGGGCGCCATCGTGGCCACGCTCATCGACGCCGACCTCTACGTCATCCTCTCCGACATCGATGGCCTCTACACGGCCAATCCCGAGAAGGACCCCAGCGCACGGCTGGTGGAGCGCGTGGAGAAGGTTGATGCGAGCATCGTCGGCATGGCCGGAGGCGTCTCCAGCAGCTTTGGCACGGGCGGCATGGCCACCAAGGTCCGCGCCGGGCGTGCCATGATTGCGGCGGGCATCCCCATGGTCATCTGCAAGGGAAGAACCCCGCGCGCCCTTCTCGACGCCGTTGAGGGCAAGGGCGCCCATACGAGCTTCGTTGCACCTGCGGGCGCGGGACATGAGCAGGCGAGGAAGCTCTGGATCGGCCTTGCCGGGCTTTCCAAGGGCTCGGTCACCATCGACGCGGGTGCCGCGCGGGCGCTCGAGCGCGAGGGGGCCTCGCTTCTGCCCGTGGGCATCACCGAGGTGGAGGGCGACTTTTCCGCCGGTGAGACCATTAGTGTTACGGATGCGGACGGCAACCTTATCGCCCGCGGCATCACGCGCTATTCTGCTGATGACCTGCGGCGCGTCCGCGGCCTCAAGCTTGACGTCATCGCCCGCTTCTGGCCCGACCGCGCCGACTGCCCCGCCATCCACAGAGACGAGCTGCTCGTCTTCTAGCGCAGGGCCATGCCCGCATCTTCCTCGAAAGGGGTCCCTATGTCAGAGGCACTTGAGAAGGCCAAGGCCGCCAAGGCGGCGGCCGCCGTGCTCGCGCAGGCGAGCGCCCAGCAAAGGACGCGCGCCATCGAGCTCGCGGCCAGAAGCATCAAGGAGCACCAGGAAGCCATCCTTGGGGCCAATGCCCGTGACATGGAGCGCGGCCGCGAGAACGGCATGCCGGCCCCCTTGCTCGATCGCCTCATGCTCAACGAGGAGCGCCTCGACGGCATCATCGCCGGTATGCTCGAGGTTGCCGCGCAGGCAGACCCGCTCGGCGAGGTCGTGGGCGGTCGCACCCTGGCCTCCGGCATTCGACTTTCTGAGGTTCGCGTGCCGCTTGGCGTGGTGGCCATGGTCTACGAGGCCAGGCCCAACGTCACGGCAGACGCCATCAGCCTCACCCTTCGTTCCGGAAACGCCGTGGTCCTTCGCGGCGGCACCGCGGCGCACGACTCCTGCGAGGCCATCGCCGAGGCCTGCCGTGCCGGCATCGAGGCCGCGGGCCTGCCGGCCGATTGCGCCACCATCATCCTGGACGCCGACCGTGCGCGCACCGTCGAGCTCATGCATGCCAACGGCCTGGTTGACGTTCTCATCCCGCGCGGAGGCCACGGCCTCATCCAGACCTGCGTGCGCGAGGCCAGCGTGCCGGTCATCCAGACGGGGGAGGGCAACTGCCACGTCTACGTGCACGCCAAGGCAGACCTCGCCATGGCCATCCACATCATCGAGAACGCCAAGACCCAGCGACCGGGCGTCTGCAACGCCATCGAGACCGTGCTTGTGGACGTCGCCTGCGCCGAAGCCTTCCTGCCCACGCTCGTGAGCAGCTGCAAGGCATGGGGCGTCCTCGTCCACGGCGATGAGGCGTGCCGCGCCGCCTGCGAGGCGGCCGGCCTCGTGGCGGGCGAGGACTTTGTTGAGGCCACCGAGGAGGACTGGGCGCGCGAGTACGACTCGCTCGACCTCGCGGTGCGCGTGGTGGGCGGCCTTGATGAGGCCATCTGCCATATCAACGCCTACGGCACGCAGCACTCCGAGTGCATCGTCACCGAGGACTTCTTTGCCTCCGAGGCCTTCCTTGCCCGCGTCGACGCGGCTGCGGTCTACGTGAACGCGAGCACGCGCTTCACCGACGGCGGCATGTTCGGCCTTGGCGCCGAGATCGGCATCTCCACCCAGAAGCTGCACGTGCGGGGGCCCATGGGAGCCTCGGCCCTCACCACCAAGAAGTGCCTGCTGCGCGGAAACGGGCAGGTCCGCTCATGAGCCAGGTCGTGACCGATTTGGGCGCCGAGGAGACGAGCCGCCTCGTGGCCGACCTTCCCAGGCTCGGCCAGGACCCTTCTCGCACCTATCGCCTGGGCGTCATGGGCGGCACCTTCGACCCCGTCCATAACGGGCACCTGGTGGCGGCCGAGCAGGCGGCCCATGACCTCTCCCTGGACGTCGTGGTGTTCGTCCCGGCCGGAAGCCCCGCCTTCAAGCAGGAGCGGCGGGTCTCCATGCCGGAGGACCGCCTCGCCATGACCTTGCTTGCCACGGCCGATAACCCGCGCTTCCTCGTGAGCAGGATCGAGGTGGACCGTCCCGGCATCACCTACACCGTGGATACGCTGCAGCTTTTGCGCGACCACTACCCAGCCAACGTGGAGCTCTACTTCATCACTGGCGCAGACGCCATCAGCGAGATCCTTCGCTGGAGGGACGCCGAGCGCATCGCCTCGCTCGCACATCTCGTGGGCGCCACGCGTCCGGGCTACGACCTGGAGCGCGCCCGCGCGAGCCTCACCGAGTCCGCGCTCGAGTTCCAGGTGCACTATCTCGAGGTCCCGGCCCTGGCCATCTCCTCGAGCGACCTTCGTCGGCGCGTGGCCTGCGGCCAGTCCATCCGCTATCTCACGAGCGACGCCGTGGTGGGCTACGTTGAGAAGCGCGGCCTGTATGATGCCTCCCAGCCCTCCTACGTGGCGCCAGACGCCCTGGGCCTCATGGGCGGCATGAGCGTTGGGGGAGCGTAAAAGATGGGAAAGAAGCAACCTGCCATCACCTTCTGGAAGGGCGGCGTCCCGTCCTGGCTGCCGAGCGAGCCTCCTAGCTACACCGCCGAGCAGGACCTCGCCATCGCGCGCTACGAGCATGACCTGGCCGAGCACCTCGCCAGCAAGCCCAAGCGCCTGAGGCACTCCCTGTCCGTGGGCTACACCGCTCAGCAGATGGCCTTGGCATACGGCCATGACCCCTACCTGGCCCGCGTGGCCGGCATCTTCCACGACTGGTCCAAGCTACTCTCCAGCGAGGAGACGTTCGCCTGTGCCGCCGAGCTTGGCATCGAGCTTGGCGTCGACCTCTCGCTCGTGGAGCCGCTTTTGCACGGCATGATCGCCGCGCGCGAGCTGCCGGCGCTCTATCCCGAGGTGGAGCCCTGCGTTTGGCAGGCGGTCGATCGCCACACCCTCGGCAACGCGCATATGAGCGAGCTCGACATGCTCGTGTTCGTGGCGGACGGCATCGAGCCCTTCCGCAAGAGCGTGTCCGCCATCGAGTCCCAGCGCTCGCATGTGGGCAAAGCCTCGCTGGAAGACCTCTTTTGGGAGTCCTTCTCAGACGGCATCTCGTACGTGGTTGATACGAGGCGCTACCTGTACCCTGGCACGCTCGCCATCTACAACGAGCTCGTACTTTCTCGTAAGAATCAAAAGAGCTAGGAGACCCATGCCTGAATCCATCGACATCGCCCGCACCGCCGCCTTGGCCGCCGACGCCAAGAAGGCCGACGACATCGTGGCCCTCAACCTCATCGGCCTCTCCGACGTGAGCGACGCCATCGTCATCTGCACCGGCTCCAACTCGCGCCTGAGCGACTCGGTGGTGGATGAGGTCGAGGAGCAGGTTCGAGCTGCCTATGGCATCTCTCCCATCTCCATCGAGGGGCGAGCCGACGGCCGCTGGATTCTCATGGACTTTGGCAACGTGGTCGTTCACGTCTTCTCGCCAGAGGCACGCGGCTACTACCGCATCGAGCACCTCTGGGGCGACGCCGAGCCCATCGAGCTCGGCCTCGAAGAGGATTAGCGGCTCGGCAGGCGCTGTCTAGAGTTCGCAATTTTGACCAGGACGGATGACTGGTGCCTTGGTTGGGTTGGCGGACCGGGTCGTCCGCCTAGTTGCGGTTTTTCCAGCGCAGTTCTTCAACTGCGCCGCGGACGGCGTAAGGCCGCCGTGCGTTAGTCGTCTTCCTTGTTCTGGCCCTGGGTGTTGGTAGTTGCGTTCTTGAGCTTGATGTCTCGGCCGAAGGAGACAGCGCCGTCCCCAAAGCGCTCCTTGAGGGCATCGGTGGCCTCATGGAGCTTGCGGGCGGTTTCGCGCCTCTTGGTCTCGCCCTCGTCCTCGAAGAGACTTGGCTGGTACTCCGTCTTCTCCTCAAAGGAGGAGACGCCCACGCCGATGAGACGCACCGGGGTGCCTTCGCTCCATATGCCGCAGAAGAGCCTGCGGGCAAGAGGGGAGAGCGAGCCCTCGTCGTCCGTGGGTTCGGGGAGCTTTGCCTGGGCAGAGCGAGCTGTGCAGGCGTCTTGCTTGTAACGCACCGTGACCGTGGTGCCCGCAAGGCCCTTCCTGCGCAGGCGGCGCGCCACCATGGCGCAGACCGCGTCGAGCGCGCTTAGGGTCTCTTCCTTGTCGGTGAGGTCCTCGGCAAAGGTGCGCTCGTTGGAGACCGACTTGGGATCTTCCTTCTGCGCCCAGGCGGCCACGGGGTTGCGCTCGGCGGCGCTGGCCCTGACCTGCAAGGTGGCGCCCGCCACCCCGAGTTCGCGAGTGAGCAGGCTTGCGTCCGCTGCCGCGAGCTGTCCCAGGGTGCGGATGCCAAGGCGCTGGAGCTTGGATTCGGTTGCCTGTCCTATGCCGCTCATGGCGCGAATGGGCAACGGTGCCAAGAAGCTCGCCTCGGCTCCCGGCAGCACAACGGTGAGGCCGCGTGGCTTCTCTGTCTCGGAGGCGATTTTGGCCACGCTCTTGCACACGCCGAGGCCTATGGAACAAGTGATGCCGAGCTCGGCCACCCTGGCCTGGATGCGTCGGCAGATGTCGACGGGGCTCTCCTTGGAGTAGCGGCCCGGCGTCACGTCAAAGAACGCCTCGTCGATGGAGACCTGCTCCACAAGCGGCGTCTCGTCCACGAGGATCTCCATGACCTGGGCGCTGAGCTGGCGGTAGCGGTCGAAGTGCCCGTGGGTCCAGATGGCCTCGGGGCAGAGCTGCCGGGCGCGGGCGGCCGGCATCGCCGAATGCACGCCGAACTTGCGTGCCTCGTAGGAGGCCGTGGAGACCACGCCGCGGCGCTCGGCGTCTCCGCCCACGATGAGGGGCTTGCCGCGCCACTCGGGGTGGTCGAGCTGCTCCACGCTCGCAAAGAAGGCGTCGAGGTCGAGCAGGCCAATTGCCGGGCCTTCCCAGGGCAGTTGCAGGGTGGCGTTCTTTGACTCCGTCATTTTGAAGCCGATGCGGTGGGGATGCGCACGGTGAAGGTCGTGCCATCCTGCGCGTCGCTCGCGACCGAAATCTTGCCCCCGTGGCTCTCCGCGATGCCTCGTGCTATGGCAAGCCCCAGGCCAAATCCGCCGGTCTCCCTTGCGCGGGCCTTGTCCGAGCGATAAAAGCGGTCGAATACATGGGGGAGGTCTTCGGGCGGTATGGGCTCCCCTTGGTTGTTGACGCTAAGCGTGGCGCTTCCGTTGTGGCGCTTGAGGTCCACGTGCACGTCCGTGCCCTTCTTGGCGTACTTGCAGGCGTTGTCCACCAGGGTCTTGGTGAGGCGGGCGAGCTGGTCGGGGTCTCCCATGACATGGATGTTGGGCTCAACGTCGGATTTGATGGTGCACCCAAGCTCAAAGGCCACCGCGTCAAACTGCAGGGCCTCGCCCTCGACGGCCGCGGAGAGGTCGACGTCGACGTTTCTACGGGCGCTTCCGGCGCCCTCCTCGGTACGCGCGAGCTCGAGCAGGCTCTCTACCAGGCCGCGCATGCGCTCGGCCTCTTCCGCCGTGCCCTCAACCCAGCGCCTGCATTCTTCCGGCATCTCGTCTTCGCTCTGCTGCAGGATCTGCGAGTTGGCGAGAATGACGGCCAAGGGGGTCTTGAGCTCGTGCGAGGCGTCGGCCACAAACTGGTGCTGCTGATCCCAGGCCTTCTGCACGGGCCTCAGGGCCCATTTGGAGAGCAGCATTGCGATGGCAAAGGCCACGCCAACGCCGGCAACGCCAAGCCCCAGGCTCGTGGCGAGCTGGCGGCCCTTCTCCGTATCGACGCTTGAGGTGTCGACGAGGGCTATGCGAAAGCCAAAGGGCGTCTGCTGCTTCTTCCAGGTGACGTGCTTCGACTCATACCGCCCGTTGGTGACGTCTGATGCGCAGGCCATCTCCAGCACTTCGGAAAGGGTGTCGGCGTCAATGCTGAACTGGCTTTGGTTGGAGCCTATGGTGGTGCCGTCGCTCGTAATCTCAACCCACACCACGGGCATGTGCTCGGTGCCGAGCGTCTCTGAGCCCTCGCTGCCGGCGGGGAAGGAGTTCCTCTCGGTAAGGGCGCGCTCGATGGACCTCTCCACCAGGGCGTCAAGCGAAGATTGGGCGCTTACGTAACCAAAGCCCGCCATGGCGAGCAAGACGATGCCCACCATGGCGGTGATGATTGCGACGAGCCGTATGCGAAGTTTCTTAAGCACGGTGCACCTGCCTTACGGGCGCAAGGTCGCTCGCGCCTAGTCCATCTGCTCCAGACGATAGCCCAACATGCGCAACGTGGTGATCTGGACCTTGCTCTTTATGTGGGAGACCTTCTTGCGCAGGAAGCTGACGTAGGCTTCGGCGGAGTTCTCGGAAGCCTCGCCGTCCGTGCCCCAGACGCGCGTGAGCAGGTCCTGCTTGGAGACGATGCGGCCTGGGGTGCTCATGAGCATGCGCATGACCTCGAACTCCTTCTGGGAGAGGTGCACGTGCGCGCTCTCGGTTGAGAGGTCGTGCGTGTTGAGGTCGAGCTTGAGGTCTCCGAAATTAAGCTCGTCGATCATGACCTCGCCCTTGCGCCTGGTAAGCGCGCGGATGCGTGCGAGCAGCTCGGCCTGCTCGAAGGGCTTGGTCATATAGTCGTCCGCGCCGCAGTCTAGGCCGACGACCTTGTCAGAGGTGGAGGTCCTGGCCGTGAGCATCATGACGGGAAGCTCGCTGCCGGCATGGCGGAGCTCTCGGACGACCTGGAACCCGTCCATGCCGGGCAGCATCACGTCGAGTACCGCGGCGTCGTACATGCCGCTGCTCGCATAGGCAAGCCCGACCTTTCCGTCGTAGGCGGCCTCGGTGTTGTAGCCGTCGGCCTCGAGCATGTGGCAGATGGCGTCGGCCAGGTTGCGCTCGTCCTCAACTACCAAGATGTTCATAGCTACTCCCTTCGCGCTGCTATTGGCTCAGATTCTAGGGGTGGGTCTGAACCGTGCCTGAAGGTTCCTGAAAACCTGCGATTTGCACACCCAACCTTCACGGATGGGTCGCGAATGGGGCGCCCACGCTTTGTGAACAAGCCGCGAACCTGCGAGATTCGCACGTTTGCTCTTCAAACTTTGGTTTGGTTGTCGTAATATTGGCAACTGCTTGTTTTGGTTTGCGACGCCACGCCACCTCATGCTCGCGTCGCACGAATGGAGGAGTTACCTTTGGCAGTCAAGATTCGCCTGGCCCGCTTCGGCTCCAAGAAGCGCCCGTACTACCGCGTCGTCGTTGCCGACAGCCGCATGCCGCGTGACGGCCGTCACATCGAGGAGGTCGGCCGCTACAACCCGCTGACCGCCCCGAAGACCATCTCCCTCGACCTCGAGAAGGTCGACGAGTGGCTCGCCAAGGGCGCCCAGCCCTCCAGCGCCGTCTCCCACCTCATCGACATCGTGCGCGCCGGCGACGCCCCCGCGCCCGAGAAGAAGGTCAAGAAGTCCAAGAAGCAGCTTGCCAAGGACGCCGCTGCCGCCGAGGCCGCCGCTGAGGCCGCTGCCGCTGCTGAGGCCGAGAGCGCCGAGTAGCGCATGGACGCCGAGACTCTGCCCTCTTCTGACGTCGAGGAGACGTCCGAGGAGCTGCCGAGCGACCGCATCGCCGACCTTGTCGAGCTCATCGTCTGCGGCCTCGTCGATGACGAGGACAGCGTCTCCTTGGACGTTACCGACAGCGAGGACGGCACGCTCATCGAGATTGAGTGCGCCGCCGATGACGCCGGCAAGGTGATTGGCAGGCACGGTCGCCAGATCAAGGCGATTCGCACCATTGCGCGCGCCCTTGGGCAGCGCGTCGGCACGTCTGTTGACGTCGAGGTGCTTGGCTAAGATCGTGGCAGCCGGATATAGGCTCATAGCCCGTGTGGTCAAGGCCCACGGGACAAAGGGGGAGGTCGTTGCGGTTCCCGCAGGCGGCCTTCCCCCCGTTTTGGACGAAGGCCTCCGCGTCGCCGTCGTGCCGCCCGCCCTCAAGGGGAGCAGGTGGCACGAGGTGGTTGACGTGGAGTCTTCGCCCGCAGGTCAGCTTGTCTCGCTTTCCGGCGTGGATGACCTGGGAGCCGCACGCGAACTAGCCGGAAAGTACCTGCTCGCTAAGGAGAGCGACCTCCCCGAAGACCTCGCCATGCACGACCTCGAGCTCCTCGTGGGCCTTGAGGTGGTAGACGAGCGCCTTGGCGCGCTCGGCGCCATCGAGGAGGTCATGATGGGACCTGCCAACGACGTCTGGGTCGTGCGCGGCGAGCGCGGAGAGACCCTCGTCCCTGTGGTGGAGGACATCGTCCTCGGCCTCGAGACCGAGGACGGCCCCGCCGTCACGAACCTGCCGGTGGGACTGGCGCCGTGGGACACGGGGGAGGGCCCATGCTCGTAGAGACCCTGAGCGTCTTCCCCGGCGTGTTTGACGCCTACCTCGGCGCCTCCATCATGGGGCGTGCCCAGGACAAGGGCATCCTCGAGTTTTGTGCCTACGACCTGCGCGACTGGACGCACGACCGCCACCGCACGGTGGACGACGCGCCCTTTGGCGGGGGACAGGGCATGCTCATGAAGCCCGCGCCCATCTTCGAGGCCGTGGCCGACATCAAGGCCAAGGACCCGCGCGAGGCACACGTGGTCTTCTTCACGCCTACGGGCACGCCCTTCACCCAGCGCGAGGCCGAGCGCCTCGGCGGCTACGAGCGCCTGCTGTTCGTCTGCGGGCGCTACGAGGGCATGGACGAGCGCGCCTACAGCCTGGCAGACGAATGCCTGAGCCTGGGCGACTACGTGCTCACCGGCGGCGAGCTGCCCGCCATGGTGGTCACCGACGCCGTGGTGCGCCTGCTTCCCGGCGCCCTTGGCGACGAGATGAGCCCGGTGGACGAGTCCTTCTCCTGCGAGGGCCTGCTGGAGTACGAGCAGTACACGAGGCCCGCCGTCTACGAGGGCATGGCCGTGCCCGAGGTCTTGCTTTCCGGAGACCACGCCAAGGTGGACGCCTGGCGGCGAAAAAACGCCATCGAGCGCACGGCTCGCCTGCGCCCCGACATGCTGGCCCACGCCAACCTCACCAAGGAGGAGCTCGCCTATGCCAGCAGCGTCGTCTTTTCCGATGACGGGGCGGCCTCGTATGATGTGGACGACGCAGACGAGAGCGGGAGGGGACTGTAGATGAAGAACTTCCTCGAGATGGTGGGCTTTGTTCTCATCGCGCTTGTGTGTGCCCTGGGCATTCGCCTCTTTGTGGCCGAGCCCTTCATCATCCCGTCCTCGTCCATGACCGACACGCTCGAGATAGGAGACCGACTCATCGGTGAGAAGGTCACCTATAGGACGAGCGAGCCGCAGGTGGGTGATATCGTCACCTTCACCGACCCCGAGGACTCCTCGCTCACGCTCATCAAGCGCGTCATTGCTACGGCGGGCCAGACCGTGAACCTCGTTGACGGCAAGGTCTACGTTGACGGCGTCGAGCTCTCCGAGCCCTATACGGAAGGCAAGCCGAGCTACCCGCTCGACGGCCACTCAAGCCTGCTCGCCGAGAACCTCAGCTATCCCTATACGGTGCCGGAGGGCTGCATCTGGGTGATGGGCGACAACCGCACCAACTCCCAGGACTCGCGCTACTTTGGCGCCATTCCCGTCTCGAGCGTCACCTCCAAGGCGGTCTTCGTGTTCTGGCCGCCCGAGCACATCGGCTCCCTGTAGCCACACTTTGCATGCACGCGGGGCGTACGCCCCATGAATAGCTAGGAAGGTAGAAGCGTCCATGAAAGACAACGCCCTCACATTCCAAGACATGATCCTCGCCCTCGAGCACTACTGGGCGGGCCACGGCTGCACCGTGATGCAGCCCTACGACTCCGAGGTGGGCGCCGGCACGTTCCACACGGCCACCACGCTGCGCAGCCTCGGTCCCAACGCCTGGCGCACCTGCTACCCGCAGCCCTGCCGCCGCCCGGCCGACGGCCGCTACGGCGAGAACCCCAACCGCATGCAGCACTACTACCAGTTCCAGGTCATCCTCAAGCCCTGCCCCACCGACTCGCAGGAGCTCTACCTCGGCTCGCTCAAGGCCATCGGCCTCGACCCTGCCGAGCACGACGTGCGCTTCGTCGAGGACGACTGGGAGAGCCCCACGCTGGGCGCCTGGGGCCTTGGCTGGGAGGTCTGGATGGACGGCATGGAGGTCACCCAGTACACCTACTTCCAGCAGGTTGGCGGCATCGAGGTTGACCCGGTCCCGGTTGAGATCACCTACGGCCTGGAGCGCATCGCGATGTACGCCCAGGGTGTGGACTCTGTCTATGACCTCGTGTGGAGCTACCTGCCCGACGGCACGCCCATGACCTACGGCGACGTCTTCCACGAGAACGAGTTCGAGTTCTCCACCTACAACTTTGAGGTGGCCGACGTCGACATGATGCGACGCAAGTTTGACGAGTACGAAGCCGAGTGCCACTCCTGCCTCGAGCACAAGCTGCCGCTGCCGGCATACGACTGCGTGATGAAGTGCAGCCACGCCTTCAACATCCTCGACGCCCGCGGCGCCATCTCGGCCACCGAGCGCGCCAACTACATCCTGCGCGTGCGCAGCGTCGCCAAGGCCTGCTGCGAGTCCTACCTCGCCGAGGTGGCTGGCAAGAAGGACACGTATTCCACGAAGGGGGAGGTGGCCTAGATGGCAGACTCCAAGAACTTCCTGTTCGAGATCGGCTGCGAGGAGATGCCCTCCGCGCCGCTTTCCAACGCCGCCAAGCAGCTTCCCAAGCTCATGGCCAAGGCGCTTGACGAGGCCGGCCTCGCGCACGGCCAGGTTCGCGTCGTGAGCTCGCCGCGTCGCCTCGCCGCCATTGTGGAGGGCGTCGCGGTTGCCACCGAGGCCATCCACGAGCAGCTCCGCGGCCCCAAGGCCCAGATCGCCTTTGACGCCGACGGCAACCCCACCAAGGCCGCCGAGGGCTTTGCCCGCAAGATGGGCGTGGACGCCTCCGAGCTCGCCCGCAAGGTCGCCGAGGACGGCAACGAGTACGTGTTCGCCGAGCGCAACGTCGAGTCCAAGCCGGCCATGCCCATCCTTTCCCAAATCTGCCACGACGTCATCGCTGGCATAGAGTGGCCCAACTACCGCTCCCAGCGCTGGGGCTCCGAGCACGAGACCTTCGTGCG
>CAVJWS010000069.1:0-11645 GCA_963653485.1 Prevotella sp. CAG:279
TGCGGGAGGCGCAGGTGGTGCGCGTGCCCACGAGGTTCATGTTGTCCTTGATGGCGAGCGGCACGCCGGCAAGCGGCGGCAGGGTCTCGCCGGCGGCGCGGGCGGCGTCGATCTTGGCCGCGGCCTCGAGCGCAAGCTCGGGCGTCACCTGCAAAAAGGCCTGCACGCTGCCCTCGCGCTGCTCGATGGCCTCGAGCGAGGCCTGGGCCACCTCGGTGGCGGAGAAGTCTCCGGCGGCAACGCCCGCGGCAATCTGGGCGGCACTCATGATGTCGGTCGAAAGCGTCATTATTCGCTCTCCCCCTCTCCCAGGATGCTCGGCACGCGGAAGTAGCGCTCGCGCGAGCTGGCGGCGTTGCCGAGGGCCACGTTTAGCGGAAGGTCGCGCGAAGGCTCGAGCGCGTCGTCGCCCATCACGTTGGAGAGCGAGCCGATGGGGTGGAAGGTGGGCTCGACGTCGGGCAGGTCGTACTGCAGGATGGGCTCGAGCATGGCGACGGCGTCATTGAGGTAGTCGCGCATCTCGGTGAGTTCCTCGTCGGTGAGGGCGATCTTGGCGTAGTCGGCGATGCCGCGCACGTCGTTTTCGCTGAGTGCCATAAGGCCTCCTGTGGGTCAGATGCATAAACGCAAGTAGTTTAAGCCAGCGCGGCCCCCCGATGCCCGCGCGCCCGCAATTGTGTCAGGACGGTAACACGGCATGGTTGGCATGGCGCAAACGGCTGGCGTGGCTCGAACGCTCGTGGCACGGCCGCGTACGGACGCACAAGTCCCCGGCCCACGTTGCCACAGCGGTACGAACCGGCCCCAACCATCCCGAAAGCAAGGGATGGCACGAGACATCTCGCTAATCTGATTGCCAGATATGAGGAGGTATGGTCACAAACGCATCGTCATCGACACGGCATCTACCTCGATATATATCATTTCTGTAATCCATGGCTAACTTTTTTCGGATTCTAAAGTAAATACCGGTTAACTAGTGGTATATATCTGTCCAGCAAGTCCACGCGACCGTCTGGGGGCAGAGGGCCGCAAGGATAGGTCCACCGCTACCGGCTTCCAAGGGCGGGCGGCGGCAAGCTGCATGCGATGCAAGCCGAGCGTGCAAAGGAACGGCCCAAGCAAGCGAGGCTTCCATCGCCAAGCCCAAAGGCCGCGCAGGGCAGCCGCACCGCTCGCAAGGAGTGGCAAGGCAATCCAAGCTCGGTGCCCGGCGCGCCCGGAATCCGGCAACGGTGGACAACCACGACACGCCCCTCGCGGGCGAGAAGGAGCTGCACATGAGCGAAATCATCGATGTCTACGGCCGCCAGGTGCTCGACTCGCGCGGCAACCCCACCGTCGAGGTCGAGGTCACGCTCGACGACGGCGCCTTTGGCCGCGCCATCGTCCCTTCCGGTGCCTCCACCGGCGAGTTCGAGGCCGTTGAGCTGCGCGACGGCGACAAGGCCGTCTACGGCGGCAAGGGCACCCTACAGGCCGTGGAGCACGTCAACGACGAATGCGCCGACGCCGTGCTCGGCATGGACGCCACCGACCAGCGCGCCATCGACGCCGCCCTCATCGCGGCCGACGGCACGCCCAACAAGGGCAAGCTCGGTGCCAACGCCATCCTCGGTGTCTCCATGGCCGCCGCCCGTGCCGCGGCCGAGTCCGTAGGCCTGCCGCTCTACAAGTACCTCGGCGGCCCCAACGCCCACACCCTGCCCACCCCGATGATGAACATCCTCAACGGCGGCGTGCACGCCGACAACAACGTGGACTTCCAGGAGTTCATGATCATGCCCGTGGGCGCCCCCACCTTCTCCGAGGCCCTGCGCTGGTGCACCGAGGTCTACCACACCCTCAAGGGCGTGCTCTCCGAGTCCGGCCATGCCACCGGCGTAGGCGACGAGGGCGGCTTCGCCCCCAACCTCAAGACCAACGCCGAGCCCTTCGAGTGGATCGAGCGCGCCGTGGAGAAGGCCGGCTACAAGCCCGGCGAGGACTTCATGTACGCCATGGACCCCGCCACCTCGGAGTGCTTCAACAAGGAGACCGGCCTCTACGAACTCAAGGGCGAAGGCCGCACGCTTTCCAGCGACGAGATGGTTGACTACTGGGCCGAGCTCATCGCCAAGTTCCCCATCATCTCCATCGAGGACGGCCTGGCCGAGGAGGACTGGGACGGATGGACCAACCTCACCCGCGCCATCGGCAACAAGGTGCAGCTCGTGGGCGACGACCTGTTCGTCACCAACAAGGCGCGCCTCGAGAAGGGCATCAAGCTCGGCGCCGCCAACGCCCTGCTCATGAAGGTGAACCAGATCGGCTCGCTCACCGAGTCCTTCGAGGCCATGGCCACCGCCGAGCGCTACGGCTACGCCCAGGTGGTCTCCCACCGCTCCGGCGAGACCGAGGACACCACCATCGCCGACATCGTCGTGGCCACCAACGCCGGCCAGATCAAGACCGGCGCCCCCTGCCGCACCGACCGCGTGGCCAAGTACAACCAGCTCCTGCGTATCGAGGACGAGCTGGGCGACGCCGCCACCTACGCCGGCATGAGCCCCTTCCGCTTCCTCAAGTAGGGGGTTTGACGGCCGCTGCGCCACGCAGCGGCCCCTTGGGAGCCGAGCCGTGTCCCGTGCGGTCCGTCTCCCAAGGGGTCCCAAGGCCACCCTCCACCCATGGGCCGCAGGCTCGCGTCGCGGACATGGGAACGGCCAGGCCCCATGGCTTGTTTTACCGATGTCCGCGGGTCCTCTCCCCCGCGGACGAAAGCCACCGCCGTTGCGCGTCCCCGCGCGCACGGCCACGCAGCCGAGCGCGTTTCATACGAGCCGGCCGCGCCCAACAAGGCGTGTCCCCGCACCCCTTGTTGCCCGGCAGATGCGTCCCCGCGCATTTGCCATCCCGGTAGGCGTGTCCCCGCACGTCTGCCACCCCGGCAAGCGTGTCCCCGCACGCTTCGTCAGAGCCGATTCGCATGTCCCCGCATGCGGATTGGAAAGCCGGCCCGCATGTCCCCGCATGCAAGCCGGAATGTCGAGGCGCGCGTCCCCGCGCGAGCCTCGACGGCCAGCACGGGCGTCCCCGCGCCCGCGTCGGCAACGCTTCGCGTGCCCCCGCACGCGCCGCGCAGGGCGGCTTTCCCAAGCGCCCGCTAACTTGAAGGCGCCTCGTGCCCCCGCACGCAGGCGCCTTCCTTGCGTTTCAGGGGCATGCGATGCCCAGCGCCGGGCCGAGGGGATAAACTAAGGCCGTTTACAGCTTTGTGCCCAGAGAAAAAAGGGCCTGCCCAAGACCGGCGACGTCACAGGCGCCGTCACGGCGGCCGCCCTCGTGCTCTCGGCAATTTGTCTGGCAGGAGCGCGAACCCTTCGCCGCCAGTAGGGTATAAGCCAGACGTCCGCACCGAATCAAGGACGAACGCCCGAAGGGGTTCGTGCCGCAGACGAGAGAAAGAGGAGACCCCATGGCAACGCTCGAAGAGGTCTACGAGGAGCTTTTGGCAAGCGACGACAAGAAGTCCGCATTCACCCATGCCCTGGCATCCACAGACGCCGCCGAGGCCTTCCTGGCCGAGCACGGCTGCGAGGCCACGGTTGACGAGTTCGTGGCCTTCCTCAAGGACAAGGCCTCCAAGGCCACGGAGCTCAGCGACGAGCAGCTTGGGGACGCAGCCGCAGGGACCACCTGGTGGGAGCAAATCATAGTCAGCATCGGGACCCTCGGCCTCATCTGCATGCTGGACTAATGGCCGAGGCCCTGCCGCCCGAGCACGCCTGGGCAGCCTTCCTCATTAGCCGCGTGGAGCGCGCGGAGGATGCCCTGTGGGGCACGCAGGGCCATGAGCCCCCATCTTGGGCCGCCCTCTTCGCCGAGCAGGCGCGCTCTTGTGTCTCGCGGGCGCTGCTGGCGCGCCTGGCCCTCTGCGCACGCCCCACGGCGGAGGCGTACATGGCCGAGCAGATGAGCCGGGAGTGCCCGCTACTCGCCCTGGGCATCGACTTCGCCACAAGCTCGCAGCGCGAGCAGGCCGCCGCCGACCTGCTCGCCAAGCTCACGGAAAGCAATGGGGATGAGCTGTTCAAGGCGGCGCCGGCGCTGCCCTCCCTGCTCGACCGAACCGAAGACCAGCTCGTCTGCGCCATGCGTGAGATGGCATCGAGGCTTGCCGCCGACGCCAAGCGCATCGCAGGCGAGCTATTTTGCGCCGACGATCTGGGAGAGATTCAAGACGTCAAGCTCGGCGCAGGCGACGCGCACTGCGGCGGCCAGGCCGTCTGCGTCCTCACGACCCCGCATGGTCGCATCCTCTACAAGCCCCACGACTGCCGCCTCGACGCCGCCTACGCCCGTCTCGTGGAATGCCATTTCGCAGGCCTGCTCGCCGTCCCCAAGGTCGTTGTTGGGGACGGCTATGGGTGGCACTCGTTCGTAGAAGAGCGGCCGGCAGACGACGAGAGCCAAGTCGATGCCTTCTACGAACGCATGGGGGCCGCGCTCGCCCTGGCGCACGCCCTCGGCAGCAGCGACCTGCACAAGGAGAACTGGATGGCCTGCGGCGGAATGCCCGTCCTCGTCGACCTGGAGACGGTGCTCTGCCCACGCCCCCGCGCCTTTGGTGCGGCCTCGCACGCAGAAGGGCTGGGAAGCGGCGGCTTCCGGGGAGACGTCAACCGCTCCGTCATCTACCTGGGCATGCTTCCCTGCTTGCAAGGCGACACCGAGCTTAGCCCCCTCTTGGGCAACGAGGGCACGGCGAGGTGCCGCCCCCTTTTGGGAGGGCAGCGGCAAACGGTGCCCGGCCATGAGGAGGCCTTTCTTGAGGGGTTCTCGCAAGGCTATGACCTTTGCCTGGCGCGGCGCAGCGAGCTACGGGATTGGCTCGATGGGCTGGCAGGCATGCCCGTGCGCTTCCTCGTGCGCAACACGAGCTACTACGAACGCCTTGGCAAGCGCCTGTTGGAGCCCGCCGCCCTGCGCCGCGAGCAGGAGCGCAAGGGCCGAGCCGACCGACTTGTCGACTACTTTGAGCGGCAAGGGGCCCCGGAGCTTGCCGGCATTGGAAGGGCCGAGGCGGCGAGCCTGCTTAATGGCGACATCCCCTACTTTTGCGTCAAGGCAGACGGCCGTGACCTCTGCGCCGCAAGTCTCGATGACGTCGTTGTGACGGAATACTTTGCCGCCAGCGCCATAGAGGCCGCCCGCGAGCGACTGGCCAATCTGAGCGAAGCGGACAAATGCCTTGAGCTCGGCCTCATCCGCCAGGCGTTTGAGCAGGCCGCCATAAAGGAGGCGGGAGAGCCTCAGGCGCGGACGCAGGCGCAGAGGAGCTCGGGAGGCCTTCTCAACCGCACCGTGGACCCCGGCCCCGCACAGGCGGCCTCTGGCCCCGCGCATCCCGCGCACACGCCGGAGGCAGCCACGCTCTCCGTCGCCGCGCCCTCCAACCCCGCGCGGCCCGTGCGGGCGCTGGGAACAGCCACTCTCCCCACCCCCGCAACCTCTGCCCCTTCGCTCGACGGCCGCGCAAACCCGAGCTCCACGCCCCCGGGCCCCGCGCCCCTCAACGCCGCATACCGCGGTCGCCCGCTCTCCGAGCAGGCCCTGGAAGCCGCGGCGGCGGCACTGGACTCGCTGCACGACCACGTGCTCACGGGACCGTCGGGCCAACGGGGATGGGCGGGCCGCTCGGCAGAGCAGGGACCCATCGGCGCCCTGCGCCCCTTCCTTGCCATGGGCACGACGGGGCTCGGGGTGTTCTTCGCCGCCTTTGCCGCGTCTGGCGCCGCCGCATCCGAACGTGACAAGGGGGCCGACCTGCTCGACATAGCGCTGACGGACCTGGAGGGTTTCTTGGGCCACGTTGACGCTGCGGGGCTTTCGCCTGCCGCCACGCCCGGCATCCTCGGCATCACCGACGGCTTGGGAGGTCTGCTCCTCGGGCTTGCCCACATTCACGCCAGCTTGGGCGGCGCTTGCTCTCCGCAGGCAGCCCCGGAAGGCACATCTCCCCTGCAAGCCGCCCTGACCGGTCTGGACGGCGTACGCCCCTCGCAAGCCGTCCTGAGCGGCGGGCACCCCTCGCAGGCCTCAATGGAAGGCGTTCGTCCTTCGCAGGCCATCAAAGACGTACGGCACCCCTCGCAGGCCGTCTTGGAAGACGGACGCCCCAGACTGATTGCGCAGCGCATAACGGACCTGGCGGCATCCATCGACCTCGACGAGGCCACCCAGGCCGACAGGTACTCCGGGCTGGCGGGGCTGATCACGGGGCTTG
Organism: Prevotella sp. CAG:279; assembly: GCA_963653485.1. GTDB lineage: Bacteria > Actinomycetota > Coriobacteriia > Coriobacteriales > Atopobiaceae > Parolsenella. The sequence goes on from CAVJWS010000069.1 coordinate 6,272, forward strand.
CAGCCTGCACGCAACAAGGGATGGTTGACGAGCGCGCAGCCTCGGGCATTGCCGCACGCGCGGCGCAGCGGCTCATGTCACTGCGCAACGTCACCGACCCGACGTACCCCGGCTCCGGCAAAGTCCCCGTCCTGTGGAACACCGCCGGCAAAAGGCGTCCCATCGGTGGTGCCGGCCACGGGCAGATTGGCATCGCCCAAGCCCTGCTCGAAGCCGCCGCGCTCGCCGGTGGCCACGCGCATTGCAACGACTGGATAGACGCCGCCTGCGACGCACTTGCGTTTGAGGAGCGCAGCTTCTCCGACAAGCTCCAGACCTGGCCGGACTACCGCAGCTCCTCCCGGCCGTCGCAAGCCATGCACGGCATGTGCTCCGGAGCGCCTGGAACGGGACTCGCCTATCTGCGCTGCCACGAGCTCGGCGCACGCATAGGCCTCAGCGGCAAGGCCATGCTCGGCATTGAGGAAGGCATACGCAGGGCCGCCCTCGCATGCGCACGACGGCCGCCGCTCAGGCGTGACCATCTCTGCTGCGGAAACGCCGCAGCCCTCGATTTCCTGCTTGAGTTGAGCGCCCGTTCCCCGCACATAGTGGACGCCGCCACGCTGGACGCCTGCCAGGCCAAGGCCAAAGAGCTCGCAGGCGCCATGGCAAGCCCTGGCTGGCGCCTCATGCCCGTCGGCTATCGCGAGGCCTATTCCGGCGGCCTCTTCTTTGGGGTGGCAGGCATAGGCTACGAGCTACTTCGCTTTGCCGAGGCGGCCATGGATGGCGATGCCCGCCTGAATCTCCGCTCGATATTTCTATAGGCATCAGAAGGCTGCGTGCGGCACGGGGGCGCCACATCACAAGCCTTAAGACGACCGTTCGTCAAGAATGCGACGATTCCGGCGACCACGCTTCTAATTCCTCGTAAGGATGCGGCAATCACGGCGGTCTCTCGGCTTATCTTTGGCAAGGTCGCGGCATCCCTCCAACCTCACTGCAGCCCCTCCTCAAAGGCGCAGCGTCCACATCCTTGCCGCCGCCGGTCCTTCGCAAGGGCACGGTAATCCCCGCAGCTTCGCCACCAGTCCTTCATAAGGTCGTGGCATCCCGCCAACCTCGCCACAGCTCCTTCGCAAGGGGCCAGCCCCCAGCAACCTCGCTACAGCCCATTCGCAGGAAAAGGGCCGCCACCCGAAGGCGGCAGCCCAAGCGGCCCTGACGGGCCACGGCGCAAAATGAAACGTCAGGGCCTAGAGGCCCATCTCGGCCTTGAGCTTGGCGAGTGCGTCGTCGACGGCGGCAGAGTCCGCGGCGCCGGCGTACTTGGCAGCCAGCGACTCGGCGTCGTCGCCAGGCCTCTCGTTGAGCTCGGCCATGGACTCGGCGGTGTCGAGCTGCTTGTCCACCTTGGCCTCCATGCGGTTGAAGGCGTCGATGGCGCCGGCGGCCTTGTCGGTGCCGGAGGTGAGGTCGTTGACCTTGGCCTGGGTCTTGGCCACGGCGCTCTTGGCCTTGATGGACTCGCTGCGGCTCTTGAGCTGCTCGATGTCACCCACGAGCTTGTCGTGCATCTGGCGCATCTTTTCGGCGTTGGCGTGGGCCGCCTCGGCCGCCTTGGCGAGCTCGACGCCGGCGGCGTCAACCTCCTGCTTCTTGGCAAGGAAAGTGCGGGCGTCGCCCTCGTTGCCGGCCGCAAGGGCCTTCTTGGCAAGGCCCTCCATGCGCTCGGACTCGGCCTTGTTCTCCTCGACGAGGCGGGCGCAGCGCTTCTCCTCGGCCATGACGCCGGCGGTCTCCTGCTTGACCTCGGCCAGGTTGTCGGCCAGGTCGATAAGGTACTGGTCGACCATCTTTGCGGGGTCCTCGGCCTTGTCGAGAAGCTCGTTGATGTTGGCCTTGATGATGGTGGTGAAGCGGTCCAGGATGCTCATTTCGTTTCCTTTCGAGTGAGTGGACGTGCCTTCAAATCCAATGCCGAACTAGCCAGATTTGTACCCATTCACGTTTGAGGCGCGTGGGATTCGGCCGCTCCCATGGACGATTGGTGAAGGCCACGCCCGCCTTGCCGCGGGCGACCGGGCGCGCCAGGCGCGAGAGGCCTGGTGCGCAAGACCCGCGCTCTCAGCCAAGCTGGGGCCACAAGGCACGGCCCGCCACGGCGAGGGCACCGCCGCTCCGAATACGTGGCACAACGGCAACCCCGCGCTAGCGAGCGGCCCTACTCCCCCTTCGTGGGGTCGGGCGGGCCGTCGTTGCCCTCGTACTTGGAGGCGAGGTTCTCCACGTTCTTGTCGCTCGTGGGGCTATCCTGCTCGCCGAACTTCTCGAGCGGGGTGTTGAGAATCTCGTCGGCGCGCTTCTTGCGCTCGGCCTCGGCGGCCTTGCGCTTGCGTACCACGAGGTAGGCGATGCCGCCAACCACCACGACGCCCACGACCGCAAGGGCCACCTTGCCGCCCGTATCGCGCTTCTGCTGGTTGTCCGTGGCGGCCATTATCTCGTCGCCGGCGGCGTAGAAGGCATCCGAGAAGACTTCCTCGTCGGTGTCGGCGGCGTTGTAGGCGTAGTCAAGGTCCTCGATGATGCAGGTCACCGCTTCGTCGTCGATCACCGTCCGGGCCTTGGAGCCAACGACGTAGCCGCAGTTGAACGAACCTTCGCCGTTGTCGCAGAAGACCAGCAGGAAGTGGCCCTCGTCCTCAAACAGCTGGTCGTAGAGCTGCTCGGCCTTCTCGGTGAGCACGGACGTCTCCGTCTCTGAACCGTTGGCCAGGATGTAGACGTAGGGTTGCACGCCCGTCTTGTCATAGAAGTGCGAGAGGCCCGGCGTGAGACGGCTCTCGGAGTGGATCCAGTCGCCGTCCTCGTCGGTGTACCAGCCGGTCTTTGAGACGTCAGAGGAGCTGAGCTTCTCTCGTACGGTGGTGCTTGCCGAGGTGGCGTAGGACGAGTGCGCGTAGCCCGAGCCAAAGCCGCCCAAGCCCGAGTGGAGGCTGCTGAAGAGGCACAGCACGAGCAGCACGACGATGAAGCCAATGAGCATGCTCGAGCAGCCGCAGCCGCCGTTGCCGCCATTTACGTATACCTGCGGGCCGACGTTGAAGCTCGGGCCAAAGCCGAAGCGGAAGCCGCCCCACCTACGACGCGGGCCGCGCGGGCCCGGGCCGCCGGGGCCGTCCCAACCGCCACGGGGGCCGCCGGGCCCGGGGCCTCCCCAGCCGCCGCCGTGGCCGTCGCCGGGACGTCCGCCGCCCCAGCCGCCGCCAAAGCCGCCGCCGGAGAAGCCGCCGCTGCGCCCGCCGCCGTGCCCGCCGGAGAAGCCGCCCGAAGAGCGCCCGCCGCCGGAGAAGCCGCCGCTGGAACGGCCGCCCCCGCCACCGCCGCCGCCAGAACGGCCGCCGCCTCCGCCACCGCCGCCAGATCTGCCCACAAGGTCCTCCTCGTTCGAAACGAAACCATCGAACCCATTATCCCCAACGAGGACCCCGCCGTGACATATAGCCCATGCTCACAAGACGGCGAGCCGAATCTCAGTCGACCGCCATCGATTCGGCCGTCCCTAGCCTCGCTGAGGCTTGAAGAACCCGAGGGCGATGGCGCCGGGGCCCACGTGGGTGCCGATGGTGGCGCCGATGCCGTGGCAGGGAAGGTCTTCGCGACCCACATGGCCGTCCCACAGCGCGTGCGAGTCGTCGATGTACTTCTGAAGCAGCGAGTCATTCAGGCCGGCGTAGCCCAGGGCAAGCGGCATGGAGAAGTCGATGCCGCCGGCGCGCTCCACGTGCTGGGTGAGCAGGTTTCGACCGTTCTTGGATCCGCGGGCGCGGCCCAGCATGGCCACCTTGCCCTCCTCCACCGTCACCACCGGCTTGATGGAGAGCAGCTCGCCCAGGGCGGCCGCCGCGGCCGGCATGCGCCCGCCGCGCTTGAGGTACTCGAGCGTGTCGAGCAATCCGACCACGAAGACGTCCTCCCGGGCCTGCTCGACGGCCGTTGCGACATCGGAGGCCGACAGGCCGTCAGCCGCCAGGCGCACGGCGTACTCCACCAGCACGCGCTCCCCCACCGTGACATTTCTGCTGTCCACCACGAACACGCTGCCCTCGTAGGCGGCCGCCGCGGCCAGGGCGCTCTCATAGGTCCCAGAAAGCTCGGAAGAAAGCGTCACGGCCACCACCTGCTCGCCAGCCTCGACGGCGGTGCGGAACGCCCCCTCAAAGGCATAGGGCGTGACCTGCCCCGTCTTGGGCAGCTCGTCCTCCTCCACCAGCAGCTCGTAGAAGCGACGGTTCGTAAGGTCGACGCCGTCGCGGTAGGTCGTCTGGCCAAAGGAGACGGAAAGCGGCAGCACCGTCAAGCACCCGCCCGGCATGGCAAGCGCCTGGCCAGGCGTTATATCAGAAGCGGAGTCGGTGATGATACGAACGGTCATGTGGTTCCTTTCAAGATGCGCCTAGCGGTCAATCTCGCGCAGGCGCCCGAGCACGGAGGCAAGGGAGGCGTAGAGGGAGCTGCGGGCAGGTTCGTCCATGGCGGAGTCGACGCAGCCCATCACGCGGCTGACGGCCTCGTCCACACCACCCATGACCTCGCGGCCTTTGTCGGTGAGGCGAACGTCGGCCCTATAGCGACGGCCGGAGCCAGTTCCTTCCTGGACCTCGGCCAGGCCAAGCTCGGCCAAGCTGGAGACGGTGCGGGAGACGGCGCCGCGGGTGAGCTCGGAGGCCCTGGCAAGGTCTGCCGCCGTCATGCCGGAGGGATTTCTCCCAAGCTGGTAGAGGCACATCAGGTCGGCCCCACGAAGGCCCAGCCGCTCGCACTCGGCGGAGCGGATGCGGGAAATCTCTTTCTCGAGGGACGAAACGAGACGCACGAACTCCTCGAACCGTTCGCCGTCCGTCGCACTCCTCTTCTCGTTCGACATGCCAGCCTCCTTCACGCCACCACTTGTTGACCGCTCAACATCATAGCGAGACTTGTTTACCTGTCAACAACTCAACGCAGGCAGGTTCAGGGAGACGCTAATGTTTGGGCGGATTTCCCCGGGCTGCGTGCCAGGCTCTCAAGCTATGAGCGGAACAGTATCTCAGCCCACCAAACAAGGGGGCAGGAGCCTCAAAACAGGACATGTTCAAAAGCAGCGAAGCCTAGACATCGCATGACAACCAATCCAGAAACGCAAAAAAGGCCGCCGCCCGGAGGCGACGGCCTTGCGGCTCAGTTATGAGCTTGCGACCTTGCCAGCCGCGAGGGCGGGCAGGTCACGCCACGCTATGCAACGACTAGGCGTTGAGGGCGGCGTTGACGGCGACGGCGCAGGCGACGGTGGCACCGACCATGGGGTTGTTGCCCATGCCGATGAGACCCATCATGTCGACGTGCGCAG
>CAVJWS010000070.1:0-11642 GCA_963653485.1 Prevotella sp. CAG:279
ACATCCGAATCCTGGCCGACACCCGCATGTACGACGAAAAGACCGCGCACCACAAGGCGGACGGCGTTTCTCGATAGGCTTACGTATCCCCGGCGGGAAATTAGACCCCATCTTGCGCAGGTGGGCGAGGACGTCTTACGCACCCTGCCAGCCGGCCTCGGCAGGGCGGAAGTTAGTCCGTGACGGAGAGGTCTAGGGGTTTGCTTTTGGCTCCGAAGGTGCCGAGCAGGAGGTATTCGTGGTTGCCCTTGGCGCCGGTGATGGGGCTGGCGGCAACACCCTGGACGGCGAGGCCGGCCTCTTCGAAAGCTTGGGCCACACGATCCACCGCGGCGCGACGGACAGCCGGGTCGCGAACCACGCCACCATCGCCGACCTCTCCCCTTGCGGCCTCGAACTGGGGCTTTACAAGGGTGAGGAAGCTGCCGTTGGGTTTGAGAAGCTCGCAGACCGCCGGAAGCACGGTGAGGACCGAGGTGAAGCTCACGTCGCAGACGGCCAGGTCATAGGCACCCGAACGCTCTGGCGTGGGGACGTCCACGATGTTGGTGCGCTCGAGGAGCTCCACACGGCCATCTTGGCGAAGGGACCAGTCGAACTGGGCGTAGCCCACATCTACGGAAAGGACGCGCGCGGCGCCGCGGCGCAGCAGGCAGTCCGTGAAGCCGCCGGTTGAGCAGCCCACGTCGACGCAGCTGAGACCCGTGGGGTCAACGCCAAAGGCGTCAAGGCCACGCTCGAGCTTGAGCCCGCCGCGGCTCACATACGGAAGCGAGCCGCGCACATGCAGCTCGCAACCAGGGCGCACCTGGGCGCCCGCCGATTCATATCGCATTGAGGGGCCGGACACGTCGCCGGCCATGATGGCGCGCATGGCGTCTGAGGTGGAGCGAAAGAAGCCCTGCGCCACAAGCTCCTCGTCCAGGCGACGGCGAGCCAAGTTAGGCTCGCTCGGAGGCGTTACCGGAGCTGGCGTTAGCATCGTCCTGCTCGGGGACAGCGGCAGCCTCGTTTGGTTTCTGAGCGGCGTCCTCGGCGGAATCCGTAGCGGGCTGCTGGCCATCAGCGTCACCGTCACCAGCAGACCGCTCGGCTGCGACAGCGCCTTCAACGGTCTGCTCGGAGGCGGCGGAAGCCTGCTCTGCCTCTCCCCCGTTGGCCTTGGCGTCCCCAGGCTGTTCGGGGCCAGTCACGAGGCGCTCCTTCTCCTCGGGAGAGAAGGCGGCCTTGTCAACCAAATCCACCGCTCGGGTGCCTAGGGCAATCGCCTCGTCAAAGAGGTCGAGCGAGCGCTCGAGCGAGGTCTCCTTGTCGCGCACGGCGGCAATAATCTCGTCCAAACGGTCTGTGACCTCTGAGAAGCGCTCGTAGCCAGAGGTGTCGGGCTTGGTGGCCATGGGGGCTACTCGCCTTCCCTGGCCCACTCGGGCAGCTCGTCGGCAGAGACGCTCACGTGCTCGGCGGCAGTCTCTTCTGCAGGCTCGTCCTCGTACGGGTAAGCAACGGGCACATAGGCGTCAGAGGCGGATCCGTTGGTGTCCGCGCCGTCCTTGGCGCCGTCCTGCTCGCCATAGGCAGCGGAGGCGAGCTCGGAGGCCTCGGCAAGCTCACGCTGGCGAGCGGCCTCGACGACGTCGACGCCGGCATCGAGGTCGGCGGCGATGCGGCCGAGCACGCCGTTCACGAAGCGACTCGACTCGTCGGAGCCGCCAAAGGCCTTGGCGAGCTCAACGCATTCGTCGATGGAAACGGCCTTGTCGACCTCGTCCACATAGAGAATCTCGTACAGCGAGATGCGAAGCAGGTTGCGGTCGGTGGCCGACATGCGCGAGATGCTCCAGTTGCGCGCGGCCCCCGCCAGGACGGCGTCGAGCTCATTGACGCGTTCGCCGCAGCCGCGGGCGACGCGCTCGGCGTACTCGTCAAGCGGACCGTCAGAGAGCACGTAGTCGCCGGCGAGCACGTCGTCGACGGAGCGATCGCAGGCCTCGGCCTGAAAAAGCAGCTGGAGGGCCTGGCAGCGCGCGAGCGAGCGGCCGTGGAGGTGGGAGCTAGAAGACAAAACCTACTCCTTGGGAAAGACGAGTTCGTCAATGCAGACGTCGATCTTGGAGACGTTCACGCCAACCTGGGCGTCGATGGCCTCGGCCACGGCGGTGCGCACGTCGGCAGCGAGCTTGGTGAAGGGATAGCCGAAGAAGACGGCCAGACGCACGGTGATGACAAGGGTGTCATCCTCGGCGACCTCGGCCTCGACGGCGTTGGTGGTGGGCTGGGGCTTGGACGTGAGCATGGCGATGAGGCCACTCGCGATGTCCTGGCCATAGATGGCGGCAACGCCGTCGACCTTGCTGACGGCGACGCCCACGATCTGGGAGATGACGCCCTTGGAGATGCCCATGCCGGCGATTCTCAGCTCGTTGCTCATTGTGCGCCCCTTTCGTGGCGAAAATGCCGGGCGCGCAGGCGCCCGGCCTTGGTGTTCGTGCGTTAGACGCGAGCGACGAACTTGCCCTCGCGGGTGTCGACCTTGATGACGTCGCCCTCGTTGAGGTACATCGGGACCTGAATGACGGCGCCGGTCTCGACGGTGGCGGGCTTGCCGCCGCCCTGGACGGTGTCACCCTTGAAGCCCGGGTCGGTCTCGGTGATGGCGACCTCGATGAACATGGGCGGCTGGACGGTGAGCAGGTCCTCGTCGGCGTACATGAGCTGGCAGGTGTCGTTCTCCTTCAGCCACTTGGAGTTCTCACCGATGAAGTCGGACGGGACGGGGATCTGGTCGTAGGTCTCCATGTCCATGAAGTAGTAGTTGTCACCGTCGTTGTAGAGGTACTGCATCTCCTTGGTGGAGAGCATGACGGAGTCGAACTTGGAGCCGGCGTTGCAGGTCTGGTCGCCGATGACACGGCCGCTGCGCAGGTCCTTGATCTTGTAGCGGACGAAGGCGCCACCCTTGCCGGGCTTCACGTGCTGGAACTCGACGATGGTGTAGATCTTGTCCTTGATCTTGAGACCCATGCCGTTCTTGAACTCGGCGGTGCTGATCTGCTGCATCCTAAACTCTCTTCCTGAGCTATGCCCCAAAGGTGGGGCTCCATACGTTCATGCAATCTCACACTATAGCACGGGACGTGCGCTAGCAGGGGATGCAGGTGAGCTCGTGCGGCGATGTCGTGAAGGGCTCATAACCATCCTCGGTCACCAGGCCAAAGTCCTCGAGGCGCACGCCGAACTTGCCCGGCAGGTAGATGCCCGGCTCGATGGTGATGACGGCGCCGGCCGGGATGGGCTCGGTGTTGCGGCGGTTGAAGTTGGGCTCCTCGTGAATCTCGACGCCAACGCCGTGGCCGAGTCCGTGCTTGTAGTAGTCGCCGTAGCCGGCGTCGGTGATGACCTTGACGCTGTGGTCGTAGACGTCCTTGCCGATGACGCCGGCGCGGGCCATGGCGGCGCACTCCTCGTGGGCCTGGCGCACGACGTCGTAGACGTGGCGCTGCTCTTCGCTGGGCTGCCCCAGGCACACGGTGCGGGTCATGTCGGAGTGGTAGTCGGCCACGCAGCAGCCGTAGTCCATGACGATCATGTCGCCGGGCTGCACCTCGCGAGGGCCCGGCTGGGCGTGCGGGTTGGCGCCGTTGGGGCCGGCGGCGATGATGGAGTCGAAGGAAAGGGCGTTGGCGCCGTGGGAGAGCATGTAGTTCTCCAGCTCGGCGCGGATCTGCTGCTCGGTCATGCCAGGCTTGATGTAGCCGCAGATGTAGGCGAAGGCGTCGTCGGTGATCTTCTGCGCCTGGCGCATGAGGTCGATCTCCTCGGCGTCCTTGATGGCGCGGGCGCGCACGAGGTCGCCGTGCAGGCGCGGCAGGGCCGGCGCCACCGAACGGGCGGCCAGGGCCACCTTGAGGGCGTCGTAGAAGTCCAGCGTGCAGGTGTCCTCGATGGCCACCACGCGGGCGCGGGCGTCGCGAACCTGGTCGGCCGCCCACTCGTGGGCGGAAACGAGGCTCTCGTCGAGCTCCCAGGCGGTGTTCTCTCCCAGGCGCTCGCAGAAGGTGTTGTAGTAGCGAGAGTCGGTGTGGAGCAGCTGACGGGTGGCCGTGATGACCACGGTGTGGGCCGTCTCGTCGTCAAAGGTGCGCTCGCAACCGGTGAGCCAGCGCAGGTCGGGGTTGTTGCGCAAGATCACGGCGTCATAGCCGCGCTCCTCCATGATGGCGCGCAGACGCGCGATGCGCCCAGAACAAGCCTTCTCATCTGCCATTTCTATGTCCTCCCTATTTAGGTTGTTACGCAAGTTTGGGCTGCGGCGGCACAGCGGGCCCATCTCTGCGACAGGCACAAGGCGAGCCGGCCTGGCTCGCGGCCGCAATGCAGCCGTCAGACGGTGGGCCGATCCGTTGGAAACGGGCACGAGGCGAGCCGGACCCTACGCCGCCGTTCGAAGCTAGGCCTCAGCGGGGGCCTCGGACGCGACGGCCTCAGACTCAGCGGGCGCCTCAGGCGCGGATGCCTCGGCCGCGGCGGCCTTGGCACGGCGGCGGGCAAGCTTCTTGCGGGCGCGGCACCAGCCGCTGAGGTGCTCGGAGAGCATCTCGTCCTCGACGGCGGAAAGCCTCACGCGGCCGTAGCCCAGGGGCAGCGCCAGCATGAAGCGGTTGGAGCGCGAGAGCTCGTCGGCACGCAGCGCCTCGATGAGCCGCTCGGCGCTGACGTTGCAGGCCACCTCGGCAAGGCCCAGCTTGTCGAGGAGGGCGTCCTGGGCAAAGACAAGGTCGACGACGCTCTCGTCGGTCGCGGCCTGGCGCGCGGCGGCCAGGCGGGCCGAGATGCGCAGTCCCTCGGCCAGCAGGCGCCCCTCGCAGACCTCGGTCTCGACGGCATAGCGCTCGTCTTCGACGTTTTGCTCAGCCAGGCAAATGGCAAGCGCGCGGCCCACGGACAGGCCGTAGAGCACGCCTTGGCGCATGGCCAGGGCGGTCGAGGAGGCAACGCGCGTGCGGGCCTTGGTGATGTCGAGAATCTCGTCCACGAGGGTCTGGGCGTCCTGGGCCATGATGCCGTCGGCACGAAGGGCGAGGTCGGAGAAGTTGGACTCCCCCGCTGCCATGGCGCCGGCCACCATCACGGCGTTGGCCATGAGCGAGGTGGCGTCGTCCGCGCCGGGAAGCAGGTCGGTGTCACAAATGGCATAGCGCAGGTTGCCGCGGGCCATGAGCGTGCCCGAAGAGGCGTTGGCGTCGATAGTGCGCGGCGTCACCGTGACGTCGACCATGCCGTCGAGCGTGGTAGGAAGGGCCACCACCATGGTGCCCGTCTGCCAGGTCGAGCCCACAAAGACGGCCAAGGAGAGCAGGTCGGCGTCTCCCACCGCGACGATGGGGTCGTCGGGGGTGATGTGCGCCGCGGCGAGCTCGTCATAGATGCGGCTCGCCTGCGCAAGCGCGCGGCAGGCGCGACCGCCCGGCGCCGTGCAGATGCGTACGCGAGAAAAGCCCTGGTCAGTTAGGTTGCGACGGCAGGTCTCGATAAGCTGGGGCGAGACGTTGTCGCCGTGAAGCAAAAAGACGCCGCCCGGTTTGCCGGCGACGGTCTTGGCGGCCTGGCCCACCTGGTCGATGGAGCCGGGGCCCACGCGCAGGTCGCAGGCGCCGGAGCGAAGCACGATGGACTGGCGGCGCAGGGAGATGACAGGCGCAGGCTCGGGCGCGACGTCGGCGGCGGCTCCGGCGGGCTGCTCGGCGCCGTCGGCCGCAGACCCGGACTCGGCGACCGCATCGGCTTCGGCGGGCTGGCCGGCGTCGTCGGCCGCGGGCCCGGCAGGAGCTCCGGCAACCGGCTCGGCGGAATCGGGGACAGCGGGCTGCTCGGCGGCAGGCGCCTCGGGAGCCGCGGGCTCGGACGCGACGGGCTGCGCAGCGTCGGTCGTCCCAGGCGCGACGGCGCTCACCTCGGGCGCATTGCCCTCGACGGAAGTCTCTTCGCTCATAGCAGTCCCCTCTCCCAGAGCAGGCCGCCGGTCTCGAAGGCGACCTCCTCGAACGTTTTTCCTGAAATGACGACGCGGTAGTCGCAGATCGCCTCGTAAAGCGGCCTGCGATGCGCGTAAAGCTTGCTGGCATGGTCAAAGTCACCGAGGTCGGGGCGCTTGTCGGGACGCCTGATCTGGCGCAGGCTGTCCTCGAGCGTGCCGTCGAGGTAGACGATGCTGCCCATCTCATGCATGAGACGGGCGTTGCGCTCGCTCTCGATGATGCCGCCGCCGCAGCTCACCAGCAGGCTCCTGCGGCCGCGCAGGCTCTCGAGCGAGCGGGTCTCGGCCTCTCGGAAGGCCGCCTCGCCGCGCGTCTCGAAGATATGGGCCACGCTCGCATGGAGTTCGCGCTCCACCATGCGGTCAACGTCAACGAAGCTGCGGTGGAACATGTTGCCGAGGTTGCGCGCCACGGTGGTCTTGCCCGCGCCGAGAAACCCGATGAAGAAGATGTGGTCGCACCCATTGTGGGCGCCTTCGCCCTTGGGCATCCCCTCGAACGAATCGCAGGTACCGGCCATGTCTTCCTCCCCTCGGGCTCGTAGCTAGCGCATGCGGCGCGCAGGCACTCTAGCGATTCTAGCAGCCAAGGCCGCTCGGCGCAGGAAGTGGCCGCAATTGGGGCCTAGCTTATGAGACAGATAGCGACATAGGCCGCCACGAAGCCTGCCGAGAGGAAGGGCGCGAAGGCGAAGGTCCGCTGGTTTCGGGCCAGGGCCCACACGCTCGCGACGAGGCAGCCAAAGGCGAGGGCAAAGACCGCCGCGGGGCCCAGCACAATCGCCCAGGCGCCGACGTACTTGACGTCGCCAAAGCCCAGGCCGCGCCTACCAAGGTGGCCGCGCAAGAAGAACTCGACGGCGGCGAGCGCAAGGGTGAGGGCGGAGGCGCAGAGCACGCACCAAAGGGGGCTTGGCAGAAGCGGCGCCACAGAAGCCAGCTGGCGCAGGCCCTGGAACCCCAAGCCGAGCACGGCCACCGCGATACAGCTCGCGTTGGAGATGGTGCGTTCGCGCGCGTCGATGACCGAAATCCGCACGGCGCAGATTGCCAAGGCGAGGCCCAACGCAAGCGGGGCCACGGACAGGGCAAACCATGGGCACAGCGCATAGCCCACCACGAGCACCGTGAGCAGCAGTGCGGAGACGAACGGCACGGCAGACTACTTCCGCGCGCCAATCGCGCGTTCAAAGACGCGGAAGATGTGCGTGTACCACAGGTCGGTCGTGGACTGCGGCTCCACCAGGATGGGTCGCACGCCGGCGAGGTTGCCGGCCATCACGTCGGTGAAGACCTGGTCGCCCACGAGCACCGCCTGCTCGGGCATGGCGCCCATGAGCGAAAGGGCGCGCTTCACGGCGAAGGGCGCGGGCTTCATGGCGTGGTGGACCACCTGAACGCCAAGCTCGGCCGCGCTGGCCTCCACCTCGGCGGTGTGGAAGTTGTTGGAGACCATGCAGATGCCGATGCCCGCGGCACGGAGCTCGTCCAACCAAGCCAGGGCGCTTTGCGGGGCTCGCTTGGTGTCCCTGGGCACCACGGTGTTGTCGCGGTCAATCAACACGCAGGTGACGCCCGCATCGACGAGCTCGGCCACGCTGATGCTGGCGACGTCATTCGCGCGCTTCCACGGCCTCACGAGCCCCATTAGCGGTTCTCCTCAACGGCCTGGAGGTGCTCGTCATAGGTGGCGCTGAAGTACTCGTTGTCCTGCGTGATGAAGAAATACAGGTAGTCGGTGTCGTCCGGGGAGAGCGTGGCCTGGATGGATTCGAGCGAGGGCGAGCAGATGGGCGTGGGCGTGAGGCCCGTGTTGAGGTAGGTGTTGTAGGGGCTCTCGGTCTTGAGGTCGCTGGCCGTGACCTCGCCGCCGGTGACGTAGCCCATGGTGGCGTCGCTCTGCAGCGCCATGCCAATCTTCAGGCGGTTGTAGAAGGTGGAGGACACCTTGGGGCGCTGGGCTGCGGTGATGGCCTCGCGCTCCACGATGCTCGCGAGCTTGAGGATGTCGTAGTCGCTCATGGTGACGCCGTAGGTCTGCTGAATGGTTGCCTCGGCGCCGGCAAAGTCGAGCGAGGCGACATCTGCGGCGTACTGGTCGAGCATGGCGCGAATCACGGTGTCTGCGGTGAGCCCGCTCTGGCCCGAGAAGTCGTAGGTCTTGGGGCAGAGGAAGCCCTCGAGCGAGTCGTCGGAGGCATCGGCGAGGAAGCCGTACTCGGAGGCGTAGTTCGAGGCCTTGGCCTGGGCCAGGAAGTCATCGGAAGAGATGGAAAGCGTCTGCTCAACCACGGCGGCCGTCTGGGTGAGGGTGAGGCCCTCGGGAATGGTGAGGCGCCCGCTCGTGGAGTTGGGACCCTTGGTGAGCTGGGAGATGATGTCGTCATAGGAGCTGCCGATGGTAAAGAAGTAGGCCCCGCTCTTGAGGGAGGACTCGACCTTCTGCTTCTGGACCTCGGTGACGAACTCGTCGGAGCTGGCGATGACGCCGGCCTCCTTGAGCTTCGCGGCGATGGAGAGGGCGCCCGAGCCGTCGTCGATCACGACCTCCACCTGCTGGCCCTGGTTTGCGAGCTCGGCCTGTGTGGGCTCGGACTTGAGGAAGCGCGGGACCAAGACGACGCCGGCCACAACCACGACGATGACGGCGATGGCGATGCCGAGGGCGATCAGCGGCGCCTTGCGAGAGTGGCCGCCGCGCCTGGCCTGGGCGCGCTCGTCACGAGTGCGGGGCGTGGCCAGGCTCTGCATGCCGGACGCGGCGTTGCCGCCGGCAACGTAGCCGGCGCCCTGGGAGGTGGCATGGCGCGCGTGGCGCCGCGCGGGCTGGGCCGCATTGGGAGCACCTTGGCCTGCGACGGCGGCAGGCACCTGCTGCGCCGGGGCCGCAGCGGCAGCGTGACGCCCATGCGCCTGCGAAGCGCCGGCGGCCTGGGGCGCGGCGTGGCTTGCCCTATGGGCGGGCACGGTCTGCTGGGAGGCACGCTGGTAAGGGGCGGGGTTTGCCTGGGGCGAGTCCTGCCAGGCCGCATGGGCGCCGGCCAAGGGCGTAGGGCGCATGCGAGAGGCGGGGGGCATCTGGTTGGCGGCGCCCTGGGAGCCAGAAGGAGCGAAGTGGGAGCCTGCGGGCCTGCCCGGGGTATCTGCCATTTCGTGCCTTTCCCTGCGGCCGCGCACGCGCGCGGCGAATCTGCTAATTGCCGTCAGTGCCTCGCGAATCGAGCCATGCCTGGAGGAACAGCGACGCCGCAATCATATCAACCTTGCCGCGCATCTGCTTTTCGTTGAGGCCCTGTTCGCGCAGAATCCGTTTTGCCTCAGACGAGGAGAGTCGCTCGTCGGCGAACTCGAGAGGAAGGCCGCAGTCCTTGGCGATCTGCTTGGCCTGGGCCATGACGCGTTCGGACTGCGGGCCGTCCTGCCCGGAAAGCGTCTGCGGACGCCCGCAGACGAGCACATCGGGCTCGTAGTCCTCGAGGATGTAGCGGAAGCTCTTGGCATGGGCCAGCACCTCGGCGGCCGGCAGCACCTTCACCGGGCTCGCGATGCGCCCGGAGGCGTCGCTTGCCGCGATGCCGATACGGACCTCGCCGATGTCGAGCGCGAGGGCCCTCACGAGAGGACCTCCGTGCCAACACCGGCGAGGCGCGTCATGTCTGTGTTGTGAGCGGCCAAGCCCTAGGCCAGCATCTCGCGGGCGGCAGCGAGGGCCGCCTCGATGCCGGAGGCGTCCTTGCCGCCAGCCTGGGCCATGTTGGGTCGACCGCCGCCGCGGCCGCCGACGTACTCGGAGACCTTGCGGATGATGTCGCCGGAGCCAAAGCCGGCCGCCACGGCGCCGTCGGTGCCGGCGGCAAGCAGCGCCACCTTGCCCTCGGGGGTGGCGGTGGCCAGCACGCAGGCGACCTCGCCGCCGTTGGCCTTGTTGCGGATGGCGTCCCAGGCCTCGCGCAACTCGCCGGCCTCGAGGCCGTCCATGCGGGCGATGACGGCCTTGTAGGCGCCGCAGTCGATGGCGGCGGCCATGGCCGTCTGGATCTTGTCGGACGAGCCGCCGAGCAGGGCGTTCTTGAGCTTCTGCTCGAGCTCCTTGGCGCCGGCCTTGATGTCGGCGATACGGCCAGCGGCTTCCTCGGGACGGCACTTGAGCTCGCCGGCCACGGCGTCGAGGGCCTCGACGCGCTCGTCGAGCCAGGCAAGGGCGCCCAGGCTCGTCACGGCCTCGATGCGACGGACGTTGGAGCCGGTGGAAGACTCGGAGACGATCTTGAACAGGCCGAGCTCGGAGGTGTTGCGGGCATGGGTGCCGCCGCAGAGCTCGCGGCTGAAGGGCACGTCCTCGGTCCCGCAGGAGACCACGCGCACCACGTCGCCGTACTTCTCGCCAAAGAGGGCCACGGCGCCGGAGGCCTTGGCCTCATCGATGCCGCAGACCTTGGTAACGACGGGCTTGGCGGCGAAGATCTCCACGTTTACCAGGTCCTCGACCTCGTGGAGCTGCTCGGCCGTAAGGGCCTCGAAGTGGGTGAAGTCAAAGCGCAGGCGCTCGTTGCTGCAAAGGGAGCCAGCCTGGTTCACGTGCTCGCCAAGCACGCTCTTGAGCGCGGCGTCGAGCAGGTGGGTGGCGGTGTGGTTGCGGCGGATGAGCTCGCGGCGGTGTGCGTCGATGGCGGCACGCACGGTGTCGCCGACGTGCAGCTCGCCCTCGGTGACGGTGGCGACGTGGGCGAAGAGGCCGTTGTGGCCCTTGGTGTCGCCCACCTCGAGCTTGGCGCCCTCGCAGGTGAGGGTGCCGGTGTCGCCCACCTGGCCGCCCATCTCGGCGTAGAACGGGGTGCGGCCAAGCACGACGTCCACCTTGTCACCGGCGTGGGCAACGTCGACGGCCTCGCCCTCGGAGACGATGGCGACGACCTCGGCCTCGGCCTCGTTGCTCTCGTAGCCCACGAACTCGGTGGCGCTGAGCTGATCGGAGAGGGCAACCCACACGTCGTTGAAGGAGCCCCAGGCGTCGCCCTTGGCGTTGGCGCGTGCGCGTTCCTTCTGCTCGGTCATGCAGGCGTTGAAGGCGTCCATATCGACGCCGTGGCCGGCGGCCTGGGCAATCTCGACCGTGAGGTCGATGGGGAAGCCGTAGGTGTCGTGCAGCTTGAAGGCCACCTCGCCGGCGAGCTCGGCGCCCTCGGACAGGCCCTCGAGGGCCTCGTCGAGGTAGGTGCGCCCCGTGTCGAGCGTGGCGGAGAAGCGCTCCTCCTCGGCGTCGACGATGCCCTTCACCAGGGCGACCTTGGCCAGCAGGTCGGGGTAGGCCTCGCCCATGAGGCGGTTCACCTCGTCGATGAACTTGCCGAGGAAGGCGCCCTCGATGCCCAGCAGGCGGCCGTGGAAGACGGCGCGGCGCAGCAGGCGGCGCAGGACGTACTCGCGGCCCTCGTTGCCTGGCAGGATGCCGTCAGAAATCATGAAGTCAACCGCGCGGGCGTGGTCGGCGATGATGCGCAGGCTACGGCTGGCGCCGGAGTAGTCGGCCGCGTCATAGGTCTTGCCGCTGATCTGCTCGCCCAGGGCGATGAGGCTCTGCATGAGGTCGCCGTCGTAGTTGGCGCTC
>CAVJWS010000071.1:0-11225 GCA_963653485.1 Prevotella sp. CAG:279
ACGTACTGCCGCAGCAGGAGCGCTACCGCACGCGCCTGGCGCACCTGGACGACTCGCTGGCCATTGCCGAGGGGCGCCAGAAGGCCGCCTTTGCCAAGGAGCGCAAGACCGTGGAGGCCCAAGCCGCCGAGCTCGCCGCCTACGAGGAGAAGGTGCACCACCTGGCCGACCAGATGATTGCCATCGACCTGGACGACGGCGTGAAGGTCAACTACGCCAAGTTTGAGAGCGTGCTGGCCAAGATAAAGTAGGGGCGGCGCGACGGGCGCAGAGGCCGCTGCGGCCCATGTTGCGGCCAGCGCAGGGACCGCCGCGGTCCATGCCGCGGCGGAAGCAGATGCCGGCGCCACAACCAGCGGAGCGAACGAAACCGCAGGCAGCACGCAAGATACGAAATAACGAGAAGGAAGCAGCCTTGAAGCTTCAGGACATACAAAGGGAGCTCGCCCGCCTCGCGGGCGAGCAAGACGCAAGGGACGGAGCCATCGTTGTCTGGCACGACCCGGACTCCGAGTTTGCCGAGGACGTCCAGACGCTCGAGCTGGAGGGCATAGAGCTCCTGCGCGAGGAGCCCAACCGCCTCATGGAGCTCAAGTTTGAGCTCAACGGGGACCTGGGCGGCAGGCGCATCGTGCTGTGGCGCCCCCACGCGCGCAGGCTCGAGGGAGACTGGCTCGCAGACGTGGAGGCTCGCGCCGCGCAGTTCAGCGCGGACCACACCTCCATGCAGCTGAACGACCTTGGCGCCGCGGACTCCCCCGAGATGCGCGAGGCGCTCGCACGCCACCGCGCCTTCCTCTCCAAGAAGACCAACGTACGCCGCCTCGCCAAGCTCGCGGACGGCTTTGAGAGCCCCTACCAGCTCGAGGTTGCCATCGTGGCCGTGGAGCTGGGGGCCGCAGGCGCCACGCCCGAGGACGTGCTGCGCGCGCTGCTCGCCAACAGCCTGGAGCAGGGGGCCGCAAGCTGCCTGGAGGGCCTGGACGAGGCCACGCTGGAGTGCCTGGGCCGCGCCGTTGCCGCGTGGACGGGATACGCCGGCGAACTCACGGACACGCAGGCGCTCGGCCAGCACGTCCTCATAAGCGCCCTTCTGAGCGAGCTTTCCGGCGAGGCCCGCGCGGCGCTGCCGCACGTTGGCTCCGCGGACCACGCGCCGCTGTGCCACGCCGTCTTTGCCGCCTGGGCCAGGCTCGAAGATTGCCTCGAGGCCCTCGAGGAGCTCTGCGTCAAGACGGAGGAGGCCCTGGGGCTGGAGCAGGTCTTTGCCGCCATGGAAAGCGCGACCCTGGCCGGCGCGAGCGTGTTCCCCTGCATCGACGCGGAGCTGCTGCGCCGCATGTACGCCATGCTGGAGGCCGACCCCAAGCGCACAGGCGAAGCGCTCGAGTTGACTGGCAGGCGCCGCGCATGCGCCTGGTACGAGCGCTTTGCCCCCTACTACGAGGCCGCCTGCGCCGCGGCCCGCATGCAGCAGTTCTACCACGCAAACCAAGGCGCGCTCGCCGGGCTTGGCGCAAGCGCCGTGTGGGAGGCCTACGCTTCCAAGCTCTACCCCATGGACACGCACTACCGCGCCTTCCAGGTGGCGTTCAAGAGGTGCGTCACGCGCGACCTCTACAACCTCGGCGACGACGGCCTGCGCGCCTGCGCCAAGGCCATGGAGAACCTCTACGAGGGCTGGTTCCTGCGCGGCCTGGCCGAGCGCTGGATAGACGTGGCGGAAGGTCCCCTTACCCAA
Source organism: Prevotella sp. CAG:279 (assembly GCA_963653485.1). Taxonomy (GTDB): domain Bacteria; phylum Actinomycetota; class Coriobacteriia; order Coriobacteriales; family Atopobiaceae; genus Parolsenella. The sequence goes on from CAVJWS010000071.1 coordinate 1,742, forward strand.
CGCGGCTACGTTGAGGGGATTGCCCGCCAGGTGGACTTCTACGCGAGCGAGGTCACCCCCGCAGTCGCGGGCTCGCGCCGCGCGTGGGTGATCGTCTCCGACGCGCTGCGCTACGAGATGGCCGCCCAGCTCGCCAACAAGCTCGAGGCCGCCACCAAGGGCACCTGCGAGCTCACGAGCATGCAGGCGGCGCTGCCCTCCGTCACCAAGTGCGGCATGGCGGCGCTGCTGCCCCACGGAACCATGGCCATGCAGGAAGCCGAGGGCGACTTCAAGGTGCTGGTGGACGGCCACGAGGCTGCGACCACGTCCGCGCGCCAGGCCCAGCTGCAGACGCAGTGCCCGGGCGCGGTGGCCGTCAACTACGAGGGCTTCGTGAACAAGATGGGCCGCGCGGAGCGCAAGGAGCTTGTTGGCGAGGCGAGCCTCGTCTACGTCTACCACAACACCATCGACGCCACCGGGGACAAGCCCGCGACGGAGAGCAAGGTCTTTGCCGCCTGCGACGAGGCCACCGAGGAGCTGTGCGACCTCGTGCGCCTCATCGTTCGCGAGTTTGGCGCCGGCAGCGTCACCGTCACCTCAGACCACGGCTTCCTCTACACCGCAGAGCCGCTCGGCGCCTCCGAGCACCTGGCCGTGAGCGAGGTTGGCGCGCAGGTGGTGAAGCAGGGCAGGCGCTACCTCATCGCCCGCGCGGGCAACGCCGCAGACGAGCTGGTGGACGTGCCTCTGCCGGCCGGAGCCGTCAAGGCGGACGCAAGCGGCGCGGGCGCCGAGGGCGGCAACCCCTCCCAGCTCCATGCCCTCATGCCGCGCGCCTGCGTGCGCATCAGCATGGGCGGGGACGGCGAGAACTACGTGCACGGCGGCATCACGCTCCAAGAGATGTGCGTGCCCGTGCTGCGCTTCTCCAACCGCCGCAGCGGCTCGGCCGGCTATGTTGAGACGAGCTACGCCGGCCTGGCCGTCGTGGACGCGCCCGAGGTGGTCTCCAACTCCATCTTCACCGTGGAGCTTCTGCAAGAGCAGCCCGTGGGCGGCAAGGTCTTGCCCTGCGAGTACGAGGTCTTTGTTGGTGACGACGCCCACGAGCCGCTCACGGACTCCGTGCGCCTGGTGGCAGACCGCACCGACGCCGAGGCCCAGGCCCGCCGCTTTGCCCCGCGCCTCACGCTGCTGCCGGGCGTGGCCACCTCCGGCACCCAGACCTACCACCTCTTTGCCAAGCAGCTCGCAACCGGCGAGCTGACCCGCCTGCGCAGCCTCCGCATCTGCGTGGCCTTTGCCGCGCCCGTCGACTTTGGATGGTGATCCGTATGACCGAGAGCAACGCCGAAACCACCAGCATCCCCTTCTACGAGAAGGACGCCCTGGACGAGAAGATCGTCACCGAGTTTGCGGGCAAGATCGTGCGCAAGGACCTCACCGCGCTGCTGAAGCGCGGCGCAGGCATCCCCACCTTTGTGCTGGAGTACCTGCTTGGCATGTACTGCGCCACCGACAACCCGGCCGCGGTGGACGAGGGCGTGAGGAACATCCGCAACATCCTCGACAAGAACTACGTCCGCCCCGAGGAGAGCGAGAAGATCAAGAGCCGCATCCGCGAGCGCGGCCAGTACACCGTCATCGACAAGGTGAGCGCCTACCTCGACGAGTACGACGACTGCTACGTGGGGCGCTTCACCAACCTCAACATCGGCGAGTTCATCCTGCCCGACGAATACGCCAAGAAGTACACCAAGGTCCTCATGGGCGGCATCTGGTGCATCATGCGCATCCAGTACCTGCGCCCGGAAGACGACGTGGACCCGCTCGAGGACATCTTTGGCGAGGACCCCAAGCCCAAGCGCAAGGGCTCGGGCTCCAAGAAGAAGCGCGGCCCCGAGGACTCCCCCTTCAAGATCGTGAGCCTCACGCCCATCCAGATGCCCAACCTAGACCTGGACGAGCTCGTCTCGCACCGTGCGGCCTTCACCACCGACGAGTGGATCTGCCTGCTGCTGCGCTCGGCCGGCTACGAGCCCAGCGAGCTGGGCGAGCGCGAGCGCCTGCACTTCCTCGAGCGCATGGTGCCGCTCATCGAGCGCAACTACAACCTGGTTGAGCTGGGGCCGCGCGGCACGGGCAAGAGCCACATCTACACCGAGGTGAGCCCCTACTCCTACCTGCTCTCGGGCGGGCAGACCACCACGGCCAAGCTCTTTGCCAGCAACGCCGGCAAGGGCAATCGCATGGGCCTCGTGGGCCACTGGGACGCCGTGGCCTTTGACGAGGTGGCCGGCATGCGCTTCCGCGACGAGAACGCCGTGCAGATTATGAAGGGCTACATGGCCAACGGCAGCTTTGGCCGCGGCACGGACTCCTACAACGCCGAGGCCTCGATGGTCTTTGAGGGCAACATCAACGACTCGGTGGCCAACGTCCTCAAGACCACGCACCTGTTCGACCCGTTCCCACCCGAGTTCAACAACGACTCGGCCTTCTTCGACCGCATCCACTGCTACCTCCCCGGCTGGGAGGTGCCCAAGATGCGCAGCGAGCTGCTTACCGGCCGCTACGGCCTCATCACCGACTGCCTGGCCGAGTTCTGCAAGGAGATGCGCAAGAAGGACTTCACCCAGTACCTCGACACCTACTTCCGCCTCAACTCCGAGCACAACCGCCGCGACGAGATAGGCGTGCGCAAGACCTTCTCGGGCCTGGCCAAGCTGCTCTTCCCCACCGGCGAGATGGGCAAGGAAGACGCGCGCATGATCTTGGAGTACGCCATCGAGGGGCGTCGCCGCGTGAAGGAGCAGCTCAAGATCATGGCCGGCGTGGAATTCATCGACGTGAACCTGGGCTACGAGGACGTGGAGACCCTCGAGCAGAAGATCATCTACGTGCCCGAGCAGGCCAGCACCACGCTCATCCCCCAGGGTGTCCTCACGCCGGGCCACGTCTTTGGCATCGGCCGCTCCGAGTCCGACGACTGGGCCGTCTACAAGCTCGAGAACAAGTGCGTGAAGGGCGACGTGAAGTTCCGCTTTGAGGGCGCGGGCGGCAGCAAGCCCGTGAAGGACAGCCTCAACGCCGCCTTCGAGTACTTCAAGGCCAACGCCTCCAGGCTTGCCGGCGGCATGCGCGTGGAGGGCCGCGACTACCTGCTCTACTTCAACGACGTGCAGCGCAGGGGCGCCTCGGCCGAGGTCTCGCTCGCGGAGTTCGTCGGTCTGTGCTCGGCGGCATCGGCGCACCCCACGCTCACGCAGCTCGCGATCCCGGGCGTGCTGAGGCTCTCGGGAACGATGGACGAGATCACGGGGCTCGAGGACATCATGCGCGTGGCCAAGAACGCCGGCGCCAACAAGATCCTGCTGCCGTTCGAGAGCATGAAGGACCTCATGAGCGTCTCCGACGACCTCGCCACGAGCGTCTCGCCCATCTTCTACCAGAACGGCGACGCGGTTGACGCCGCGGCCAAGGCCCTGGGAATCTAGGAGGCAGCCATGGACCTGGACGAGAGCGAGCTCACAGACCTCGCGAGCTCCATCGCGGCCGGCCTTGCGGGGGCAGACGAGCTCAGGAGGAAGAACCGGGGCGCGCAGGAGAGGCAGGACGAGGCCAAGCTGGCCGTCAAGGCCGCCGCGCTCGTATACGGCAACAGGCTGCTTGAGGAGCTTGAGGAGTCCGGGGCGAAGCCAAAGGCCGTCAGCTTTGAGAAGCTGTGGAACTACCTCAGCCGCTGCGAGGACACCGAGGCGGCCTTTGAGGCCATCGAGCGCGAGCTTGACTGGTGCGAGGGCGTGGTTGGCGGGACGGGCGCCGACGTTGCCGGGGTTGCCGAGGCGGTCCGGCCGCTTTGCGAGCGCTACCGCGCCGAGCTGTTTGCGTTTGCGCGCACGCTGCTAGCCGAGGGCGCAGAGCTAGGAGATGACGCGGTGCCGGAGTTCACGGGCACGTTCAAGAGCTGGTCCAAGGCAAACGCCGGCAAGCTCGCGGCGCTCTACGACGAGGTGCGGAAGGCCTACGGGAAGTTCCGGCGCGTCGTGGCCGACAACGGGCCCTTTGCGCTGCACCCCACCTGCGAGGTGGAGACGAAGGAGAAGCTCGCGGCCTGCCTGGACGAGATGTGCGAGGCAAACGAGAGACCCTACCTCGGCATTCTCGACGACGACTTCATGGACCACGTGGACGCGTTCTGGTACGGCTTCTGCAAGCTCGGCAAGCTTTGCGAGGACAAGGCCGACGTCAACCTCACCCCGCTGGTGAGCTACTTCGAGACCTGCGGCGAGCGCCTAGGCGAGGCCGTCTGCGAGGCTGAGCTCAGCACCTTCGACGCCTTCACCGTCCTCGATTCCCTACGTGAGGAGGACTAGAGGCGAGACGGATTGAAGTCCAAACCGAACCAGCCATCATCCCTGGCCGGGATGGCGCGATGCCAAGACGATTCTCGAACAGGAAAAGCCGAGAAGCTTAGTCATTTTGTAGTCAAGGGGAAAGAGGCCCGATCGCAATGCATGAGGGGCTCAGGCATCTCCTGCGCATGGAGACACCTGAGCCCCAACAGACACCTTAATAACCAGTTGTTCACGCTTGGTCGAGCTTGTCATTCGACTCTGTAGGCGCATCAACTCACTGATTCACCAACAAATCGAAGATTTGGTTATCGCTGGCACTTGCACGTGGAGCCGTTCCCTGCAAACGCTCATAAAACAGCGGAAGACTCATGGCTTTACTTGATTACATGCTAGAACGCAAACTGGACAATATCCGTTTGGCGAGATACCAATCCCCTGAACGGCTGGGAGCGGTTGCGCCACCAAAGTTCCAAATCCCCTCATGGGATTTCGTGGCAACCACTAACGGACGCTGATCTTCTTCTCCTGGCCGTCGATGGTTAGCCTGACGGTAATCGCCTGGCCGTCATCCAGGGAAGACGAGGGAATCTGGGTGTACACGTAAAAGTGGGTCGGCATGTTTGCATCCATCGTGTGCCCGTCGCCGTAAAGCCAAAGCTCGAGATCCACATACTGATAGTACCAGCTGCTATAGGTATTGCCGTTGTAAGAGGCGACGATATCCGCAAGCGCCTCGCCGTCAATGGTCCCGTTGCCAGAATTCAGGTGCTCGAGGTCAAACTCAAGAATCAAGAAGGCTCCCCCGCTCTGGGGCTCCCAAGACGTCCTCGCCTCAGGAGACTCAAGCTTGGAGGAAACGTAGGCGTTCGTAAGCGTCGCCTTCCAGTTGTTCGTGGTGACCGTATCGCCAACGGAAAACTGCTCCTGCATCTCCTTCAGCTGCGTCTTGGCGTTTTCCAGCACCTGGGCGTTGCCGACCTTCTTCTTCTGGTCTCCGGTAAGGCTGGAATACTTGTCGCCCGCTTCGCCGATCTGGTCGGCCTTGTCGAGCGTAACCTCGCCGATGGCGTCGATCATCTCAACGACCTGCTCGGCCCGGATGCCGTCATACTCATCGCGCGCGGCAGTTAGGGTGTCGTAGTTCTCCACCTTTTCCTTCTGCTTGTCATCAAGCGCTCTGTAGGCAGCCTCAGCCTGGTTCAGCGAGGGCCCGGACTCCTCCGTTATCGTGCCAAGGGACTCAATTTGCTCGATAACCGCCGTGGTCTCTTCGTCTGGGCCGGTGGAACACCCCGCAAACGAGGTGACGGCGAGTGCCGTCATGGCGGCAGCAACAAAACGCCTCATAACGTAGCTCATGGCTCTTCCTTCCCGAATTCAATTGCTTTCAGGGCGCTTGCAGCCATTAAGCACCAGCTATCCAGGATTTTGTTGAGCAACAAGTTCAAACGGAACGAGGGAGCGCCCTCCTACGCGCCAGCGAAACGTCGCGGCGCCAAGACATCCCCGTATATGAAAAAAGCCGGGGGTGTACCCCGGCGCTTGACGGACCTCTTTTGCAGGAGGGCCATGGGCATGCGGACAAATCGGCGTTTTGAGCACACTGACCTTTCTTCCGGCCGACCATGAGGCCGCATCAGAATGCTAACGTTACGGTGTGTGTTCAGCTTACCTGCAGACTCGGAATTGGAGACGCCCATGGAGCAGTCCACGAAGCACGGGAAGAGCCCGAGGATTCTCGCCCTCGTCGCAGCCACGCTCGCCCTGGCGGCCTGCGCGCTCGCCTTCCCGGAGGCGGCCCAGGCGGAGACGTCCCACATCGCCCACTCGGTAGGGACGGCGGGCAACTACGACTACTACGACACCGTCGGCGCCGCCAAGGCCGCCGGCTACGCCGGGGCCACCATCTTCATGGACGCCGACTGGGACCTCGGCGAGGACAGCCTCGAAGTCGCGGACAGCAAGTCGCTCACCATCGACATGTGCGGCCACAAGATCACCAGCTCAAACAATGCCGGCACGGTCTACCTGAACGAGCACGCGTCCCTCACGCTCACCTCGAGCACAGATCCCGTGGAGTTCACGTACAAGGGCTACGCCAAAAAGAACGAAGGCAATATCGAGGACAAGGAATGGGAGGAGCGCACCCTCACCGTCACCACCTCGGCCCTCATCACCAACACGAAGCGCGACAACAAGAAGGGCCGCGGCATCAACCTGGAAAAGGACGCCAAGATCACGCTGGAGAACGTCGCGGTCGCCGGCTGCGGCAACGGCGCCATCTACATGTGGCAGGGCTCGGTCGCCAACCTGACCAACGTCACGGTGGCTCACAACATGGCCTATAAGGACTCCGACGACACCAGCCGGGGCGCAGGCGTGCGCATGCACGACAGCGCCGTGCTCAACCTGAACGGCTCCCACATTTACGGCAACCACGTCACAGATAGCGGCGGCGCGATCTACGCCCAGAGCGGCGCGAGCATCTACCTCGAGAACGGCTCCACGATAAGCGGCAACGCCGCCGGAAAGGCCGGAGGCGCCGTCTACTTTGACAAGTCCTTCTTCACCCTCAAGTCCTCCGACGGAACCGCCGAAATGGCAGGAAACGCGTGCTACTCAGACACCGGCGATCAGAGCAAGCGGTCTGGCGGCGCCGTCCACGTCGACACGTCGGCCGGCAACAACCAAGGGCTCATCGAGGGCATCGCCATCAAGAACAACTATTCGGGCTACTGCGGCGGCGGACTCGTGCTCCACCAGCGCTGGACCACCGTTCGCAACTGCACCATCAGCAACAACACCTCCAACTACTCCGGAGGCGGCGTCTACGTCAACGGCGGCAACATCACCTTCGACAGCTGCTCCGTCACCGGCAACACCTGCAGCCTTTCGGGAAATGACAATGACGGCGGCGGCATCTACGTTGACTACGACTACGACCTCAATCTAAGCGGCGTCTGCGTCGTCAAGAACAACTCGAGGGCCTGGGACGGCGCCGACGACGTCTATCTCGACGCCGCCTGGCTCAGCGTGAGCCGCGCCTACATAAAGGGCAACCTCCTCAAGGGCTCGAGCGTGGGCGTGCGCACGGACCATGACGGGGACCTCCGCGTCGCAAAGAACTTCTGGCACGACACCAACGACTGCCTCTTCTCCGACACGAGCGGTTACTACATCAGCTACGGCAACGACGAGGGCGGCGACGCCTGGCAGCGCCACAACTCCAAGGAGTTCACCGTCAAGGTGAACGGCAACCAGGTCGGGCGCTACCGCTATGGCACGAGCGTCACGGTGACGGCCCCGGCCGCCCAGGACGGCGAGGCCTTCTGGTTCTGGAGCGCCGACAAGACGACCGGCCTCTACCCCGCAGGCGACTACATCACTGACAAAGCCAAGTACAACTCCTCCCTCACCTTCAAGATGCCGCAGAACGACGTCGACCTGGGCGCCGTCTACGCCAACCAGGTCTCGGCCGCAAGCATCACCGCGTACGCCCCCGTCATCGGCGCCTCCCTGAACACGAATGCGATGCTCGCCCCCGCAGGCGACAGCTCCGCCTCGACCGAGGTTCCCATGACGGTCGCCTGGTACGAGGTGGACGAGAACGGCGAGAAGACCCCCGCATTTGGCGTGGCGAAGAAGAGCACGACCTACGTCGCGTGCTTCACGGCGTCCGGCTCCTCGGAGCTGGCCTGCACCTTCTCCGACGTCATCAGCAGCGGAGACGTGTCCGTCAAGTTCGTCTCGCCGCTTGACGAATCGACGAGCGAGGGCGAGGTCACCTCGGCCAGCGTCAGCCCGATCACCGGCAACCTCCTTGTCTGGGCCACCGCGGAAAAGACCGAGGACTCCGAGGTCGATGCCTTTAGCAAGGCCTTCTCCATCGTCATGAAGAACCTCGGGACGGCCGGCTCCTCCGAGGCCGCCACGATGGCCCTGGCCGACGGCGACGAGGACGCCGATAACGATGACGTCATCGGTACGGTCGAGGTCACTTGCGCCTACAACAGCGACACCCACGAGGTGGCCATCACGGCCCCGCACGCCGACGGCTACAACTTCTTCTCCTGGGAGGACTCCGACCTTTCCGACGAGGAGACGATCAACGTTCCCGTTAGTGAGCTAGATAGCATCACGACGCTCGCGGCCGACTACACGCCCGTGGCAACGGAAGTCAAGGTTGACATGGACGCGCCCACGGCCACGAACAAGCTCGCCGAGACGGCCGATGACATCGAGATGACCTGCTATGACGGCAGCTCGGCAAGCTTCTCCGAGCTCCTTGGCCTGGAGAAGGGCAACTTCGAGGTGAGCTGGTCGCCCGAGCCCGAGGACGGCATAGCAGGCTATTCGACCACCTACACCGCCCTTGTCGAAATCTGCGACGCCGGCGACCCCGATGCGGGCGGCGGGGTCGAGGACGTGGAGAACGTCATCGCCCGCAACGCCGTCGTAACCTGCAACGGCGTGAGGGCGACCTCCGCGGGCTTCGCGGTGGTTGGGGACAAGCTCTGCCTTGCCCTTGCCCTGCCACCCACCGCCGCGGTGAAGGCCACGAGCGTCGCCCAGCCCGCCGACGTGGAGCTCACCTTTGAGCAGGCCAAGGCCTACGCGGCCGAGCAGGCCGAGCACGAGGACGCCCTCTGCTGGCCGCTGCCAAAGACCGTGGGCGTGACCCTCGAGGACGGCACGGTCGTCGACGGCGACGTCAACTGGAGCGTCCCGTCCGGCTTCGACGCAAACGCCACCGCGGCCCAGGAGCTGCATGTGAGCGGCACCGTCACCCCCGCCACCGAGTATGAGGTCGACACGAGCGACGTCTCCCTCAGCGTGACCACGACCATCAAGGTCGCCGCGCCCGAGGCGAAGAAGGACGAGGACGAGGACAAGGACAAGGACCAGGACCAGAAGAAGGACGAGGAAAAGGGCGACCCGAAGAACGACGAGAAGAAGGACGAGCAGGAGAACGGCGACAAGGGCAAGACCGACGGCAGCGATGACCAGAACGGCACGAAGCCCCAGGCAAAGCCTGAGTCGCAGCCCGCGGCAAAGCCCGAGGACCCTCGCCTCCCCGCCACCGGCGACGATAGCCTCAGCGGCATCGCCGTCATCCTCGTGGCCGCCTTCGTCTGCATCGC
>CAVJWS010000072.1:0-10679 GCA_963653485.1 Prevotella sp. CAG:279
GCCGACGCCATGCGCTACAACCTGCTCACCCTCATCACCAACAACCAGGACGTCAGGTTCGACGCCAACATCAACGACAAGACCAAGGAGTTTGAGGGCAGCCCGCGCACCGAGCAGGCCCGCGGCTTTGTCACCAAGATCTGGAACGCGAGCCGCTTCGTCCTCATGAACATGGACGGCTACGAGCCCGGCCCGGCGCGTGCCGCCACGCCCGAGGACGCCTGGATGCTCAGCCGCCTGGCCAAGATGGTGGCCGCCTCCACCGAGCGCCTCGAGACCTACGAGCTGGGCGAATACGCCCGCGAGCTGCAGAGCTTCTTCTGGGGCGAGGTCTGCGACTGGTACATCGAGCTGTGCAAGGGGCGCCTGCTCGACGGCACCGGCGAGGAGCGCCTGCAGGTGCAGCGCAACCTCGTCTACGTCATCGACGCCTCGCTGCGCCTGCTGCACCCCGTGATGCCCTTCGTGACCGAGAGCGTGTGGGGCGCCATGCCCGCCAGCGAGCTCGACGCCGACGGCGAGGGCAACTACGCCGAGCACGCCGGCCGCTTCCTCATGATGGCCGCCTGGCCCGAGCCCGAGGCCTTCGCCGGCTTCGTTGACGACGAGGCCGAGAGCGCCTTCGACATCGCCCGCCGCCTCGTGGCCGGCGTCCGTTCCGCCCGCGCCCGCTACAGGCTCTCGCCCAAGACCGAGCTTGCCGTTGTGGTGAGCGCCGCCGGCGAGAACGTGGCCAAGCTCACGAGCCAGGCCGATTTCGTGAAGAACGTGGGCCGCGTGAGCTCGCTTGAGGTTGCCGAGGGCGCCGAGAAGCCCGCCGCCTCCGTGACGCTGGTGGAGCCCGACTTCGAGGCCTTCGTGGTCATGGGCGACCTGGTGGACTTCGCCGCCGAGGGCAAGAAGCTCGAGAAGGACCTTGCAAAGGCCGAGAAGGACCTTGCCGGCGTGGAGCGCACGCTGGCCAACGAGGGCTTTGTGGCCAAGGCCGCGCCCGAGGTCATCGCCGCCAAGCGCGAGAAGGCCGCCGAGCTGGCCGCCACCGTCGAGCGCCTGAAGTCCCAGCTTGCCGACCTCGCCTAGCTGCGGTCGACGGCTGCCGACGGCCTTGTCTGAGACAGAGAACAACAAGCGCGCGCTGCGCCGGGAGCTCCGGGCGCAGCGCGCGTCTTTGGATGCGCGGGCGCGCGAGCGGGCGAGTGCCGAGATTGCCCGACGCGTCTACGAGCTTGCGGAATGGCGGGACGCCAATGCGGTCTTTGCCTACCTCTCCGTGCGCGATGAAGTGGACACCTCAGCGCTTGTGGAGCGTGCCTGGCGCGAGGGCAAGCTCGTGGCGGCCCCTCGCGTGGTGGGTCCGCGCTGGCTGGAATGGCATTGGATTTGTGAGGGAGACGACCTCGAGACCAGCGGCTTTGGCATTCCGGAGCCGCTGGGGGAGGGCGCAACTCTTGTTGGCCCTGGGGACCTCGGCGCTGCGGGCGCGATTGCGCTTGTGCCGGGCCTTGCATTTGACAAGCATGGGTACCGCATAGGCTACGGCGGCGGCTACTACGACGCCTTTCTCGGCGCTTTCCAAGGCTTTGCCGTTGGCCTTTGCTACGAGGGTTTGCTTCAAGAGGATTTTGCCTCGGCTGGCTGTCTTGAGGCGCATGACGTTGCTGTTGACGTGGTCGTCACGGCCTAGCGGCTAAGAAAAAGGCCCCGAAGCGCGATGCTTCGGGGCCTTAGCATTGCCTTTTCTGGACTAACGCAGCGCGATCTTACCGTCCAAGGCTTCGTTGACGCTCATAACGGAGCTCGGGAGGGAGCTCACGCCGGCGCCCGCGAGGGAGCTTGCGAGGGAGCTTGCGAGGGAGCTTGCGAGGGGGCCGGTGCTAGGGGCACCATCCCCGGAACCGGCCTGCCTTTCCGCCTTGTCGAGCACGGAGGCGACGGTGCCACCGCCGGTGACGTTCTCGAGCAGGTCGTCGCTGAGCTGGTCGGTCTTCTTCTCGGTCATGATTACCCCTCCTAGTTTGAGTTGGGTTTGTCGGAACTCATAGCAGCTTTCACAACGGAGCTTACGCCGCAGAACGGAACTTGCGCTAGTTCCTCGAGGAGGCCACGTTGGTGCTCATAACGGAGTTCGCGAGGGAGCTCATGCTGGCGCCTGCGAGGGAGCTCGCGAGGGAGCTCGGGAGGGAGCCGGTGCCAGGGGCACCATCCCCGGAACCGGCCTGCTTTTCCGCCTTCTCAAGCGTGGAGGAGGCGACGGCGGCGCCGCCGGTGACGTTCTCGAGCAGGTCGTCGCTGAGCTGGTTGGTCTTCTTTTCGGTCATGATTGCCCTCCTTATTAGGCTTGCTTGCTAGCTTCTATTATCGGCGATTTGGTGCGTCTTCTAGTTGAAGAAGGTTTGAGCGCCCATGGTGTTCCCGGTTCCATAGACGCTCACGTCATTGGTGGAGTCCGTGCTACTCAATTCTGTCGAGCGCAGCTTGGTGCTGGCAGAGGAATTCGTGGCGCTGATGGCAAAGACGAGGTGGCCGGGGGCGAGGCCGCCGGTAACTTCTTTGAGCTGGGCAGTATCGAGCTCGTTCATCATCTTCTCAGTCATGGCTGCCCCTCCTTATTTTGTTTTCTCTTTGGGATGCATTGTCTGTATACCCTCCTGGCCAAGATATGACACGGCAATCCGAACATTTCGGAAATTTCTTTTGAAGAAGGCATAAAAAGGGGCGTGTACCTGTGATTATGTAAAGCTGTATGGCTCTTCTGAGCGTCTCTGCCTTCTTGCCGCGCCGTGTGCTGGGGCCACGCCGTCGACGTCCGCGAAGATGTGTCCCGTGCGGTGTCTTCATGTGACGTCCCCTGCGGCGGTGTCTGTGCGACGCAGGGCCTGGGGGCTCCGCATGTTGCGGCCGTAGCCTCGTCGCACGCGTGAAAATCGCGCATGCGTGCTACGCTTATCCCCTATGCGGCCTTGCCGCCCCACCTGGTAGAAAGGATGGCGCCCATGCCTATGTCTGATATCGAGATTGCCCAAAACGCCGAGGTATGGCCCATCAAGCGCGTGGCGGAAGGGCTGGGCCTCACCGACGAGGAGCTCGTGCCCTACGGCCACTACATGGCCAAGGTCGACGTTACCAAGGTGAGCGACAAGCCGCGTCGCGCCAAGCTCGTCCTCGTGACGGCCATCAACCCAACCCCTGCCGGCGAGGGCAAGACCACCACCTCGGTGGGCCTGGCCGACGCCCTCAACCGCATGGGCAAGAACGCCGTGCTGGCCCTGCGCGAGCCGAGCCTCGGCCCCGTCTTTGGCATCAAGGGCGGCGCGGCCGGCGGCGGCTACGCCCAGGTGGTTCCCATGGAGAACATCAACCTGCACTTCACCGGTGACTTCCACGCCATCGGCGCGGCCAACAACCTGCTCGCCGCCATGCTCGACAACCACGTCAAGCAGGGCAATGACCTGGGCATCGACCCGCGCCGCATCACCTGGAAGCGCGTGGTGGACATGAACGATCGCCAGCTGCGCCACATCGTGTGCGGCATGGGCGGCGTGGCCAACGGCATGCCGCGAGAGGACGGCTTTGACATCACGGTGGCCTCCGAGGTCATGGCCGTGTTCTGCCTGGCCACCTCCATCGCCGACCTCAAGGAGCGCCTGGGCCGCATCGTGGTGGGCTACACGTACGACCAGCGCCCCGTCACCGCCCACGACCTGCACGCCGAGGGAGCCATGACAGCCCTGCTCAAGGACGCCATCTCGCCCAACCTCGTCCAGACGCTCGAGCACACGCCGGCCTTTGTGCACGGCGGGCCCTTCGCCAACATCGCCCATGGCTGCAACTCCGTGACGGCCACCGACGCCGCCATGAAGCTTGGCGACTACGTGGTCACCGAGGCGGGCTTTGGCGCCGACCTGGGTGCCGAGAAATTCTGTGACATCAAGTGCCGCATGGCCGGCCTTGAGCCCGACGCATGCGTGGTTGTTGCCACGGTGCGCGCCCTCAAGCACAACGGAGGCGTTGCCAAGGCGGACCTGGGCGCCGAGAACCTCGAGGCCCTCGAGGCCGGCATGCCCAACCTGCTGCGCCACGTCACCAACATGCGCGAGGTCTTTGGCCTGCCCGTGGTGGTGGCCATCAACGCCTTCCCAACCGACACCCCCGCCGAGCTGGCCCTCGTCGAGGCCAAGTGCAACGAGCTTGGCGTGAACGTGGCCCTCTCCGAGGTCTGGGCCAAGGGCGGCGAGGGAGGTTTGGCCCTGGCCGAGCAGGTGGTGCGTCTGTGCGAGGAGCCCAGCAGCTTCACGCCGGCCTACGAGCCGGGTGGTATCGTCGAGACCATCGAGGCCATTGCCACCCGCGTCTACCACGCCGACGGCGTGGACTTCACGCCGGCCGCCAAGAAGCAGATTGCCCAGCTCACCGACCAGGGCTTCACCAACATGCCCGTGTGCATGGCCAAGACCCAGTACTCCTTCACCGACAACGCCAAGCGCCTCGGCGCTCCCGAGGGCTTCCGCATCACGGTGAAGAGCGTCAAGGTCGCGGCCGGCGCCGGCTTTGTGGTGGCGCTTACCGGCGACATCATGACTATGCCGGGCCTGCCCAAGCGTCCCGCCGCCGAGAACATCGACGTGGATGACCAGGGCCGCATCACGGGCCTCTTCTAGGATTTGCGCATGTCTGAGTTTTTGAAGAAGGGCGAGGCGGCGCCGGTGGCGGAGGCGGAGTGCTTGCAGGAGCGGGCTGCGGGCGAGACCACTGCGGCTGCGGTGACTTCGGCTGACGTTGCCGGCACCGTTGACGTGCCTGCGACGACCTCGGCTGAAGTTGCCGGCACCTCGACCGGTGCTGCCGCTGCGTCCGACGCCGAGGAGGCCTCTGGTCCCAGCGCCGGCCTCGACACCTCCATGGTGGAGAAGAGCTGCCGCGAGTTCTCCGAGCGCCTTGCCGCCCACGAGCCCATTCCCGGCGGCGGCGGCGCCTCGGCCTACGTGGGGGCGCTCGGCACGGCGCTGTGCACCATGGTGTGCCACTACACCAAGGGCAAGCCCGCCTACGCCGCCTACGACGAGCGCACCGCGCACACCATCGCGGCCACGGGCCACATCCGCCACGAGCTGCTGGAGCTCGTGGACGAGGACGCCCGCGCCTACGAGTGTGTCACGCGCGCCTACGCCCTGCCGCGCACCGACCCGGGCCGCCCCGCTGCCGTGGAGCATGCGCTGCACACCGCGGCCGTCCCGCCCTATCGCATCATGGTGGCTTGCGCCCGCTCGCTGGCGTTGCTGGAGGAGCTGGGCGACCACGTTTCGAAGCTGCTCATCTCCGACGTGGCCTGCGGTGCCCTTATGTGCCGCGCGGCCCTGCAGTCGGCGAGCCTCACGCTCTACGCAAACACCACCGCCATGGCCGACCGCGAGTGCGCCCGCGAGCTCGAGGCCGAGTGCGACTCGCTGCTGGCCACATGGCTGCCTCGTGCCGACGCGCTGGCACAGACGGCGGCCCGCGCGGTGAGGGGAAAGGACTAGCATGGCCGAGCTTTTGCTCAAGGGCGCTCCCGCCGCCACCTCGCTCACGCAATACAGCGCAGCTCAGGCGGCCAGTCTGGCCGAGCTGGGCGTGGTGCCCACGCTCGCGGTCATCCGCGTTGGCGAACGTGAGGACGACCTCTCCTACGAGCGCGGCCTCACCAAGCGTGCCGAGAAGACCGGCGTGGCCGTTCGCGTGACCGAGCTGCCTGCGGATTGCACGCAAGACCAGCTCATGGCCGCCATCGAGGCAGCCAACGAAAACGACGGGGTCCACGGCATCCTGATGTTCCGCCCGCTGCCGCCCCAGCTCGACGAGGCGCTGTCTTGCGCGGCCATCAGCCCCGCCAAGGACGTGGACTGCGCAGGTCCCGCGAGCCTGGCGAGCGTCTTTGGCGGCGAGCGCGAGGGCTTTGCCCCCTGCACGGCCGATGCCGTGGTCGCCCTGCTCAAGTACTACGACGTGCCGCTCGCCGGCGCCAACGTCTGCGTGGTGGGCCGCTCGCTGGTGATTGGCAGGCCGGTGGCCATGCTGCTGCTTGCCCAGGACGCCACCGTGACCATCTGCCACAGCAAGACGGCGGACCTCGCCGCGCGCTGCCGCGAGGCCGACGTGCTTGTGGTGGCCACCGGGCGTCCCGGTACAGTCGGGGCCGAGTGCGTGCGCGCCGGCCAGACCGTGGTGGACGTGGGCATCAACTGGGACGCCGAGGCCGGCAAGCTCGTGGGCGACGTGGACTTTGCCGCCGTCGAACCGCTCGTGCGCGCCATCACGCCCGTGCCCGGCGGGGTGGGCTCGCTTACCACCGCCGTCCTCATGAACCATGTTGTACAAGCTGCGGAAAGGGCGCTTGCATGAAGTTGACCGAGAAAACGTCCTCGTCGTATGGCAGGCCGATGACGCCCGTCGCCGTCCTTGGCGCCGCGTACCGAATCGTGTGCGGGCGCAAGAGGGGAGAGGAGTAGGCGATGGCAAACGGCATCGACAAGCCCCGCGTGGAGGCGGCCGTCCGTGAGCTGCTCGTCGCCATCGGCGAGGACCCGGACCGCCCCGGCCTCGTGGGCACGCCGGACCGCGTGGCCCGCGCCTGTGAGGAGCTGTTCGGCGGCCTCTCCGACGACCCGGCCCGCCACCTGCGCAAGCAGTTCCACGAGGAGGGAAACGAGGAACTCGTCGTGGTGCGCGACATCCCCTTCCACTCCATGTGCGAGCACCACCTGCTGCCCTTCATCGGCCGCGCCCACGTGGCCTACATCCCGCGCGACGGCCGCATCACCGGGCTCTCCAAGATCGCCCGCTGCGTGGCGGGCTACGCCGCGCGCCCGCAGCTACAGGAGCGCCTCACCGGCCAGATCGCCGACGCCATGCTGGCCGAGCTCGACCCAAAGGGCGTGCTGGTGGTGATTGAGGCCGAGCACACCTGCATGACCATGCGCGGCATCCGCGCTGCCGGCGCCACCACGGTGACGAGCGCCGTCCGCGGCATCCTGCGCGACGAGGCCTCCCGCAAGGAGGCCCTGAGCCTGCTGCACGTGAGCGCGTAGGAGCTGCTGGGGGCGCTTACGTCGGCGCGGGCGTGGTGCTCGGGTGCTGCCGCTCGTAGCCATGCCCCTTTGTCCTGCTTGCCCGCGCCCCAAAGGCGCCCTCATCTCTCGTAACTTCTCGCCCGGCGTTTGCCGGGCCTTTTGCAAGGAGCATCCATGAGCGAAACGAGCCGTCACGGCTGGGAGGCGCCCTTCTCGGCGCCCGAGCTCACCTATGAGCAGGCCGAGGGCATGGCCCACGACACGGGCTTCTTCGGCAACACGGGGGACCCCCTGCTCGAGACCGTGGTGGACATGCTGGACGAGCTGGGACGCCCGGACGCCGCCTTTGACGTGGTGCAGGTCGCCGGCACCAACGGCAAGACCTCCACGAGCCGCTACACCGCCGCCATCCTCAACGGCCAGGGCGTGAGCTGCGCGCTCTACACCTCGCCCGAGCTGGTCGAGATGCGCGAGCGCATGGAGGTGGCCGGCGCCCCCGTGAGCCGCGAGGCCTTCGCCCATGGCATCTCGCTGGCCGCCGAGGCCGGCCGCCGCGTCAACGCCGCCCGCGAGCGGGCGGGCGAGAAGCCCTATCGCGTCACTGAGTTCGACCTGCTCACCGTAGCCGCTTGCGTGGTCTTTGCGCAAGCCGGCGTCGACGCGGCCGTGCTCGAGGTGGGGCTGGGCGGCCGCTGGGACGCCACGAGCGCCACGCACCCCGTGGCCACCTGCGTCACCGGCATCGGGCTTGACCACTGCCGCATCCTGGGCAACACCTTGGAGAAGATCGCCGCCGAGAAGGCCGCCGTCATCAAGGCCGGCCAAGCTTGCGTGCTGGGCGTCGGCACCTGGTCGCCCTCCTCGGTGGAGGACGTCTTCCTGGCGCGTTGCGCCGAGCAGGGCGTGGAGCCCGTGCTGCTGCGTCCGGCAAACGTGGCCGACGCCCCTGGCGAGCTCGAGGCCGGCACCACTCGCGAACATCCCGAGCTTGCCCGGGCAAGCTACGCCATCGAGACGCGCCCGGCCGCCCTTGGCGACCTGCTCGCCTTGGATGTCTTCACGCCGCACGCCACCTACGAGGGGCTTTGCGCCGTAAAGCCCGCCTACCAGGCCGCGAACGTCGCCTGTGCCGTAACGCTCGCCGAGGCCGTCCTCGGTCACGCCCTTGACGAGGAGGCCCTGCTCGAGAGCGTGATGGCCTGCCCCACCCCCGGCCGCTTCGACGCGCTGGCGGGTGCGGCCGCCGCCCCTCTCCACCTCATCGACGCGGCCCACAACCCGCAGTCCGTCCGCGCCTTCATGGCATCGCTTGCCGAGCAGGAGCCGCAGGTGGCCGAGCGTCCCGCGCTTCTGTGCGCCGTGCTGGCCGACAAGGACGTGGACGGCGTGGTGGGCCTGCTCGCCCATGAGTTCCCGCGCGTCTACGTCACGGCCACCTCAAGCGGCCGGGCCCTGCCGGCCTCAGAGCTTGCCGAGCGCTTCCACGAGAGGGGCGTTGAGCCCGCGGCCGTCTTCGCCACGGTTGGCGAGGCCTGCACGGCGCTGGCCGCCCAGCCCTACGTGGCCGTTGGCTCCATCACGCTCGCAGGCGAGGTCGCCGCCTTCCACCGCAAGTAGCGCCGCGCGCTGAAGGACGCCGGCCGCAACGCTCGGGTTCGGCGTTGTCGCGTCAAGCCCCACGGCGTCGGCCCTCAACGCGCCGGCGCCGCCGGGCTGCGCTCATTGGCCCTCGCGTTTCCCCGGCTCGCCTCCTCGCGTCCCGCCACCGTCCCATCCACGCCTTTGGCTTACCTCTCTGCGTGCCGTATGCGCATGTGCCCACCGCGTGGGCATTGGGTCTTGAGCTTTGTGGGCCGTTGGGTTGCTGGTACAATCCCTTGAGTTATGACGCGCGCCGGCATGTGGCGTGCTGATAAAGAAGGAGCCCTCCTGATGTCAGACCTTATCAATCAGCTGCTTACGCCCGAAGTGCGCATGGTGCTTTACCTCATGCTCGCCTGCGTCGTCATGCTCTACGTGCTCTCCATCGTCTACGTCATCCGTGACGCCCAGCGCCGCGGCGCAGAGCCCTGGTGGCTGTGGGCCATCATCAGCGTGATTCCCATCGTGGGCCTGCTCGCCTACGTCATCCTGCGCCCGAGCTCCTACTTGGTGGACCGCGAGGAGCAGGACCTCGACATCGCCCTGCGCGAGCACCAGCTCTCGCACTACGGCATCTGCCCCAAGTGCGCCACGCCCATCGACAAGGACTTCATCGTCTGCCCCAACTGCAACACCCAGGTGCGCAACGTCTGCCCGACCTGCCACCGCCCCCTCAACGCCGACTGGAAGGTCTGCCCCTACTGCCGCACCCGCATCCAGTAAGGCACGGCGTCACCCAAGCAGCCAAGAGCCCCGTTCCGGCGGGGCTCTTTTCGTATGGGGTGCCTCTCCGTTTCGTTTGGGGCCTGGCTGGTCGCATGGCTATCCGGGCATACGGCGGGCTTTCCTTTGCCGTTGCTTGGCTTTCCGAGGGCGCGCGCAACCGGTCGACGCGGCGCAAGCGGCCCGGAGCTACCGGACATGCCCTCTCATAGTTGCGAGGCCGCAAGAAAGCGGCCGTTAGCCGTG
The DNA here is from genome assembly GCA_963653485.1 of Prevotella sp. CAG:279. Lineage (GTDB taxonomy): Bacteria > Actinomycetota > Coriobacteriia > Coriobacteriales > Atopobiaceae > Parolsenella. The sequence continues at coordinate 9,657 of CAVJWS010000072.1, forward strand.
CGGCGGCGGGCGCTTTGTGGTAAACCATAGGCACTGCAACCGCGCGAGAGGTTCAACTCATGCAGCACCCGCTCTTCCAGAGCACAACAACCCAGACTATCTAGGCGTCTTCTGACCGGGCTCGCCCCGGCCGGTTGGCGCCTCATTTGTGCCCGGCTCGCCTATGGCGTGCGGGCGTTTTCTTTGTCGAGTACACTAGCCCCTGCGCTTACAAGCCATTCGGAAGAGGTTTCCAAATGAAGGTTCTTTACAACGACGGTCACGTTGACGAGTGCCCCGCGGACGAGGAGCTCCACGTCATCCGCCACTCCGCGGCCCACATCATGGCCCAGGCCATCAAGCGTCTCTACCCCGAGGCCGACTTTGCCTACGGCCCCGCCACCGACAACGGCTTCTACTACGACGTCGACCTCGGCGACAAGAAGATCAGCGAGGAGGACTTCGGCGCCATCGAGGCCGAGATGAAGAAGATCTGCAAGGAGAACCTCAAGTTCACCGTCTTTGAGAAGCCCCGCGCCGAGGCCATCGCCCTCATGGAGGAGCGCGGCGAGAAGTACAAGGTGGAGCACATCGGTGACCTCGCCGAGGACGCCCGCATCACCTTCTACCAGCAGGGCGAGTACATCGACATGTGCGTGGGCCCGCACCTTTGCTACACCAAGGCGCTCAAGGCCTTCAAGCTCACCGGCGTCTCCGGCGCCTACTGGAAGGGCGACAAGGACAACAAGATGCTCACCCGCATCAACGGCATCGCCTTTGCCACCAAGGAGGAGCTCGAGGAGCACCTGCGCCTGGTTGAGGAGGCCAAGAAGCGTGACCACCGCAAGATTGGCCGCGAGATGGACCTCTTCATGATGCGCGACGAGGCCCCCGGCTTCCCGTTCTTCCTTCCCAACGGCATGATTCTCAAGAACACCCTGCTCGACTACTGGCGCGAGATTCACCACAAGGCCGGCTACGTGGAGATTTCCACGCCGCTCATCATGAACAAGCAGCTCTGGAAGACCTCCGGCCACTGGGACC
>CAVJWS010000073.1:0-10645 GCA_963653485.1 Prevotella sp. CAG:279
TCGCCCGTGCTCGCCGCGATGAAGGTGGGCGGCAGGCAGGCGAGGTCTTCCTTGCCAAGCCCGAGCTCGGTGGCGTTCCCTTCCGTGATGCCAAGCATGCGCCCCCAGGCCCCCTGCTGGCGCGCGTACACGTAGAGGCCAAAGCGCGTGACCTTTGGTCCCTCGAGCACAAGCTCGCCCGGCTCGCCGCAGAGCCCCTCCACCGTCTGCCGGGACACTGCTGGCATCTTGGCGTAGTGGGTGCTTGATTCGCGAACGAAGCCCTGCGTAAGGTCCCAGTAGCCGTAGAAGCTCCAGACGGCCGCGGGCTGCAACAGCTCGGGGCGCAGCACCCGCATCTGCCGAGCGAGCTTGAGCGCGAGAAACGCCCCCGCCGAGCGGCCGAACAGCACGTAGCTGGAGCATCCCAGCCCCTCAAGCTCGCCGTCAACCAGCCGCGCAAGCGCCTCCAAGCTCAGCCCAAGGCTCTGCTCCAGCGTGCACTCGGGGCAAAGCGGGTAGTCCATGGCAACGAGCGTGTAGCCGGCGCGGGCAATAAGCTCGAGGTAGGGGGCGGGGAGGTCACGGCGCTGCCCATAGAGGAAGCCGCCGCCGTGGTAGTACACGAGCGCCCGGCCGTTGCCGGTGCCCTCGGCCGGCTCGTACACGGTGGCGGGCAGCGCAACCCCGCCGGCCTCAATCGTGAGCTCCATGGTCTACCTCTTGTTCTCCAGAAGCTGGTAGATCCTGGCCCCGAGCGAGATCTGCAGGCGGTCGTCGGGGTTGTGGAAGTCGAGCCCCGTGAGCTTGCGCACGCGCTCGGCGCGGTAGCGGATGGTCTTGGGGTGCATGTAGAGCTGGCGGGCCGTCTCTTGGTAGTTGAGGCTGTTCTCGCACAGCACCTGGGCCGTCTCGAAGAGCTCGGGCGCCGTCTCATGCAGCTCTCGTACGCGCGGGTCCACAAAGCCCATGAGCTCGGAGGCGTCGGCCGCCCGCATGAAAAGCTTGTAGATGCCTAGGTCATCAAAGCGCAGCAGCTGGTTGGCGTGCTGCCTGCCGTCAAAGAAGCGAACGACGTCGTTCGTCTCGCGCATGAGGCCGGGCAGCTCGCCTACGCCGCCCAGCGAGGAGATCGCCGCGAGGTAGGTGAACGAGGGCATCGCCGCCACCTGGGCCACGTCGCTCATGACGGAGGTGATGGCCGTTCCGTCGTAGCGCGCGCGGGCGGACTTCACGTTGTGGAGGAACGTGACGGCCTCGCCCATCTCGAGGTAGGCGGTCTTGGGGTAGAGGCCCTTGATGCGCCTGCGGACCATGTTGGCGACGTCTTCGCAGCGGTCTGCCTCGGCGGAGTTCGTGAGCGTGAGCTTGACGGTCATGAGCTCGTAGCGGGAGTAGGCGTCGACGCCGAGGGCCTTGAGGATCTCCCTGGCGCGGGCCGCGTCGGCGGCTGGCTCGCAGAGCAGCTCGCGCATGAGGTTGTTGTTCTGGAAGAAGAGCTTGCGGTCGAGCGCGTTCTGCTTGAGGATCTCCATCTGCAAAAGCGAGACCACGTTCTCCACGGCCATGACGTCGAAGGGCGTGAGGCGCTCGGCCTTCACATGGGCGATGAGGTAGTAGACCTGGTCGTCCGAGCTTGGGATGAGCACCGCGGTGGCGTGCCTGGTGAGCTTGGGGTAGGAGAGCGTGGCGTCAAAGTAGCGGTGCGTGCGGTACTTGTCCTCCGGCAGCTCGCGCAGGCTCGGCGCCGCGAAGGCCGAGAGCTCCCGGCTCGTGGTGGTGCGGGCGTCCAGGGTGGCGTCAAAGAAGGTCAGGTCGGCATGGATGAGGCTGCGCAGCTTCAGCAGGATCTCGAGCACCGTGGGCTTGCGAAGCGCCAGGTCCATGGTCTGTCGGTGCAGGTCGAAGAAGCGGTTCAGCAGGGTGAGGTTTGAGTCGAGGAAGTTGCCGAGCACGTCGAGCAGCAGGGCCTCGTACTTGGTGGACGCCGGAATCTTGACGAGCGGCAGGGCGTGCTCGTCACACAGCTCCACCACCTTCTTGGGAGCCTCGGCAACCAGGCGCTCGGGCTTGAAGACAATCGCCCCGACGCCAAGCTCATCGGCCTTCTCAAAGAAGGAGGCGAGCCCCTCGTCGGAGAGGTTCTCGAAGGCGTAGAAGCTCGTGATGAGCATCTGGCCCGGCCTGCCCCAGGTGTCGATGTCGGGGGCCTCGACGATCATGGCCGTGGAGACCTCGCGCGAAAGGCCGGCCTCGCCCGCGATGACGGTGGCGCCCTCAAACGAGGGGAGCAGCAAGGTGTCCGTGACGTTCATGGGGCCTCCTTTGGCGAAGTCTATAGAGGATGGTAAGCCAGCGGGCGCCGTGGCGCAGAAGGCGGGCGGGCTCTAGGCCCCCTTCTCGCCGCAGAGGCGGTTGACGGCAAAGAACAGCAGCGTGCCGGCCAGGATGATGCCAACGGCGAGGTAGAAGCCCAAGATCTTGGAGCCGGTGGCGTCCGAGATGGCGCCGGTGACGGCGGGGGCGATGACCGAGGAGGTCATGCCAAAGAAGTTGAACACGCCGTACATGGTGGCCACCGAGCCGCCCGAGGCAAAGCCCGAGAGCCACGAGATGATGATGGGCTCGACGGCGAGCTTGCCAAAGAAGCCGTAGAGCACGATGCCGACCACGAGCAGGGTCTGGCTGCCCGTGTTGATCATGGCCGCCAGCATGCCGGCTGCGACGAGCTCGAGCGCGATGATGATGGTGACCTTGCGTTCGGGCAGCTTGTCGGCCAGGCGGCTGAAGATGAGGGCGCCGGGGATGGCCGAGAAGAACACGAGCGAGCTGGCAAGCCCGATGGCGGTGCCTTCGAAGCCGCGTTCGGTCTCCAAGAAGTTTGGCAGCCAGGTGTCGATGAGGTAGTAGGCGTACATGGTGGAGAAGTAGAGCGCGTAGGCGGCGACCATCTGCGGCTTGAACAGGGCGCGGACGTCGGTCTTGCCGGTGGCGGCCGGCGTGACTTCCGCAGCGCCGCCCTCGGCCTGCTTGGGCGAGCGCACCACGCGGGCAAACACGGCCACCATGACGAGGGCCAGCACAAGGGCGACGACCACCATGGTCTGCCAGGGCAGGGCGCCCGGGCCCACGAGCGCGGAGGTGGAGATGAGCCCCAGGCCGCTGCCGATGGCCATGCCGGAGTTGACGATGGCCGTGGAGAGGCTCTTGCGCTCGGTGGGGACGTTCTCGGCCGTGAGCGAGTACGCGCAGCCGTAGAAGGTGCCGCAGCCAAGGCCCGCGAGCACCGAGCCCGCGTAGAGCATGGGTAGCGTCTGCGAGAGGGTCACGACGGCCGCGCCTGCCGCGAACAGCGAGAAGCCGGGGATGATGACGCGCTTTTGGCCAAATCGGTCCACCAGCAGGCCCGAAGGAATCTGCATGACGACGTAGCCCAGGAAGTAGAAGCTCGAGATGCTGCCGAGGGCCGCGTCGGAGGCGCCGCCAAAGACCTCGGAGAGGATGGAGTACACGGGCGTGAGCGCGCAGCGGTAGATCCAGATGACGATCCAGCCGGCCGTCAGGATGGCGACGATGCGCTTCCAGTACGTGTCTTGGCTTGCTGCTTGGGTCTTTGCCATGGGCTTTGGTTCCTCACGATTGGGCCGGGCATCTGCGACGGGGCAGACGTCATTCCGGATGGGATGGCTTGCCGTGCGTGCGGCCCGCCTGCGGGGCAGGGATTGCCGGGGCCGGCGTGCCGCCTGCGGCCGCGGGCTAGTAGGCGAGCTGGTGAAGGACGGAGGCGAGCAGGTCGATGCCGGCCTTGAGGTCCTCGGGCTCGGTGTGCTCGGCCGGGTTGTGGCTCACGCCGGCGACGCTCGGCACAAAGATCATGCCGGTGGGGACGTGTGGGGCGATGACCTGGGAGTCGTGGCCGGCGCCGGAGTGCATCATGCAAAAGCTCGCGCCGCTCTCCTTGGCCGCGCGCTCGATGACGGAGACGGTCTGCTCGTCCATGGGGACGGGGTCCTCGTCCATCCACCGGTCGATCTCGATGCCCACGCCGTGTTTGGCGGCGATGCGGGCCATGTCGGCCTCAATCTGCTCGGAGAAGCGCACGAGGGTGGCCTTGTCGGTGTGGCGGCAGTCCATGGTGAACATGGCCTCGCCCGGCACCACGTTGACCGTGTTGGGGCTCACCTCGATGTGGCCAAAGGTGAGCACGAGCGGGTCTCCCTCGGCGTTGGCCTTGGCGATGGCCTCGGTGACGATCTGGGAGAAGACCTGCACCACGTCGTGGCGGTAGCGCATGCGGGTGGTGCCGGCGTGGTTGGCCTGGCCGTGAAGGCGGACGTTGTAGCGCCTCTGGCCGGTGATGGCGCTGACCACGCCCACCGTGGCGCCCTCCATCTCGAGGGTGTTGCCCTGCTCGATGTGCAGCTCGAGGAACTTGGTGACGTTTGTGAGCGGGCTGGTGGCGCTGGTGCGGCAGGTGAAGCCGCAGCGCTTCATGGCGTCGGTGAAGGTCACGCCGTCGTTGTCCGTGATGCCTGCCACGGCGCCCTCGGGCACGGTGCCGACGAGGTTCTTGCTGCCCCAGAAGGCAAAGGGGAAGCGGCTGCCCTCCTCCTCGGCCATGGAGATGACGCGCAGGGTCTTCTTGGGGGCGCCGTAGGTCTCAAGGAGGTCCTTCACGGCCAGGTAGCCGCCAAAGATGCCGAGGGCGCCGTCGAGCTTGCCGCCCTGGACCACGGTGTCCACATGGCTGCCGCAGGCGATGACCTCGCCCGTGCCGTCGGTGCCCGGGTAGCTGCCCACGAGGTTGCCCACCTCGTCAAACTCGGCCACCATGCCCAGGTCCTCGAACCTCTGCTTGAGGGCGAGCTGGGCGTCGAGCCACTCGGGCGTGAACAGTAGGCGCGTCACGCCGCCTGCCTCGTCCGCCCCAAAGGAGGCGAGCCAGTCGCGAATGGATTCGACGTCGCGTACGGAAGTGCCCATGTCTACCCCTTGCCAGGTTGGTCCGGTTTGCAAGCGCGGGCTTGCGACCGCGACCGCTCACCTTATGAAATTAGAGGGGGACCTCGAACGCAACAATATCCATGCTGGATAAACATAGCTTTAAATCGTTAGAAACATGGGCTAATGAACCCTCGGCATTTGCATGCTTAACTGTCTTCAGGCGATGCTGCCGCAATGCGCGACGGCACAGCGACGCAACGACGAAGGGCGGGCCCCGGATGCTCCAGACGGTCGTAAGGAAGAACTCCTACCAGGACTCCATCAACCTGATGCTGCTGACCAACAAGATCAACGCCATGCCCGGCGTGGTCCAGAGCCAGATCATGATGGGCACCGACGCCAACAAGGACATCTACGAGGCCGCCGGCCTGCTCACGCCCGAGGCGGCCGCCGCCAACCCCAGCGACATGGTGGTCGTGGTGGAGGCCGAAGACGAGGCCATCGTGGACGAGGTGCTCGCCGAGACCGAGGCCTTCCTCGACGACCTCTCGGTCAAGAAAGGCGGCGAGGCCGCCAGTGCCGTGGCCACCTCATGGGAGGAGGCCGCGGCCGTCCTGCCAAACGCCAACCTCGCCCTGTTCTCCATTCCCGGCGAGTACGCCGCGCCCGAGCTCGAGCGCGCGCTCGACCTGGGACTCAATGTCTTCTCCTTCACCGACAACGTTGCGCTGGAGGACGAGGCTCGCCTGAAGCGCAAGGCGCACGAGAAGGGCCTGCTGTTCATGGGCCCCGACTGCGGCACCGGCGTCATCAGCTCGGTTCCCGTGGCCTTCACCAACGTCATCAACCCCGGCAACATCGGCATCGTGGGCGCCTCGGGCACCGGCATCCAGGAGGTCACCTGCGCCATCGACCGCCTCGGCGGCGGCTGCGTTCACGCCATCGGCACCGGCGGGCGCGACCTCAACGCCAAGGTGGGCGCCGTCACGGTCAAGGACGCCATCGTGGCGCTCGAGAACCACGACGCCACCGACGTCATCTGCGTCATTTCCAAGCCACCCGCGCCCGAGGTCCGCGACGAGGTGGTGGACCTGCTGCAGAAGTGCGAGAAGCCCGTGGTGGCCATCTTCATCGGCGAGAAGCCCGAGGCCCACCTCGGCCACGTCCACCTCGCCCACACCCTGGAGGAGTGCGCGCAAATCGCCTGCGACCTGGCGGCCGGCCGCGAGGTGAGGAAGAGCTACTGCGAGCCGCTCGACATCACGGTTGAGAGGCCCCTTGCCGCCGACAAGACCGTCGTGGGCCTCTACTCCGGCGGCACCCTGGCCGGCGAGGCCGCGATGATGATCGCCGAGGCGCTGGAGCTGGGCCACATCATCAAGGAAGACGGCTACATGCTGCGTCACGGCGGCTACGACGTCATCGACCTGGGCGACGACGTCTATACCCAGGGCCGCCCGCACCCCATGATCGACCCCGAGGTCCGCGTGCGCATGATGCGCGAGTACGCCGCCAAGCCCACCACCGGCGTCATCGTCTTTGACTGCGTGCTGGGCTACGGTTGCCATCCCGACATGGCCGCCGAGCTTGCCCCCGTCATCTCCGAGTGCCTCGAGGCCGCCCGCGCCGAAGGCCGTGAGCTGCACTTTGTTGGCACCGTGGTGGGAACCTCGCACGACCCGCAGGACTACGAGCGCTCCGTGCGCATCCTGGCCGAGGCAGGGACGGTCATGGAGGGCAGCAACGCCCGCGCCGTGCGCGCCGCGCTCGCCTTCAAGGGCATCGACTTCACTGAGGAGGATCGGCAGACCGTGGCCTACGAGGTCCACGACAGCTCGCCGCTGCCCGAGCCCTCCGAGGCCGTGATGGAGCTGCTGAACTCCAAGCCCCGCATCATCAACGTGGGCGTTGAGAGCTTCGTGGAGCCGCTGCTCACCTACGGCGCCGAGGCCGTCCAGTACAGCTGGAAGCCCATGGCCGGCGGCAACAAGCGCATGATCCACCTCCTCACTGAGCTAGCCCGCCACCCCGAGATCGACGAGCAGAACGGCCGCATCATCGAGCGCTTCCGAGCCTCCCAGCCCTTCCTGGTCGACGTCCGCCCGGCCCATGAGCTCATCCCCGAGATAGGCGGCAAGGTCATCCTGCACGCCGGTCCGCCCATCGAGTACAGCCACATGACCGACCCGATGCAGGGCTCCTGCGTGGGCGCCGCGCTCTTTGAGGGCTGGGCCGACAACGAGGCCGACGCCCGCGCCCTGCTCGAGAGCGGCGAGGTCAGCTTCATCCCCTGCCACCACGTCCACGCCGTGGGCCCCATGGGCGGCATCACCTCCATGCACATGCCGCTCGTGGTGGTGGAGAACCGTGTGGACGGCACGGTGGGCTACTGCACCATGAACGAGGGCATCGGCAAGGTGCTGCGCTTCGGCGCCTACTCCGAGGAGGTCGTGGCCCGCCTGCGCTGGATGCGCGACGTGCTGGGCCCGGTGCTCTCCGCCGCGCTTGCGCTCAAGGAGGGCGGCATCAACCTCAACGTCCTCGTGGCCCGCGCCATCACCATGGGCGACGAGTTCCACCAGCGAAACATCGCCGCGAGCCTGTGCTTGCTCAAGGAGGTGGCGCCGCTCATCACCCGCATGGAGTGGGACGCGGGGGAGAAGGAGCAGGTCATCCAGTTCCTCGCCGACACCGACCAGTTCTTCCTGAACATCATGATGGCCATGGGCAAGTCAATCGTGGACTACGTTCGCAAGGACGAGGAGGGCTGCGTCGTCACCACCATGTGCCGCAACGGCGAGAACTTCGGCGTGCGCATCTCCGCCCTTGGCGACCAGTGGTTTACCGCTCCGGTGAACACCCCCAACGGCCTCTACTTCACCGGCTTTGGTCCCGAGGACGCCAACCCCGACATCGGCGACTCGGCCATCACCGAGACCGTGGGCGTGGGCGCCATGGCCATGGTCGCCGCCCCCGGCGTCACGCGCTTCGTGGGCGCCGGCGGCTTTGGGGACGCGCTCGCCACCTCCAACGAGATGGAGAGGGTCTGCGTGACCCACAACCCCGCCTGGACCATCCCCACCTGGGACTTCAAGGGAACCTGCCAGGGCATCGACGTCCGCAAGGTCGTGGCCACCGGCATCACCCCGCTCATCAACACCGGCATCGCCCACAAGAGGGCCGGCGTGGGCCAGATCGGCGCCGGCACCGTCCGCGCCCCGCTCGGCTGCTTCGAGGCCGCGCTCGAGGCCTACGCCGCGAGCCTGGGAATCGAGTAGGCGAACGTGCTCGCCGCCGCCACCCACATCTCGCCGTTTGCGAAGCGCGCCCTCGGCCTGGCCGGGGCCGGGCGTGTCGAGGGGGTCTTTGCCACGAGCTTCAACGTGAGGCTCGAAGGGGGTCTCGTCCACGTGGGCAGGGTCTGCGACGAGTTCTCGTGCACGGGGCTCGCCGTCTCGGCCGAGGACATGGGCGCCCTGCTGGACGGCCTGGTGAGCGGCGGCGTCTGCGTGGCGAGCGCCGAGGGCCTGCGGATCTATCGCGTGGGTGGCCTGGCCCGCATCTTCGTGGCCGAGGCCCAACTCGTGGACTGCTCTGTGCCGAGCCTTTCCGGCGCGGGCCTCGCCCTGTGGGCGGAGCGGCGCTTCGGGGCCTGCGCGGACCGCGGGGCCTGCGGGCTTCCGGCGGGGGAGGGGGTCGAGGCGGCGCTCGAGGTGCTTGCCAGCCCCGGCAGGCAAGGCGAGCTGGAACGCGCCGTCACCTACCTTTGCGGTCGCGGGCTTGGCCTCACGCCTTCCGGCGACGACGTCTTGCTGGGCTATGCCTGCGCCCGCCGCGCCTTTGGCATGGGGGACGGGTTGGGCGAGCTCATCTGCTCCAAGGCCCGATCGCTCACCACGCCCGTCTCCGCCTCCTACGCCGAGGCCTTCGCCGCCGGCTACGTGAACCCGGCCTACGCGCGCGCACTTGAGGCCGTGCGCGCCTGCGACGAGGCGGCGCTCGAGGCGGCCGTCCATGCCATCGCCGGCATCGGCCACACCTCGGGCGCCGACGCGCTGCTCGGCCTCTCGCTTGGCTTTTCCTACGTCTCCGCCCGGGCGGCGAGCCCGGTGCACAAGGCGGCCCTCTGCGCCTAGCACTGGAACTCGCCGCACGCTCCTTTTCCCTTGCTATGAAAACGGGGCCCGAAGGCCCCGTCGTTTGTACTTGTTATGGCTGCGCCGTGCGTCCACGCTGCGCTTCTCGTGCGCTGGCGGGTGCCGCGCGCCTTTGCGCTAGGCGGCGTAGACGGACTCGGCGGCGGCGACGCCGGCCGCGATGTCCACCTCGACGCCGGCGTCGAGCAGGGCCGAACCCAGCGCGAGCAGGCAGGTCATGATGCAGTCCTTGCGGGCGTTGCAGCCCATGACGCCCACGCGCCAGATGCGGCCCTTGAGCGGACCGAACGAGCTGGCGATCTCCACGGCGTAGTTCTCGAGCAGCTCGGCGCGCACCGCGTCGGTGGCGCCCTCGGGAATCACGATGCCGATGACGTCGTTCATGCGCGTGGCCTGGTCGCCGTAGAGCTCAAGGCCCATGGCCGCGGCACCTGCGGCAAAGGCCGCGCCGTTCAGGCGGTGGCGCTCGATGTCGGCATCGATGCCCTCCTCGCAGATGAGGCGCAGGGTCTCGTGCGCGGCATAGAGCATGTGGGTGGCCTCGGTGTGGTGGTTGATGCGGGCCGGTCCCCAGTAGTCCACGAGCTGCGGGAAGTCGAAGTAGTTGGAGCGGATGCGCTCGCCGGCGGGCAGCACCTCGTCGGGCGAGTTGGCGATGCCTGCCTCGATGGACTTGCGGGCGAGCATCACCTCGTAGGCGCGCGGCGAGACCACGATGGGCGAGATGCCGGCCGGGCCGCCCATGCACTTCTGCATGCCGGCGGTGGCGATGTCGATGCCCCACTCGGCGCAGCGCAGGTCGTTGCCCACGAAGGAGGCCGTGGCGTCGGTGTAGAGCAGGGCGCCGTGGGCGTGGCAGATATCGCCCAGGCCCTCGAGCGGCTGAAGCATGGTGGTGGAGGTGTCGCCGGCAACCGTGCAGACGAGCTTGGGCTCAACCTCGCAGATGGCGGCCTCGATCTCGGAGAGCTCGAAGACGTGTCCCCAGTCCTTGGTGATCACCGTGACGTCGGCGCCCACGCGGCCGGCGATCTCGGCCAGAAGCGAGCCAAAGCGGCCGGCCGAGCACACGAGCACCTTGTCGCCCGCCGAGATGGTGGAGACGAGCGCGCACTCGATGGCGGCGCGGGAGGAGCCGTCGACCATGAGGGCCTCGTAGCCGGGCGCCTTGAAGCAGTAGCGCAGCATGTCCTGGACCTCGCCCATGATCTGGAGCATGTAGGGGTCAAACTGGCCCACGGTGGGGGCGGCCATGGCCGAGAGGATGCGCGGGTCTACGGTGGTGGGGCCGGGCGCCATGAGCAGGCGGTGCGGCGGGTTGATGCGGGCGACGCTCTTGGCGCGCGTCTCGAGGCTCTGGTCCATGGCGGCTCTCCTATGGCGTTGAGCAAACGGGGGCTGATCCCCCGTTTTTCCTACGGTCCTACGGTAATGCAAGGCGAATTCCCTCATTTGATAAGAAATGGCGGGGAACTTTATCCTAGTCGGCCATTGACGGGGTGGCGTCGCCGCAGCTTGGATGGTTACTGAGCCGTCATGTTGCGAGGCCGGCCATGCCGCCGTGC
>CAVJWS010000074.1:0-10561 GCA_963653485.1 Prevotella sp. CAG:279
GCTCCACCAAGCAGCTCGAGGAGGACGACCTCGTGCGCATCCTCACCGAGCCGCGAAACGCCATCGTCAAGCAGTACAGGCGCATGTTTGAGCTCGAGGGCGTGCAGCTGGAGTTTGAGCCCGAGGCCCTGCGCGAGATGGCCCACCTGGCGCTCGAGCGCAAGACCGGTGCCCGCGGCCTGCGTGCCATCGCCGAGAAGACGCTGCAGCAGACCATGTTCGACGTCCCGAGCGACATGTCGGTGAACCAGGTCATCGTGACCAAGGCCGCCGTCGACGGCGATGAGCAGCCTACGCTCGTTCGTTCGAGCAAGGCTGCCCACGCTTCCAAGTAGCGCGTGGACGCCTCGCTCATCATGACCCAGGCGGGGACCGTCTTGACGGTCCCCGTCGTCGTTGACTACGCGTCGGTGGTGGTCGGCGTGCTCACGGGCGCGCTCTTTGGCTGTCGGCGCAGGCTCGACGTGGTGGGGACCACGGTGGCCGGCTTCCTTACCGGCTTTGGTGGCGGCATCGTGAGAGACCTGCTCATGGGCGCCACAGACGTTTACTTCATGCAGCACCCAGACCTCATCTGGGTGTCGTTGGCCATCTGCGTGCTCACCTTCTACTTCCGTGGCCTCTTCATGAACCTGGACCGCGTCATCCTGTTTGCAGACACGCTGAGCGTGGCCTTGTTTGCGCTCGCTGGCTCGAGCAAGGCCTTCGCCGCCGGGCTCGACCCGCTCTATGTGGTCATCATGGGCGTGGTGACGGCCGTGGGCGGCGGCGCCCTGCGCGATTCCTTCGCGGGCGTCACGCCGGCCATCTTCCGGGGCTCCAACTACTACGCCGTGGCCTGCCTGGCCGGTGCCGCCGCCTTTGCCCTGCTCGCGTTCGTTGGGTGCCCGCTGGTGCTGGCCGGGTTCTCCTGCCTGCTCGCCGTGGTGGCCCTGCGCTACCTGAGCATCCGTTTCGACTGGCGCACGCACGAGGAGGCCGACCTCACGCCGCGGGCCAAGGCGGCCGCCCGTGCGGCCATGGGCTCCATGCGACGCCGGGTGCGTCCCAAGTCTCGAACAAAGCGCAGGTAGGAGAGGGTGCAGGGCTCCTGGCCGACCACGTTGCGTTTGGCTGCGCGTGATTGTTCCGGCCGGATGCTCCGTCCGTCTGTCGATGGGCATGGCCCAGCTGCCTCGCCCATGCCCTACGCTTTCCTGGCCGCGCGTCCGGCGCCTTTCCCCGCGAGCCCCTAGGAGGCTTTTCGTGTCCAACGTTCTCGACATCATCGGGCCCGTGATGATAGGGCCCTCTAGCTCGCACACCGCAGGTGCCGCGCGCCTGGGCGCCATCGCGCGCTCGCTTCTGGGCGCCGAGGTGGCGCGCGCGAGCGTGACGCTCTACGGCAGCTTTGCCAAGACGGGGCGTGGCCACGGCACCGACCGCGCCATCGCGGCCGGAGTGCTGGGCATGGCCGCCGATGACTCGCGTCTGCGCAACTCGCTTCAGATCGCCCGCGAGCGCGGCGTGGACGTGAATTTTGCCGCCGGCGAGGCGGAAGGCCTGCACCCCAACTCCGCGCTTATTGAGCTTTGGGGCGAGGGCGGTGCGCACGTGAGCGTGCTCGGCAGCTCCGTGGGCGGCGGCCAGGTTGAGGTCAGCCGCATCGACGGCATGCAGGTGCGCCTCACCGGCCTGCGCACGACCTTCGTGGTGCGCCACGTGGACGCGCCGGGCCTCATCGCGGGCGTGACGGAGGTCTTGGCTGGCAGCGGTGCCAACATCTGCGACTTCTCCCTCTCGCGCCAGCAGCGCGGCGGCGTGGCAGTCATGACCATCGAGGTGGAGGGCGACGCCGGGGCGGACGCCGCCGCGCGCATCGAGGCCATCGAGGGCGTGGAGCGCTGCATCGAGGTGGCGCCCGTGGCCGCGGGCGGCGAGCTTGCCGCTTGCGACCTTCCCGCGCCCAGCGTGGATGGCCTTCCGGCCGACTTCGTCTATGCCCGCCTGGCCGACGCCGTGGCCAGCGCCGAGGCGGCGGGCGTGCCCCTGAGCCACGTGGTGCTTGCCCAGCAGGCCCACGCCATGCAGGTGACGCCTGGGGAGCTCTTTGGGCGCATGGCCGCGCGCCTGGCCGTCATGCGCGAGTGCATTGAGCCGGGAAGTGCGCCGGACCTGCGCTCTGCCAGCGGGCTTACCGGCGGCGATGCGCACCGCATGCGCATGGCTGCCTCCAGTAGCGTGAGCGGCGGCATCGTGGGACGCGCCGTCGCGCGGGCCCTTGCGGTGAGCGAGCTCAACGCCGCCATGGGCCGCATCGTGGCGGCCCCCACGGCCGGCTCCTGCGGCATCTTGCCTGCTGCGGTGCTCACCATGGCCATCGAGCGCGGCGCGAGCGAGCGGGCCTGCGTCATGGCCCTCTTCACGGCCGCCGCCGTGGGCCTGGTGATTGAGCACAACGCCACGCTGGCCGGCGCCGAGGGCGGTTGCCAGGCCGAGACGGGCGCGGCCGCCGCCATGGCCGCGGCCGCGGTGGTGGAGCTTGCCGGCGGAACGCCCGCCCAGGCGTCGGCCGCGGCCTCCATGGCCATCCAGAGCCTGCTTGGCCTTGTGTGCGACCCGGTGGCCGGCCTTGTGGAGGTGCCTTGCGTGCGTCGCAACGCCACGGGCGTCACGGTGTCCCTCACCTGCGCCGACATGGCGCTCGCGGGCATTGGCGAGACCATTCCCTTCGATGAGTCCGTGCTCGCCATGCGCCGTGTGGGCGCCAGCCTGCCTTCGTCTTTGCGTGAGACGGGCGAGGGAGGCCTCGCCGCCACCCCCTGCGGCCGCGAGCTTGCGGCAAGGGCCCTGGGCTGCGCCTCCTGCGCGGGCTGCGAGTAGTTCGCCCCGCACTCCATCGGGCTGCATTGCCTTGCGTGGCTTTTGCATACAAAATAATCCTTCGTGCATATTCAGAGGGAGGGTATATGTCGATTGACCTCAAGGCCATCAGCAAGCGCAACCTTGCGCGCAACGGCGGCCTTATCTTTGTGGGCTCGCTTCTGTTCGCGATGGGCCTCAACTGCTTCATGGAGCCAAACGGCTTGGCCCCTGGCGGCATCTCGGGCCTGGCCATCATCATCCGAGCTGCCCTTCTGGGCGCAGGCGGCCCCGACCTTCCCGTCGGCATCCAGTCGCTTGTCATAAACGCCCTGCTCATGGTCGTGGCCTATCAGGCCGGCGGGATTGGCTACGCGGCCAAGTCGCTCGCCGGGGTCACGGTCTCCTCGGTGCTCATCGACGCCACGGCGCCGGTGCTTCCGGTTCTGGGTGACGGGGACCTTCTGCTGTGCGCCCTGTGGGGTGGCGTCGTCTGCGGCATCGGCCTGGGCCTTGTGTTCAGGGCCGGAAGCAACACCGGCGGCACAGACATCATCTGCCAGATCGTTGCGCGACACAGCGCCATTCCCGTGGGCTCGTGGGTCATCATCACCGACTTCATGGTGGTGGCGCTCTCCGCGCTCGTGTTCTCGCTCAACCATGCCCTCTACGCCTGCGTGTCAACCTACCTGATGGGCAAGGTCTGCGACATGGTGATTGACGGCCCGAGCCGCGAGCGCGTGGCCTGGATCATCTCCAACGAGCACGAGCAGATTGCCGCTGCCGTGATGCAGGAGCTCGACCGCGGCTGCACCGAGGTCACGGCCAAGGGCAAGTACACCAACCAGGCGCGCCCCATGCTCTTCTGCATCCTCGGCCGCGCCGACATCGCGCCGCTCAAGGACATCGTGGCCGAGGTGGATCCCAAGGCCATCGTCGTCATCACCGAGGCCCACGAGGCCTTTGGCGAGGGCTTCCGTAAGCTCGAGGGAGCGAGCGGCATCTAGATTCGTTTATCAACTGCCCGCAGTTGCGGGCATGAACTTTGGGAGGACCGATGGAAAGGCAAAGCGCCTGGAAGAAGTACACGGCCGAGCAGCTCGATGAGCTCGAGGCTCTGGCGGAGCGCTATCGCAGCTTCATCAGCGAGAACAAGACCGAGCGCGAGTGCGTGGCGAGCTGCGTCGCGCTCGCCGAGGCCAACGGCTACAAGAACCTCGATGACCTCATCGCCAAGGGCAAGAAGCTCAAGCGAGGCGACAAGGTCTACGTCAACACCCGCGGCAAGGCGCTCACGATGTTCAACATCGGCGCCCGCCCGCTCTCCGAGGGCCTCGACATCCTGGGCGCCCACGTGGACTCGCCGCGCCTCGACGTGAAGCAGAACCCCGCCTACGAGAAGGGTGACCTGGCCTTCCTCGACACGCACTACTACGGCGGCCTCAAGACCTCGCTGTGGGTCGCCACGCCGCTGGCCATCCACGGCGTCGTGGCCAAGAAGGACGGCTCGGTCGTGAACGTCGTGGTGGGGGAGGACCCGGCCGACCCGGTGTTCTGCATCTCCGACATCCTCATCCACCTCGGCGGCGAGCAGATGAAGAAGACCCACGCCGAGGCCGTGGACGCCGAGGCGCTCGACGTCATCGTGGGCGGCAAGCCGGTCTGCCTGGGCGAGGCAGCCAAGAAGGAGCCCAAGACCCGCGTGGGCAAGCTGCTGGCCAAGGGCGGCAAGGACGAGGCCGAGGACGCAGACAAGGCCGAGGAGCCCAAGGAGCCGGTTAAGCAGCTGCTGCTGAGCCTGCTGGCAGAGCGCTACGGCATCGAGGAGGAGGACCTGCTCTCCGCCGAGCTCGAGATCGTGCCGGCGGGTGCCGCCCGCGACATGGGCCTCGACCGCTCCATGATCTTGGGCTACGGCCAGGACGACCGCGTGTGCGCCTACACCTCGCTCGAGGCGATGTTCGACGTCAAGAAGGTTGAGCGCACGAGCGTCTGCCTGCTCGTGGACAAGGAGGAGATCGGCTCGGTGGGCGCCACGGGCATGCAGGCCCACTACTTCGAGAACGCCTTGGCCGAGGTCATGGAGCTTGCGGGGGAGGGCGGAGACCTTGCGCTGCGCCGGGCGCTTGCCAACTCGCGCATGCTCTCGAGCGACGTCTCGGCCGGCTTTGACCCCGCCTACGCCGGCCAGTTTGAGGAGAAGAACACCGCCTACCTGGGCCGCGGCCTGTGCTTCAACAAGTACACGGGCGCGCGCGGCAAGAGCGGCTCCAACGACGCCGACGCCGAGTACATGGCGCTCGTCCGCAGCATCATGGACGAGGCCGACGTGAGCTTCCAGACCTGCGAGCTGGGCCGCGTCAACGCCGGTGGCGGCGGCACCATCGCCTACATCATGGCCCGCTACGGCATGGACGTCATCGACTCGGGCGTGCCGGTGCTCTCCATGCACTCCCTGTGGGAGGTCTCCAACAAGGCCGACATCTACGAGGCCTACCGCGGCTACAAGGCCTTCCTCGAGCGCGCCTAGGCTTCGCCTGCCTGCGGCGTTTGGCTTGGGACCTACCTTTGGCCACCCCGGCCTGCGGCGTTTGGATCGGGACGTACCTTTGGCCACCCGAGCTGAACTTGATTGCTTTTGCTAAAGCCCGGCTCGCCTCAGACAAGGCGGGCCGGGCTTTCCTTTGGCGGCGTGCGATTGGCGGCGTGCGGTTGGCAGCGCTCGATTGACGCTTGCGCAAGACGCACCAACAAGAAGCGGGCCCTTCTCGAACTGAGAGGGGCCCGCTTCGTCATGACGCTCTTAGGTGTTGCATCACCCGGTGTTCTGGAGGCCGGCGGAGACGCCTGCCACGGTGGAGAGGATCAGCTTGATGTAGCGCTCGCGCTCCTCGGCCGTGAGCTCGGCCTCGTGCTCGCGCAGGGCCGTGAGGGCGCGCACCTGCGAGATGGAGAGGGCGTCCACGTAGGGGTTGCGCACGCGGATGGCCTGGCCGAGCACGCGGCGGTGCTGCAGCGGCCACTCGTCGCCGGCGATGGCCAGCGTCCACTTGCGGGTGAGGGCCATCTCGCCCAGGACCTTCTCGTTGAGGTCCTCGCGGTCGCCCAGGGCCAGGTAGTGGCGGGCGATGCGGCCGTCGGTCTTGGCGATGGACATCTCGATGTTGTCGATGAAGGTGTTGAACAGCGGCCACTCCTTGTAGGCGCTGCGGAGCAGCTCAAGGTCTCCCAGGCGCTCGCAGGCCGTGCCCAGGCCGTACCAGGCGGCCAGGTTGATGCGCGCCTGGCTCCAGCTGAAGACCCAGGGGATGGTGCGCAGGTCGTCCAGCGACTTGGCGCCCAGGCCGCGCTTGGCCGGGCGGCTGCCGATGGGCAGCAGGCCAATCTCCACCAGCGGGGTCACGGTGGAGAACCACGGCGTGAAGTCGGGCGTGTTCAGCAGGTCAACGAAGTGCTCGTGGCTCGCGTCGTAGAGCTTCTGGGCCATGTCGGCGTACTTGGCCGTCATGGACGTGTTGGTCTTCTCAACTGAGGGCGCGCTCTGCAGCAGGGTGGCGCCGGCAACGCTCTCCACGTGGCGTTGGGCCAGCACAGGGTTGCCGTAGCGGGCGAAGATGACCTCTCCTTGCTCGGTGACCTTGAAGAAGCAGTTGACCGAGCCGGCCGGCTGGGCGAGCACGGCGCGGTTGGCCGGGCCGCCGCCACGGCCCACGGCGCCGCCGCGGCCGTGCATGAGCACGAGGTCGATGTCGTTGTCCTGCGCCCACTGGGCGATGCGCTGCTGGGCGGTGTGCAGGGCGAGCGTGGCGGTGGTGGGGCCGGCGTCCTTGGAGGAGTCGGAGTAGCCGAGCATGACCTCCATCTTGCGGCCGGTCTGGGCCAGGCGGCGCTGCACGTCGGGCAGCTCGAGCATGTCGTTTAGCACGTCGATGCAGCCCTCGAGGTCCTCGAGCTGCTCGAACAGCGGGATGACGTCGATGTCGGGCACGTCCTCGGCGTGGGCGAAGGCCAGGCGGTTGAGCTCGTAGACGTCGGCGACGTTCTGCGCGCTCTTGGTGAAGCTGATGATGTAGCGGCGGGCCATCTTCTCGCCGTAGCGCTTCTGGATGGAGCCGAGTGCGCGGAAGGTGTCGAGCACCTCGCGGGTCATCGGGTCGAGCGTGCCGCGCTCGCCGTTTCGGCCGTGCTCGGCGATGTCTGACAGGGCGCGGCTGTGCACCACGGAGTGCTGACGGAACTCCATCTCAACCATGTGGAAGCCAAAGCTTTCGGCCTGCCAGATGAGGGTCTGGACCGG
Organism: Prevotella sp. CAG:279; assembly: GCA_963653485.1. GTDB lineage: Bacteria > Actinomycetota > Coriobacteriia > Coriobacteriales > Atopobiaceae > Parolsenella. The sequence continues at coordinate 7,139 of CAVJWS010000074.1, forward strand.
GCCGTAGGCCGCGCGCTCGGCGCCCGAGGCGGCCAGCGAGCGCTGCACCACGTAGAGGTCCGCGACGAACTCGTCGCAGCTGTGGTACATGGTGTCAGCCGTGCGGCGAACCGTGGCGCGCAGGCGGTCTGCCATGACGAGCATGACGGCGCGGTGCGGCTCGGACTCGCTGATGAGCTCGGCGCGGGAGGTGAGCTTCTCGCTCATCTCGACCTGGTGGTTCCACAGGTTCACCAGCTCGTCGGAGGGCGTGGCGTGCTCGACGTCGAGCGTGAGGTTGCGGCCCACGCGGCGGCACTTGTCCTCGAGCGTGGAGACCATGTGCGTGAAGAAGTTGTTGGCCACCTCGCGGCTCACCTTGGCGGTGACGTTGGGGTTGCCGTCGCGGTCGGAGCCGATCCAGGAGCCGGGGTGGATGAAGGCCGGGCACAGGGGCTTGACCTTGCCGGCCTTCTCGCCCAGCACCCAGTCATCAAAGCGACGGTAGACCATCGGCACCATGTCGAACAGGGTGTTGTCGAAGATGTCGATGATGGTCTCTGCCTCTTCGGCCGGCGTGGGCTTCTTGATGGCGATGGGGCTCGTGCGCAGCAGGGCGTCAATCTCCTGCAGCATGTGGCGCTCGTTCTCGGCCAGGTCGGAGCCGCCCAGCAGCGGGCGCTCGGCAAGCAGGCGCGAGATGCGGCGGATCTTGCCCTCGACGGCCTTGCGGCGCGCCTCGGTGGGGTGGGCGGTGAAGACGGGGTGGAACTCGAGGCGGGCGAGCAACTCGTCGGCCTTCTCTTGTCCCATCTCCTCGATGAGCTGGTGGTAGGCCACGGCAAGCTCGTTGGACTCGTCGGTCTCGGAATCGAGCGAGACCTCGCGCTCGCGGTTGTGCAGCGTCTCTACGCGGAAGTTTTCCTCGGTGAGGTTGGCGAGGTGGAAGTAGGCGGTGAGGGCGCGGGTGAGCATGGTCTGCTGCTCCACGTCCAGGCCGCGGACGACCTCGTAGGCCGCGCGGAAGCGCTCGTCTTCGTCTGAGGCGCCGGTGGCACTCGTGACTCCCTGCTCGTCAGCCGCGATGAGGTAGGCAACCACCTCGTCGAAGGTGGAGCGCAGGTCGGGCGAGTACTCGGTGAGGACCTCGCGAAGAAGGCGCAGGAACAGGGCGAGGTTGTCTCGCATGCTCTCCGGTAGGTTCACGCCGGCAAACGTCGCCGCTGCCTGTGCGGTTGCCTCCGCGCGCAGGCTCTCGCGCGTCGTTGGTTCGTTTCCTGCCAAGATGCCTCCTCTTGCTCGGGTGCCGCATGCCATGGCGGCGCGACACGTAGGCTTCATCATAGCAGCACGTCCGAGACGCAATCTAGCCGTAACGCGCGCGTAATACAGCGTGACGTGCCGCGCAAGGGCGTGTAGGATGGACGCAGGATTTTTGGCGGCGGATGGCGAGTGCGGGCTTGCGAGCGACGGCGCGTGGGCGCGAGCTTGCGGGCGATGGCTTTGCCGGCTGCTGGCCCGGAGTTTGCGAGCTTGGCTACTGAGCCGGTTCCCACAACTGCGGGCCGCACGTGAGGGCGCCGCCAAAATGCCAGGCAAAGCGACGCGAATGCGTGAATGCGGACGGGGCGGACATGGGCGAGACGGGTGCGGCGGACAGACAAGTGGCGGCCACGGAGCGGGAAGCCCGGCTCGTCATCTTTGACCTCGACGGCACGCTGCTGAACACGCTGGAGGACCTCCACCTCGCCATCAACCACACGCTGGCCTGGGCGGGCCTGCCCGTGCAGGGCATGGCGCAGACGCGCGCCTACGTGGGCAACGGCATCCGCCGCCTCATCGAACGCTCGGTGCCGGCGGGCACCCCGCCCGAGGTGGTGGACGAACTCAACGCCGAGTTCGACAGCTTCTACGCCAAGCACTGCCGCGACAACACCCAGCCCTACGAGGGCATTCCCGGGCTGCTGGCAAGGCTGGGGGAGCGCGGCGCGCGCATGGCCGTGGTCTCCAACAAGACCCAGTACGCCGTGAGCGACCTGGTGGAGGCCCACTTCCCGGGCGTCTTCGACGCCGTCGTGGGCGTGCGCGAGGGCGTGACCAAGAAGCCCGCCCCAGACATGGTGGCGCTTGCTCTGGAGGAGATGGGCACAGGTGAGCTGGGCCATGCCGTCTACGTGGGGGACTCCGAGGTCGACGTGGCCACGGCGCGCAATGCGGGTCTTGAGTGCTTGGCCGTGAGCTGGGGCTTCCGCAACGAGGCGCAGCTCGTCGAGGCTGGCGCCACCACCATTTGCGCCACGCCGGCCGAGCTCGAGGCCGTGCTTCTCGGTTAGTCTCCCGGTTTCTCCTTTTCGCTATCTTTTAGCTTCATTTGTGCATACTTGGCATCCCCAATGTAAAGGCATTGTGTAGATACCGTAGAGCGTTTGAATTTCCGCAGCTAGATGGGCTTATCAAACCTTTTTTGAATTCGCACTATAGCTGATGCAGGGAGTACAATTTCGCTGATTTGTGAATAAAGTTGGCATCGGCCGTTTGATGCTTCTTTGGGCCAACGTGGCCCACGGGGGAGAGGCGCCTGGCCGTTGCCGTGCGTGCTCGCGCAAGCGAGTGAGAGACAGGAAGGAGTGGTCCTATGCTCTCAAACGTAAGACTACGCCCTCACAGGTTGGCGGCGCTTGCCCTGGCGCTGCCGCTCGTCATGTCGGCCCCGCAGGTCGCCATGCCAACCACGGCCATGGCCGAGCAGGCCGCCAGCCAGTCCGTCGTCGTCCGCGGGGCCGATGCCCTCATCTGGGGTAGCGCCTTTGAGTGCGCCACGGTCTCGGGTCTTGGCGGCTCCACCCTCTACGCAGACGTTGCGGTGGGCGGCAAGACGGTCACGACCGACATGGAGTACAGCTACGACAACTCCACGGACACCTTCGGCGTCGTCCAGCTCAACGCCGAGGCCTCCTACGTGGCCGACCACAGCGGTGACATCACCCTCAACTTCTACGGCGCCAAGTCCACCGAGCGCGGGGAGGGCGCGGCTGCGCTGCTTTCCGCCAAGGTCTACGCCGTGTGCATCCAGGTGAACGGGCAGCCGCTCGGCGGCTCGGTGGCCGATTCCATGATCGGCATCCGCACCGCCCGCGCCGGCGAGGAGGCCCTCGCCTTCTCCGCGCCCACGCAGATCGTGCGCGACGGCGCCACCTATGCCCTGGTGGGCAGCGGCAAGGTCACGCCGCAGCTCAAGGACGGCGTGCTCTACGTCTCCTATGAGAAGCTCGATGCCTCCCAGAGCGTCACCGGTACGGTCGCCTATGTGGACGAGAATGGCAACGAGCTGGCGAGCGATACCTACAGCTTCGATGCCTCCGAGTCCAAGACCGTCTCGGTGCGCAACAGCGTCGAGGCCAACGGCACCACCTACAAGCCGGCGACCAAGCTTACCCAGGTGAC
>CAVJWS010000075.1:0-10443 GCA_963653485.1 Prevotella sp. CAG:279
CCGAACATCTCGGGCACCTCGGTGAGCACGGAGGTGCCGCCGCGGGCCACGATCATGTCGCTCACGCGGCCGATGGTGGGGTTGGCCGTGATGCCGGAGAGGCCGTCGGAGCCACCGCACTTGAGGCCGATGACGAGCTCGCTCGCGGCGATGGGCTCGCGAACAGCCTGCTTGGCGCGCTCGGCGAGCTCGGCCAAGATCTTGTGGCCCTCGACCTGCTCGTCGGCAACGTCCTGGCAGGTGAGGAACCGCACGCGCTCGGGGTCGTACTCCCCTAGCTCGTCCAGCACCTGCTGGTGGGTGCAATTCTCGCAGCCCAGGCCCAAGAACAGCACGCCGGCGGCGTTGGGATGGCGCGAGAGCGCCACGAGCAGGCGGCGGGTCTGGGCGTGGTCGGCGCCGGTCTGCGAGCAGCCGAACGGGTGCGGGAAGTAATAGACGCCCTCGAGGGTGCCGCCCACCAGGTCCTGGGCCGCCTCGCACATGCCGCGGGCGACCTCGTTCACGCAACCGACCGTGGGGATGATCCACAGCTCGTTGCGCGTGGCGGCGCGGCCGTCGGCACGGCGGAAACCCTCAAAGCACTCGGGCTCCACGGGCTCCACCACGGGGTACGTGGGGTGGTAGGAATACTCCACCTCGCCCGAGAGGTTGGTCTTGACGTTATGGGTGTGCAGCCAGGCGCCGGCCGCGACGTCTGCGGTCACGTGGCCGATGGGCAGGCCGTACTTGATGACGTCGGCGCCCCCGGCGATCGCGCGCACGGCCATCTTGTGGCCCTGCGGGATGTCCTCGGCGGCCGTCACGGCGCCCACGCCGGGAACGTCCACGACACTGCCCGCAGCCAGCGGCGACAGCGCCACGATGACGTTATCCGCCGGGTTGATCTGAATGGTGTTCATCTCGGTCTATTCCTAACCTTGCTGGTTGGACAAAGTCCGTCGCAACCCTCAAATACTCGCAGGTCGGCGAGCGGGGCCCAGATGCCGCAGATCGCCGTGAAAGAGGAGCGACGCGTGCTTAGCACGCGAGCGACGGTTTGAACGGCGAGGTGCGGTATTTGGGTCCCCGCGCAGCGCGCCACTAACAGCGGCTTACGCAACGGCCGCGGCGTAGGCTGCCTTCGCACCCTGGGTGCGGACCACGGAGAGCATGTTGGCGACGAACTTCTCGAGTCCCTCGATGGCCGTGAGGTCCTCGCCCCACATCTGCTCGTTGGTGAGAACGGCGTGCACGAGGTCCTCGTCTGCGTCGCAGGCGTGCTCGGCGTAGAAGTCGAGCACGAAGTCATCGTCCTGGGCCACGTAGGCGGCACCGTCGGCGCGGCGCAGGTGCAGGCCATCGGCCTCGCGGCTACCAAGGCCGGTGGTGTAGAAGGCAATGAGGGTGGCAAGCGAGGTGGCCAGGCAGCGCGGCAGCTCGCCTTCGGCGGCCACGTAGTCCTTGAGGGTGGGCAGGTCGCGGGCGCGCCACTTGGCGGTGGAGTTCAGGCAGATGGAGAGCAGCTGGTGGTCGATGAAGGGGTTGTCGAAGCGGTTCTCCACGGCGGCGGCGAAGGCCTTGCAGTCCTCCACGTCCAGGTCGGCGGCCAGCGTGGGGATGCACTCGCTGTAGAGCATCTTGTTCATGAAACCGCGGACCACCTCGTCGTGCATGCAGTCGCGCACGATGTCAAAGCCGGCCAGCCAGGCACCGGGGACGAAGCAGGTGTGCGAGCCGTTGAGGATGCGGACCTTGCGCTTCTTGTAGGGGGTGACGTCGGGGGTCACGAAGACGCCGGACAGCTCGGCCTTGGTGAAGGGCAGCTTCTCCTTGAGCGACTCGTCGCCCTCGATGCCCCACATCTGGAAGGGCTCGCGCACGGCCAGGAAGGGGTCGTCATAGCCAAGGCGCTCGGCCACGCGCGCGCACTCCTCGGCATCGCGGATGCGCCCCGGGACGATGGTGTCGACGAGCGTGGTGCAGAAGGTGCAGTCGTCCTCGAGCCAGGCGGCGAAGTCGTCCTCCCAGCCCCAGTCGGCCACGTGCTGCTTCACGATGCGCAGCAGCTCGGCGCCGTTGTGGTCGATGAGCTCGCAGGAGAGCACGATGACGCCCGGCTTGCCGGCGGCCCAGCGGGTGTGGAGCACCTGGGCGAGCTTGGCGGGGAAGCTCGCGGGCGGCTCGTCGTCGGCCTTGCAGGAGGCGTCGTAGGCGATGCCGGCCTCGGTGGTGTTGGAGACGATGATCTCGAGCTCGTCGGAGGCGGCGAGCTTCATGATCTCGACGTAGTCCTCGGGACGGTAGGGGTTGATGCAGCGCGAGCAGGAGCTGATGAGGCGGGACTCGTCAACGGTCTGGCCGTCCTGCTTGCCGCGGACGAGCACGGTGTAGAGGCTGTCCTGGGCGTTGATGCCGTCAGCAAAGCCGTAGTTGCCGCTGATGGGCTGCACCATGCAGATCTTGCCGTTCCAGCCGGTTGCCTCGTTGGCCAGGTCGAAGAAGCGGTCCACGAAGGCGCGCAGGAAGTTGCCCTCGCCAAACTGCAGGACCTTCTCGGGGGCGTCCTTGGGAAGGACGTAGCCCTCATAGCCGATCTTCTCGAGCGTGGCGTAGCTCAGGGTATCCATGGGTGATGCTCTCCTCTTGGTAGAAGTCAGATGCTAGGGGTGCGGGCGCAGGCGGCCTTAGGCCAGCTCGAGCGGCATGTTGAAGTAGCGGACGGCGTTGTTGTAGCTGATGTCCTTGACGATGCCGCCAAGCAGCTCAAAGTCGGCGGGGTACTTGCCGGCCTCGACCCACTCGCCCACCAGGCCGCACAGCACGCGGCGGAAGTACTCGTGGCGCGGGTAGCTCAGGAAGGAGCGGGAGTCGGTGAGCATGCCCACGAAGTTGCCGAGCACGCCCTCGTTGGCAAGGGCGGTCATCTGGTCGCGCATGCCGACCTCGTTGTCGTTGAACCACCAGGCGCTGCCGTTCTGGATCTTGCCGGCCACGGGCGCCTCCTGGAAGCAGGCCATGACGGTGTCGATCATCCAGTTGTCGCAGGGGTTGAGGCTGTAGAGGATGGTCTTGGGCAGGCCGCTCTTCTCCTGGATGGAGCCCAGGAAGTCGGCGAGCTGGTCGGCCGGGGTGTAGTTGGAGATGCAGTCGTAGCCGGTGTCGGGGCCGAGCTTGGCGAACATGGGCTTGTTGTTGTCGCGCTTGCAGCCAAAGTGGAGCTGCATGGCCCAGCCCAGGCGCACGTACTCGCTGGCGAGGAACTGCATGAAGGCGGTCTTGTACTGCAGGACCTCGTGCTCGGTGAGCGGCTCGGCGGCAAGGCCCTTGGCAAAGATCGCCTCGACCTCGGCCTCGGTGGCCGGAACGTACATCACGTAGTCGAGCGCGTGGTCGGAGGCGACGCAACCGAGGGAGGCGACGAAGTCATAGCGCTTGGCGATGGCGGCCTTGAGCTCGGCGTAGTTGGTGACGGGCAGCTCGGCCACACCGGAGAGCTTCTTCATGTAGTCGGCGAACTCCTGGCCGCGCTCGATGCGAAGGGCGGCGTCGGGGCGCATGGCCGGGACGACCTTGACGTCAAAGGTCTCGTCGGCGGCGATCTTCTGGTGCCACTCGAAGGAGTCGGCCGGGTCGTCGGTGGTGCAGATCATGCGGACGCGGGAACGCTTGATGAGCTCGCGGCAGCTGAACTCCGGGGTGGCGAGCTTGGCGTTGGCGAGGTCCCAGACCTCCTGGGCGGTGCTGCCGTTGAGCACGCCCTCGTAGCCAAAGAAGCGCTTGAGCTCGAGGTGGCTCCACTCAAAGACCGGGTTGCCCACGCAGCGGCCCAGGGTCTCGGCCCACTTCTGGAACTTCTCGCGGTCGTCGGCGTCACCGGTGATGTAGCGCTCGTCCACGCCGTTGGCGCGCATGAGGCGCCACTTGTAGTGGTCGCCGCCCAGCCAGACCTCGGTGATGGACTTGAAGGACTTGTTCTCGAAAATCTCCTGCGGGGAGATGTGGCAGTGGTAGTCAACGATGGGCATGCCCTCGGCAAACTCATGGAAGAGCTTCTCGCCCGTGGGGGTGCTCAGCAAGAAATCCTTGTCGTCCATGAACTTTTTCATAACGCGTTCCTCCTTGCGGCAATACGCCTGCTTGCTTCATTCCGGAGGCATTGTAGCAGTGTTTAGGTGAACGTTCACTTTATTCCAGAGTAAACGTTCACTCAGCGGCGAATTACTACCGCTCACGGAAAAGGGGTCCCTTGCTTATTCACACATGCTGCACAGAAAGACGAGCGTGCCCGCAGACCGCCGCCCGCCTGCGCGCTATGCCCGAACGCAAACGTCCTCGCTCGCACTCGCTCGAGGGCTTCGCACCATAGACCACTGCGGAATGTTTGCTTTTCGGGCATACCGCTCCGGCAGCTCACGATGTCGCAGAACTCGCGCCCCAGAAGCGCTTACGGCCTACAGCTCCACGCCGGCGGCTTGGACGTAGTGGTCGAGGTTGCTGCGGAAGACCAGGTCGGCCGAGCCGCGCAGGACCTTTTGCTCGGGCTTTAGGCCCTTGAGCAGATAGTCGCCCAGCATGGCGGCGCCGCCGTAGGCCATGCCCGCCGGGTCCTTGTAGACGATGTTGGTGAAGATACCGCGGCGCAGGGCGATGACGTTCTCCGGGAAGAGGTCGCTCGCGATGACGCGAATCTTGCCAACGAGCCCCAGCTCAACCAGGGTGTCGGCCACGAGCTCCGAACCGACGGCGAAGACGCTGCAGACCAGGCCCGGGGCGTCGGCAGCGCCGAGTAGGGTGCGCAGGCTCTGGCGCAGCTCGGCCACCTGGCCGTGGGCGCCGTAGAGGTCGCGCACCGTGTAGTCCAGGCCGCGCTCGCCAAAGCGCTCGTGGAAGACGCGCGCCACGTCGGCGTGGGAGTCGGTGTGGGGGTCGCCCGCCAAGAGCAGGATCTTCTCGGAGCCGTCGTAGGCAGAGAGCAGGTTGAGCGCCTGCTCGGCCATGAGGTTGCCCGCCTCGGCGTAGCCTGCCACCGCGGCTCCCAGCCTGCCGGTGTTGGGACGGTCGCCGTCGAGCAGCACCACCGAGACGCCAAGGGCGGAAATCTCGGTCAGCAGCTCGGTGGCGCCGGGCTCAACCGGCACGTAGGCGATGAGGCCGTCGGGGGCCTCTGGCCCACCGCACTGCCCGCGCAGCTCCTCGAGCGCCGCGGCGTAGGAGCCCATCTCGTACGGGCGCATCTCAAAGACGATGCCATGGTCGAGGTACTCGCTCGCATAGCGCCTGATGCCACGCCAAAGATAGCCAAAGAAGAAGCTGCCTTCCTGCTTGTCAGAAGGCAGGCAGACGCAAACGCGCAGGTCACGCCTACGCAAAACGGAGGCGCTCTCGTTTCTGTGGTAGCCCATCTGCTCGGCGCAGGCCAGGATCTCGGCCCTCACGGCATCGGAGACGCCAGGCTTGTTGCTCACGGCCTTGTGAACCGTGTTCACCGAAACGCCCACCTTGGCGGCAATGTCTTTCATGGTCACGCGCGCTGCGCTCATGATGGTTTCCTCGCATTTTTGTCCCAGCGGCTCCGCGCCGGGCTACCCTGCCTATTCACAACTTGTCCAGCGTAGTACAAACACGAGAACATTGCAGCTACGCCGGGACAAACCTCATGCGCAAACCGCCCGCGCGCTATGCCCGAGCGCAAACGTCCTCGCCCGTCCGCACCCGAGGACTCATGCCATAGGCAGCTGCGGGATGTTTGCTTTTCGGGCATACCGCTTCGGCGGCTCACGATAAGGGGGGCACAGCCGCCCCTCGCAAAACCAACGCGGTATCCCTACCCCATTCTCGCTTCGAGCTCGGGGAGGCGCTTGCGGTAGACGAGCTCGAGCAGGATGGCACGCGACGCCTGGGTGATGAAGGTGGCGCCCAAGATGCCCCACAGGCCAAAGCCCAGCACGAAGCAGAGCAGGTAGTCGAGCGCCACGTTGAGGAAGGTCACCGTAAAGACGGTGATGTAGAGGGTCTGCCTGGCGCAGTCCATGCACTTGAGCACGCCGTTGAAGATGATCTGCGGGACCTGAAACGGCGTCATGGCGGCAACGATGAAGCCGGCCATGCAGCCGCGGGCCACAAACTCCGCCTCGTCAGAGAACAGGCCGTAGTAGAAGTTGCCGCCAGCCGCATAGAGCAGCGCAAGCACGAACGAGCAGCCCATGCCGGCCAGGAAGATGGTCCTGGTGTACATGCGGACGTCGCTCACGTCGCCCTTGCCCACGGACTTGCCCACGAGGGCCACCGAGGCCACCTGCAGGCCGTCGCCGATGGCAAAGTTCACGTTCATGAGGTTGAGCGTGACGTGGTAGATGGAGGTGTCGAGCGAGCCGGTGCGCGCCGTCATGATGGAGGCGAGCAGGTAGCCCACGCGCGTGAGCAGATTCTCGAGACAGATGTTCTTCCACAGGTCATAGAGCTCGCGCGCCGCCTCGCGGGTGGCCCGCACGCGCTCGGCCATGATGTAGCGCAGGTTCACGAACTGGCCTGCGTCGCCCAGCTTGTACAGGCTGATGCCCAGGGCCACCACATAGCCCACCACGGTGGAGATGGCCGCGCCCATCACGCCCAGGCGCGGGAACCCAAAGCGCCCCTCGATGATGAGGTAGTTGAGGCCAATGTGCACGAGCGTGGAGGCGACGTTGGTCTGCATCGTCACCTTGGTGCAGCCGCAGCCTCGCAGCGCGGCGTTGATGAGCATGAAGGCGGTGTTGAACACCGTGAAGAGCATCAGGATGCGGAAGTAGCTCACCGAAAGCTCCATGGTATCGGCCTGCCCGGAACACACCTGCATGATGGGCCAGGCAAACGCCGAGCACAGGGCGCCCAGCGCGAGCGACGCCGCGACCGTGAGCCACATCGCCGTGACGAGCAGCCCGTTGGCGCGGCGCTGGTCCTTCGCTCCCACGGCATGGGCCACCAGCGCCGAGAGCGCGGTGTTCATCGCAAAGAAGACGCAGTAGACGAACAGGCGCGGCTGGTTGGTGACGCTGATGGCCGCGATGGCCTTGGTGCCCACGCGCGAGATCATGCGGGAGTCAATCATGGAGGAGAACGTGTTGAACAGGCTCTCCACGATGGCCGGCACCGCGATGACCCAAATCTCCTTGCGCAGGGTCACGGCCCTCGCTGCCTTCTCGTTTGCCACGCGCGCTCCCCTACTCAAGCGAGATGCGGACGACGAGCTCGCCCTTCTTCTTTGGCTTGCCGTTGACGGCGGCATCCAGGGTGGACTTTGGCAGCGTGACGGTGACGGTCACGTTCTCGCCCGCGGCTGCGCCCGGCGCCTGCGCGCTCGCGCTGGTCTGGACCGAGCCACTTGCCGCCCCGCCGCGATTGGCGCCGCCATTGCCGCCCCCGGCGTTGCCGCCGCGGTTGCCGCCGTTTCCGCCCCCGGCGTTGCCGCCGCGGTTGAAGCCGCCGCTCCCGTTGCCGGCGCGGTCTGGGCCGCCGTTGCCCCCAAACCTGCGACGGGGCCTGGCGCGGTTTGAGGCCGTGTAGCCCACGACCGCGTTGTACTCCGGGTCGCTCTTGGGGCCATGGTTGAAGAAGTACTCCTTGAACTCGGCCTGGACGAGTGGCCTGAGGTCATCGGGGCGCTTGTCCCCGATGGCGGCCAGCACCTTCTCGTAGCACTCGATGAAGCCGCGGATGAGCTCCTCGGCGCGCCTCCACACGGGCGAGGTGGGCTCGAGCGAGGCCTCGGCGTCGTCGGCGTGCCCGGCGTGGTTGACGGTGTTGCGGAACGACCCGAGGTCGTAGTAGCGCTGGAGGACCTCGGTCAGCAGCGCCTCGTCGGAAAGCAGGGAGTGGGCCGGCAGCACGTTGATTTGCTCAAGCGACTTGCCAAAGACCGAGGCCACGCGGGCGCGCGTGTACTGCGTGTTGGGCGGCACCGCACGGCTGCGGTAGTCAACGGCAAAGCGCGCGTAGAACTTGATGAAGTAGTGGTCCAGGTCCTTGAACATCCAGCGCTGGGAGGGCAGGCCGTCCCAGTAGTGCATGTTCACGGCCTTCTTGTAGGCCAGCACCTCCTCGTCGCTCACGGCCGGGTACAGCACGCCGCGGGCGATGAGCTGCGCGGGGATGAGCGACTCGATGATGGTGATGACCTGTTGGAAGAACTTCTTGCTAAAGCCCCACTTCACGAGTTCGAAGGGGTCGAGGCCTCCCTCGGTCTCGTCCATGAGGGCGCCGTAGTCGCGAAGCACGCTCTCCCTCAGCATCATGATCACGAAGGCGTCCTCCTCCTGGGAGGACTCCGGCGCCTGCTCGGGGTGGTTGAGCAGCCGGCGCAGGGCCAAGAGGCCGGTCGTGAGTTCGTCGATGTTGCACAGCGAGATGCCCGCGTCCACATAGCCCATGGCCATGAGGATCTCGTCCACATAGGGGTTGTCGAGCTTAGGGTTGGCGAGCTTGGCCTCCTCCCAATAGGAGCGCAGGATATCGGTCTTGCCGTTGTTGAGAAACGAGCGGATGCCCGCCATGAGCTTGTCGATGCGGTAGTGGCGCTGCTGCATGTCAATCCAGGAGAAGCCGGGCAGGTCGGCGTGGTGGACGCTTGCGGTCGCAGCCATGTGGATGCGGGCGTTGGGGTCGTCGGAAAGCGAGTAGAGGGTGCTCGCGCAGACGCCCGCGGCCTCGGTGGGCAGGCCGTGCAGGTCAACGTAGAGCTCGGCGTCAACGCCGGGCTCCTGCACGAGGTTTGCGATGAGGTCCTGGAACAGCGTGACGTCCTCAAAGCCAAAGGACGAGGAGATGGGCACGAAGGAGATGGGCACCGCCACGTTGTTGCTCTGGGGGCGCATGCGGTAGGAGGGGTTCATCTCGCAATAGAGATAGCGGAAGAGCCAGTCGAGGTCCTCGAGCGAGAGGTCGCCGGCCGCCTTGTCAAACTTGGCGCGGATGCGGCCGCCGGCAAAGAGCGCGGGAAGCGCGGCGGCGGTGTCGGGGGCAAGCGACTGGGCGAAGGCAACGAGCTCCTCGCGGCGGACAGGGTCGATCTCGCTCAGGGAATCGGCGAGGTCGATGCTGATCCCCAGCGTGAACTGCGTCATGCGATAGCGGAAGAAGTCAAAGCCGCTGAGCTTGCTGACGTTGGCCGTCATGACGTCGATGCCGTCGTTGAGCGCCATCTTTACGCCGGTTGCCTCCTTGCCCTTCTCGCCCAAAAGCGAGACCGAGCCGATGACGACGATCTCGTCGATCTCATAGGCGGAGAGTATCCTCTTGGCCTCGCCCTCGCCCGAAACCAGGGCCTCGCAGAAGCACAGGTCATCCTTGTCATTGGAGATGAAGAAGTTGCTGACGTTACGACGCTCGGCGCCGCGGATGCCACAAACCAGGAATTTCTTCTTCACGATGCAACCCAATCCTCGAAGGGCCGGCACAAGACAATCTTTCATATGGTAATGCGGCGCCTGGCGAAAAACGGGCAAGAGCGGCAGCCGTTACATTCGCGAGCGGTCGGGGGCGGGGTCCAAAACTGGCACGATCCGCCTACACGGCATGCCCGAGCGCAAACGCCCTCGCTCGCACTCGCTCGAGGGCCTCAAGCCATAGGCCGTTGCGGAATGCTTGCTTGGCAGGCGCGCCGCTTCGGCGGCTTACGAAGCAGAGACGCCACACCGGCATACGAAAACGGGCCAGAAGCTTTTGCCTCTGGCCCGTGACTTTGTGGTGGGCGTTACAAGATTTGAACTTGTGACCTCTTCCGTGTCAGGGAAGCGCTCTCCCCCTGAGCTAAACGCCCGAAGCTTTGGGGTGCGCGTTTCAGCGCGGGGATTAATATACCTAAGTCCCAAGGCCTATGCAAGCAGAAATTTAGAAAAATTTTCTCCTGGTCCATTTCGCTTGGTTAACTCAGGTATCAAAAAGTATCAATCACCGCACTCTCGCTGCGAAAAAACATGTCTGAAATCCTGATACCGCGCCGAATCGGCGCCCATCTGCTCCATACTCCAACTGATGGCAGGCAACCTTTGATTGGAGCAAGATGGCTGAAATCACCAAGCAGTTCCCCGAGGGCTTCCTCTGGGGTGGCGCCACCGCCGCCAACCAGTGCGAGGGCGCCTACGACGTGGACGGCCGCGGCCTGGCCAACGTCGACGTGACCCCGCACGGCCCCGAGCGCTTCGCCGTGGTCAGCGGCAAGCGCAAGATGCTCTCCTTCGAGGACGGCTACTACTACCCCGCCCAGACCGGCATCGACTTCTACCACCACTACAAGGAAGACATCGCCCTGTTCGCCGAGATGGGCTTCAAGACCTTCCGCATGTCCATCGCCTGGACGCGCATCTTCCCCAACGGCGACGAGACCGAGCCCAACGAGGCCGGCCTGGCCTTCTACGAGGACGTCTTCCGCACCTGCAAGAGCTACGGCATCGAGCCGCTCGTGACCATCACGCACTTCGACTGCCC
>CAVJWS010000076.1:0-10176 GCA_963653485.1 Prevotella sp. CAG:279
TTAGCTTCGACTTATTATCGCCCAGTGCAAAAAAGGCGCCGACTTTCGCCGGCGCCTTGCACGTTCTATCCTTCAGGCGGCTTACGCGCGCTCGATGTAGTCGCAGCCCATGTAGGGGCGCAGGACCTCGGGCACGGTGACGGTGCCGTCGGCATTCTGGTAGTTCTCCAGGATGGCGGCCATGGTGCGGCCGGCGGGCAGGCCGGAGCCGTTCAGCGTGTGGACGAAGCGCGTGCCCTTGAAGTTCTCGGGGTCGCGGTACTTGATGTTGGCGCGACGGGCCTGGAAGTCACCGCAGTTGGAGCAGGAGCTGATCTCCTTGTAGGCCTTGTAGCTGGGCAGCCACACCTCGATGTCGTAGGTCTGGCGGGCGGAGAAGCCCAGGTCGCCGGTGCAGAGCTTGATGACGCGGTAGGGCAGGCGGAGCTGCTGCAGCAGGTACTCGGCCTCGGCGGTCATGCTCTCGAGCTCGCCGTCGGAGTCCTCCGGCTTGGCGAACTTGACCATCTCGACCTTGTCGAACTCGTGCTGGCGGATGATGCCGCGGGTGTCGCGGCCGGCGCTGCCGGCCTCCTCGCGGAAGCACGGGGTGAAGGCGGTGTAGCGAAGCGGCAGGTCAGCGGCATCGAGGACCTCCTCGGCGTGGAGGTTGGTGAGCACGACCTCGGCCGTGGGGATGAGGAAGTTGTCACCAGAGACGTGGTAGGCGTCGTCCTCGAACTTGGGGAGCTGGCCGGTGCCGAACATGGTCTGGCGCTTCACCACGATGGGCGGCCACCACTCCTTGAAGCCGCGGGCGGTGTGGGTGTCCACGAAGTAGTTGATGAGGGCGCGCTCGAGGCGGGCGCCGGCGCCGCCGAGGACGGTGAAGCGGCTGCCGCTGAGCTTGTTGCCACGGTCGAAGTCCATGATGCCGAGGTCGGTGCCAAGGTCCCAGTGCGGCTTGTCCTCAAAGCCCTCGGCCGCGAAGTCACGCGGGGTGCCCCAACGACGGACCTCGGGGTTCTCGGTCTCGTCAACGCCCACCGGGGTGGCCTCGTAGGGGATGTTGGGCAGCTTGGCCATGAAGTCGTACTGCTCCTGCTCGAGGGCGGTACGGCGCTCGGCCAGCCCCTCGATCTTCTCGTTGACCTCGCGCACGGCCTCCTTGGCGGCCTCGGCCTCGGCGGCCTTGCCCTCCTTCATGAGGGCGCCGATCTTCTTGGACTCGGCGTTGCGGGTGGCCTGCAGCTCCTCCACCTCGGCGATGACGGCGCGGCGCTCGTCATCGAGGGAGAAGAACTTCTCGCGGTCCCAGCTGGTCTGACGGTTGGCCATCGCGACGTCGACGGCATCGGGATTCTCTCGTACGAACTTCATGTCGAGCATGGGTGTTCCCTCTCGTTTGTTGCAGCCGGGCCGCCATGCGCCTTTGCGCGAGGCCTGCTCGACCAAGCGGGCATGGGCCCGCGGACATACCAGCTCATCAGTATATACTTAAGGACGCTTGTAGCTCAGACGCGTGCGCCCAAGCACGCTTTAATTCAAAGCGCACGCGCCGCATGGCGCACGAAAGGTGGTTCTCATGGACATCCCCGGCTTCTTTGGCTGGCTATTCAACGACCGCATGGGCGTTGTGACCTTGCTCGTGGTCATCCTGGCCGGCTTCCTCGTCGCGGCCGTCGTGCTGGAGAAGAAGACCCGTCGCGACTATGACCGCTATGACGACGCGGACGATGACTCCGAGAGCGGCTGGTCCTTCTTCGACGACGACAACAAGTAGGGCGTCCGGCCGCACGGCAGGCGGCTTGGCCGGCAACGAACGGTTGGGTAGACGGGGTGCCGCCGCAGGGCGGCGCCCCGTTTTTGGTGGGCACGGCGTCCTCTGGCTTGGTTTGGAGGGCCAATATGGCCGCATGGCACGGGCGGCGCCGGCGACCGCGACCGCACCGCCCCTCAGCGCCCAAGATCTGCCTATCGCAGGCCAACGACACCATAACAAGCTGGCGACCAGCAAAAATGTGCCTTCGCAGACACCCGACGCTAGGTCTCCAGACATGAAAAAAGGCCCCGGAGAACCGGGGCCTCTCAAATTCATGGTGCGGGCGAAAGGACTTGAACCTTCATGGGGTTGCCCCCATACGGACCTGAACCGTACGCGTCTGCCAATTCCGCCACGCCCGCAAGTGCAGGATAAATAGTACAACAGCCCCGGCGATGCGCGCAAGATAAATTTTGCCGCAATGAACCCAGCTGCTAGAATGGGCCAAAACGCACCGGCACACGCAGCTGAAACGAGGATATACGCCGTGCAGACCCCCACCCCACAACAACAGGGCTGGGCTGCTCCTTCCTACCAAGCGCAGCCGCAGGCCGAGCAGCCGTTGCTGCTCGGCCGCTATCGAGTGGTGGAGACGCGGGGAACCGGCGGGTTCGGCGCGGTGCACGTTTGCTGGGACACCCGCCTCGAGCGCAAGGTCGCCATCAAGTGCATGCCGCTTACGGCCGCGCCCGGCATGAGCGCCTCCACCCTTGCGGAGGCGCTTGACGAGGCGCGCCTCACCTCTCGGCTCACCGACGCCAACATCGTCACGGTGCATGACTTTGCCGTCCAGGGCGACATGGCCTACCTCATCATGGAATATGTCGACGGCCTCACCTTGGCCGAGCTGCTCGGGCGCGTGGAAGGCGGCACGCTCACCTACGACGAGTGCGCCTACCTGCTCGAAAGCCTCGCCCACGCGCTCGACACCGCGCACGCCAACGACGTGCTCCACCTCGACATCAAGCCCTCCAACGTCTTCATCGACTCCAAGGGCAACATCAAGCTTGGCGACTTTGGCATGGCGAGCCTGGCCTCCGCGGCCGGCTGGGAGGGGGCACGCGGCGGCACCGTGGGCTACATGCCCCCAGAGCAGCTCAGCGGCGAGCTGGTGGACGAGCGCACCGACGTCTTTGCGCTCGCGGTCGTCTGCTACCAGGCGCTCGTTGGCACAAACCCCTTCGTCGCCGCCGACGCCGACGCCTCCCTCAAGAAGATAGCCAAGGGCGCAAAGCCGCTTGCCAAGGTGGAGCCCGAGCTGGCCGGCCCCGTGAGCGAGCGACTCGCGGAGGCCCTGAGCGCCGACGCCGGCCTGCGGCCCTCCACGGCGGGCGAGCTTGCGTGCGCCGTCCTGCCCTACCTCGGCGACGAGGTTGAGGGCAGAAAGTCCGTCGAGAGCCTCATGGCCCAGGCCGCCGGCGAGCCCGACCCCCACGCCCAGGAGTGGGAGGACGCCCGCAACCCTCCCCTCACCGTGCGCTTCCCCTGGCTGGCCGGCGCCTTCCGCCGCGGCCTGGGCTCCGTGGCCTGCGGCCTCGTTGGGCTCCGCTGCGTCCCGGCCATCGTGGGCATGCTCGGCTCGCAGGCGAGCCCGGCCGTCGTCATGGCCCTCTCCTTGCTGGGCCCTGCCGCCGTGGCCGCCCTTTCCCCCCAGGCCGGAGGCGTGGTGGCGGGCGTGGCCCTGGCCGGCGCGCTCTTCTCAACCGGGGTGTATTCGCCGGCCTTCCTCATCGCCTCCCTCGTGGTCGCGGCCCTCTTTGGTTGGGCCCTCACGACGAGCTACAAGGCGCAGCTCTCCCACGCGGCGCTCTTCATGGGCTGCGCGCTGGGCTCGCCCTGCGGCAGCTCGGCCGTCTCAGGCGCCTGCCTGCCGCCGCTTGCCGCGGCCCTCACCTCGGCGCTTGGCGGCGTGCTTCGGCTCGTTCTCGGCGCCGCCGAGGGCGCGCAGGGCGCGGGCGACTTCGTCGGGGCCTGCGCGGCGCTCGTCTGCCACGGCGGGACCTGGGTCTGCCTGGCGGGCTGCGCCTTGGCAGCCGCCGTCTGCGCCCTTGTCTCGAAAAACCACGGCAAGGGCGCAAACATCGCAGGTCAGGCTATGTGCGCCGCAATCCTGGTGGCCTCTTTGCTCGTTGCCGTCAGAGTGGAGAATGGCGGGTTATGGGGCGCCCCTAGCCTGAGCGACACCGCCGTTGCGCTAGGCTGTTCACTACTTATGAGCATTGCCATCGGCATCCTCGGTCCCGTTCCTAACACCTGGGAGGATGAGTGACATGAACTTTCTGAACGTCTTTGAGCAGCGCGTGGGCAGCCTGTTTGGCGCCACCACGCAGGGAGGCACCGCCCCCTTCTCGTTCAAGAAGCTTGCCAAGAAAGCCGCGCGCGAGATGGAGGCCGAGACCTTCGTCGTGAACGGCGTCGACACCGCCCCCGCCCTGTTCACCATCCTCGTCTCGAGCGAGGATGACATCTCCATGCGTGCCGTCTACCCGCAGCTCACCTCCGAGACCGCCCAGTTCATCGAGGGCCAGGCCCAGGGCAAGGGCTACGTCTTCGTGGGCAAGCCCCTCGTTCGCTTCATGGCCGACCCCTCCCTCAGGAGCGGCCACTTCTCCGTCTTTGCCGAGAACGTCGACGCGGCGACCCTCAACCGCCTGCGCGAGGAGGAGGCCCGCTTCCTGGGCGCCGGCGACTCGCTTGCCGGCGGGCTTGGCGGCGCCGCCTCGATGCAGCCAGCGCGCGGCGGCTTTACGCCCATCCCGCCCATGGCGCCCACGCCCGCGGCCGCGCCGTTTGGCCAGCAGGCCGCTCCGGCGGCGCAGGACACCGGGCTCGACGGACTCGACGTCCTGCCGCAGGAGGCCGTCATGGACGCAGAGAACGCCCTGCTCGCACGTGGTGCCGCCGCCGCGCAGGCGGCTCCGGCCCAGGCTGCGGCCGGCCTTGGCTCCGCGGCCGCGCAGGCCGTCCCCAACCCGCAGACCGTCCGCGTGGCCCAGCCCGCCCCGGCACCGGCGGCCGCGCCCATCACCTGCCTGCTCATCGACCGCAAGAGCGGCCGCACCTTCACCGGCTCCGCCCCGCGCGTGATCATCGGCCGCGAGCGCACGCCCGGCGGCGTGGTCCTGCACGACCCCAACGTCTCCCGCGCGCACGCCGAGCTGTCCTTCGACGGCCAGGGCTGGCGCATCCGCGACCTCAACTCCACCAACGGCACGCTCGTCAACGATGTCGACATCGACGAGTGCGGCCTTCGTGACGGCGACCTCATCACCCTGGGCCTCACGAACCTCGAGTTCCGGGAGAACTAGCACATGATCGACCTCGTCCTGTTCATGGGGCGCATCGCGCTCGTCGTGGTCCTCTACCTGTTCCTCTTCATCGTGATGAGGACGGGCATCGGCCTGGTGAAGGGCCAGCGCAAGGACCCCGCCATTTGGTGCCTTGACGTCGACAAGGGCCCGCGCCAGCTGCGCGGCCTGCACGTCGACATGCTCGGCCCGGTGGTGGTGGGACGCTCCCCCTCGAGCGACATCGTCGTCGCCGAGCCCTACGTGAGCTCGACGCACGCGCGCTTCACCCTCCAGGGCCCCGCCCTGGTGCTCGAGGATTTGCGCTCCACCAACGGCACGCTCGTGAACGGCAGGCTCATCGCCGACCCCGTCACCCTGCGCGACGGCGACGAGGTGCAGGTCGGCGACGTCGTCATGAGGGTGAGTCGCCGATGAGCGAGCAGCTCGGACAGAACCAGCCAAGCCAGGGGGAGCCGGGCTCCACCGGCCCCATGCCGCTGGCCAGAAGGCTCGCCCACCCCGGCGCGGGCCTGGCCAGGCCCCGCCGCCGCCCCGCGGCCCCCGCGCCGCACCCGCTGCCCTTCGACCTGGACGCCCGCGAGGGCGCCGGCGTGGACATGGGCGCCGACACGCGCCTGTCCTGGGCCGCCCGCACCGACGTCGGCCTGGTCCGCGGCCACAACGAGGACTCCTTCCTCGCGAGAAACCCGCTGTTCGGCGTATGCGACGGCATGGGAGGCCACGCCGCCGGCGAGGTCGCCAGCTCCATCGCCGTGCGCACCATCGCGAGCAACGCCCCCGCCACGGCAGACGACGCGCTGCTGGGCGCCGCCGTGGAGGCGGCCAACGAGGCCGTAATCCTGGGCGCGGCCAACGGCGAGGGCAAGCCCGGCATGGGCTGCACCGCGAGCTGCTGCGTCATCGAGGGCACCAAGATGGCCGTCGCCCACGTGGGCGACTCCCGCATATACCTGCTGCATGCGGGCACGCTCGTGCGCATCACGCACGACCACTCCTATGTGGAGGAGCTCGTCGACGCCGGGGAGATCACGGCCGACGAGGCGCGCGTCCACCCCTCGCGCTCCATCATCACGCGAGCCCTGGGCAGCGACCCGGACATGTACGCCGACCACTTCCAGCTCGACGTCGAACGCGGGGACCGCATCATCATCTGCTCGGACGGCCTCTCGTCCATGGTGCCCGACAGCACCATGGAGGCGCTGGCCGTGAGCTCGGCCACCCCCATCGACTGCACCGACCACCTCGTGGCCGAGGCGCTCGCCGCGGGCGGCCACGACAACGTCTCCGTCATCACCGTCGACGTCGTGAGTGACGGGCGCGAGGAGGCCCGCCGCGCCGCGCGCAGGCGCGCCGTCCTCGGTTGGTTCGGCGCCATCGCGGCCCTGGCCGTCGTCTCCCTCATCGTGCTCAGCGTCATCATCCGCAGCTCGTGGTACGTGGGCGTGGATTCGGGCAAGGTGGGCATCTACCAGGGCATCAACAGCACCCTCCTGGGCGTCCGCCTCTCGAGCCTGGCCGAGTCCACCGACGTGGAGCTCCAGAACCTGCCCGAGGCGACGCGCCACCAGCTCGCGGCCGGCATCACCGTGGCCTCCGAGGAAGACGCCCAGAACACGGTCAACGCCTATAAGAAGCAGATCGAGGAAGAGCAGCAGAAGGCCCAGAAGGCCGCGAGCGACGCCTCTTCCGACAGCACGGACGGCGCGGTTGGCGACGCCACGGGGGCCTCTGGCCCCGAGGCGGCCGAGACCACCGCAGCAACCAAGGGAGGCGAGTAGCCATGACGCGCGTTGGGGGCTCTCGCCGCACAACCGAGCTTCTGCTGCTCATCGCCGGCGCCGTGCCGGTGTTCCTGCTCTACTCGATGTACGTCACCAACACCGGGGCGGAGCTCTCTGCGCAAACGCTGTCGGTGCCCATCGGCCTCGTCTGCGCCTTCGTGGCGGCCCACGTCGGCATCCGCCTTCTGGCCCCCGGCGCAGACCCGGCCATCCTGCCCATCGTCTTCATCCTCTCGGGCATCGGCATCACCTTCGTGACGCGCCTGGCGCCCGAGGACGCGGTGGGCCAGGTGGTGTGGCTGTTCGTCTCGGTGGCGGCCATGGTGGCCACGCTCGCCCTCGTGCCCAACCTGGACCGCCTTAAGGACTACAAGTTCACGCTGGGGCTTGCCGGCGTCGCGCTGCTGCTCATGCCCGCCCTCTTCGGCACCGAAATCTACGGCTCCAAGCTGTGGATTCGCATCGGCGGCTTCTCCTTCCAGCCCGGCGAGATAGCCAAGGTCCTCATCGTCTTGTTCCTGGCGGCCTACCTCTCCGAGAACCGCGAGCTGCTCTCGGCCTCCTCGCACAAGGTCGGCCCGCTCACCCTGCCGCGCCTGCGCATGCTCCTGCCCATGCTCGTCATGTGGGGCATGAGCCTTCTGGTGGTCGTTTTCGAGAGGGACCTCGGCAGCGCCCTCATCTTCTTTACCATCTTCGTC
The DNA here is from genome assembly GCA_963653485.1 of Prevotella sp. CAG:279. Classification (GTDB taxonomy): domain Bacteria; phylum Actinomycetota; class Coriobacteriia; order Coriobacteriales; family Atopobiaceae; genus Parolsenella. Next base: position 7,595 of record CAVJWS010000076.1, read on the forward strand.
GTCATGCTCTACGTGGCCACGGGCCGCATCGGCTACGTGGTCGTGAGCCTGGCGCTGCTCGCCATTGGCGGCGTGTTCTGCTACGCGTGTTTCAACCACGTGCGCGTCCGCGTCCAAATCTGGCTCGACCCCTTCCAGGACCCCTCCGGGTCGGGCATGCAGATCGTCCAGTCGCTGTACTCGCTTGCCGACGGCGGCCTGGTGGGCTCGGGCATCGGCAAGGGCCTGCCCACCCTCATCCCCGTGGTCAAGAGCGACTTCATCTTCTCGGCCATCGGCGAGGAGATGGGCCTGCTGGGAGGGGCGGCCGTGCTGCTGCTCTTCATGCTGCTCGCCGTGCGCGGCCTCACCACCGCGGCGCGCGCCAAGAGCGACATGAGCGCCTTCACCGCCGTGGGCCTGGTGGCCTCGCTTTCCTTCCAGGCCTTCATCATCGTGGGCGGCGTCACGCGCCTGCTCCCCCTCACCGGCGTCACCCTGCCCTTCATGAGCCAGGGCGGCTCCTCGTTGCTCTCGAGCTTCATCATCGTGGCGCTTCTTCTGCGCGCCGGCGACGAGGGCACCGGCCGAGGCCAGCTGCCCGTGGGCGAGGGCACCACCTCCACGCCGGGCCCGCTCCTGGCGCCGGGCGCCACCGCCGCGGGCCAGCCTGTGGTGCAGGGCCAGCACGCCCGCGCCAGCTTTGGCCTGGGAACGGCCGAGGGCGGCGTCTTGGGCCGCGTGGCGCTGGGCAACCGACTCACCCTGCTCGTGACCTTCTTCACGCTGCTGTTCGCGGCGCTCATCGCCAACCTCACCTACATCCAGGTGATTCGCGCGAGCTACTACCAGCAGCTGCCCAACAACAACCACACCATCGCCAAGAGCGCCTACGTGCAGCGCGGCGCCATCCTCACCTCCGACGGGGTGACGCTGGCGGAGTCGCTCAAGCAGGCCGACGGCACCTACGTGCGAACCTACCCGCAGGGCTCGCTCGCCTCGCACACGGTGGGCTACCTCTCCACCCAGTACGGCGCCACCGGCGTCGAGGCCTCGATGAACGACTCGCTCACCGGCCACGCCGACTACTCCAACTGGCAAAACGCCCTCTACTCGCTGGCAGGCGTCTCGCAGCCGGGCAACTCGGTGGTCCTCACGCTGGACTCGCGCATACAACAGGCGGCCGAGGAGGCGCTCGAGGGACACACGGGCGCCATCGTGGTGCTCGACCCCTCCACCGGCGCGGTGCTTGCCAAGGCGTCCTCGCCCACCTTCTCCTACGACCAGATCTCAGAGATCATCTCGGGCGGGGACGGCAACGGCGAGCTGGTGGACCGCTCCACGAGCGCCCTGTACACGCCCGGATCAACCTTTAAGGTCATCACGCTGGCCGCCGCGCTCAACTCGGGCGTGGCCAACCTCGACACCGAGGTGAGTGCACCCGCCAGCATCGACATCGGCGGGGCCGCGGTCACCAACATCCACAACGAGGACTTTGGCACCACCACCCTGCGCGACGCCTTCACTTACAGCGCCAACACCGCCTACGGCCAGCTGGCCTGCCAGCTTGGCGCCTCCACGCTGGTGGACTACGCAAAGGCCTTTGGCTACGGCACCACGCTCGGACAGGACTTCACCACCGCGGCCTCCCTCATGCCCGACGCCTCCGAGATGACCGAGTGGGAGACGGCCTGGGCAGGCGCCGGACAGCCCGTGGGCGAGCACGAAAGCCCGGCCGGTCCGCAGACCACCGTGATGCAGAACGCCGTCGTCGCGGCGGCCATCGCCAACAACGGCACCGTCATGAACCCCTACGTGGTCGACCACGTGCTCTCCCCCGAGGGGGTCACGGTCACCACCACCAAGCCCCGCAGCCTCGGGCAGGCCGTCACTAGCGACACCGCCCAGCAGGTGAAGGAGGCCATGCTCGACGTCGTGCAGAACGGCACGGGCCAGGCCGCCCAGGTCTACGGCGCCCGCGTCGCCGGCAAGACCGGCACGGCCGAGGTGGGCAACGGCCAGATCAACTCGACCTTCATCGGCTTTGCGCCTTACGACAACCCCACGCTTGCCATCTCGGTGTGCGTGGAGGGCTCGGATTCCGACGACGTGAACGGCCTTGCCGCGCGCCTTGCCGGGCAGGTCCTCTCCAAGTCCCTCAACGCGCAGGCACAGGGGTCGCAGCAATGAGCTACTAAATGATGAGGCGCCGTCCAAATCCGGCACCAACGATGGCATGATTAAACCAACGCGCAAGACGCGACGTTTTGATAGGAGCAAGAATGTCAGAGCAGCTTCTCGGCGGGCGATACGCCGTCCAGGACAAGATCGGCATTGGCGGCATGGCGACCGTCTACCGTGGACTCGACCAGGTCCTCGGACGCACCGTCGCCATCAAGATGATGCTGCCTCAGTACGCGGCCGACCCCTCCTTCGCCGCCCGCTTCAAGCAGGAGGCCCAGGCGGCGGCCGCCCTCCAGAGCCCCTACATCGTGGGCATCTATGACTGGGGCAAGGACGGCGACACCTACTACATCGTCATGGAGTACCTGCGCGGCACCGACCTCAAGAGCGGCATCCGCAAGCACGGCGCGCTCGACTGC
>CAVJWS010000077.1:0-10110 GCA_963653485.1 Prevotella sp. CAG:279
TCTCGAAGGAGCTGCCGCTGGAGTACGCCGTCGAGATGAACAACCTCATCAAGCTCGAGATGGAAGGGGCGATCGGCTAATGGCCACCACGCTTACCGGCGTCAACCAGACGCCCGCCCAGACCTGGAACTGGCTCAAGACCAACGACTGCTCGCTGCTCGTCCCCACCCCGCCCGCGGCAGACCCGGCCGCCGAGGTCCCGGCTGCCGCCCGCCGCATCGCCTGCGGCGCCGGTGAGGAGGCCACCCAGTGGCTCGACGCTTCGGCGAGCGCCCGCCGCACCGTGGTGGTGCCGGCCGGCAAGCGCGAGCACGTGAGCGTGCTGCTCGACAGCTCGCTGGGCGTCGTGGCCCAGACGAGCGTCTTCGCGCGCCCGGGGGCCGAGGCCTTCGTGGACGTCGTCGTGGCCGAGGGCTACGGCGCGCCCGCGCCCGAGGCGGACTCGCGCGAGCACGCGGGCGAAAACGAAGCCGTCGCCCGCGAGGGGGCCGCGTCCGCCGCCGCCGAGGAGGCGCCTGCCACGAGCGGACATGCCCTGCGCATCCACGCCGAGGCGAGCAGCCGCGTCCACGTGACGTTGCTCGTGGCCGCCACGGGCAGCCAGCAGCACCTCGACAGCCTCGGCATCGTGGCCGACGAACGCGCCGAGGTGAACGTGCGCCAGTACGTGCTGGGGGCCGCCACCTGCGTCCTCGGCACCACGGTGGAGCTCGCCGGCGACCGCAGCCGCCTCGACCTCTCGCTTCGCTACCTCGCCGGCGCCGGCCAGAAGCTCGACCTCGCCTACTACGTCCCGGTCCGCGGCAAGAAGTGCCGCGCCAACCTCGACATGACCGGCGTGCTCGGCGGCGACGCCAAGAAGGCACTGCGCGCCACCATCGACCTCATCCACGGCTGCAAGGGCTCCAAGGGCTCCGAGCAGGAGACCGTGCTTGTCTGCGGCGACGACGTCGTGAACAAGACGCTGCCCACCATCCTGTGCGACGAGGACGACGTCGAGGGCTCGCACGGCGCCGCCATCGGCTCGGTGAGCGCAGAGCAGCTCGCCTACCTGCAAGACCGCGGCCTCTCGCCTAAGGAGGCCGAGGCGCTCTTCTCACGCGCCATCGTTGACGACGCGGCCATCACGCTTCCCGGCGAGGCACCGGCCGCCGTGGTCTGCTGGGCCAACAAAGCCCTGGGCAACGCTGCCGCCTGCGAGATTTCTGACATGCTCGAGGAGGCATAGATGGCCATGCCCATAGATATTGCCGAGAACCCCTACAAGACGGACTTCCCGCTGCTGGCCGCCAAGCCTGAGCTGGCGTTTCTTGACAGCGCGGCAACGGCCCAGCGCCCGGCCTGCGTGCTCGACGCCCAGCGCGGCTTCTACGAGACCATGAACGCCAACCCGCTTCGCGGCCTCTACCAGCTCTCCGTTGACGCCACCGAGGCCATCGCCCAGGCCCGTGCCAAGGTCGCCGCCTTCATCGGCGCCGCCGACCCGGCCGAGGTCATCTTCGCGCGCAACGCCAGCGAGGCGCTGAACCTCATCGCCAAGACGCTCGCGCCCGCCGTGCTGCACGAGGGCGACGAGGTCTGCATCTCCATCATGGAGCACCACTCCAACCTCATCCCCTGGCAGCAGGTCTGCCGCGCGGCCGGCGCCACGCTGGTCTACCTGCGCCCCGATGAGGAGGGCGTCATCACGCCCGAGGAGACCGCGGCCAAGATCGGCCCCAAGACCAGAATCGTCTCCGTCACGCACGTCTCCAACGTCCTTGGCGTGGAGAACCCCGTGCGCGCCATCGCGGACGCCGCCCACGCCCAGGGCGCCACGGTCATCGCCGACGGCGCGCAGTCGCTGCCGCACGTCCACGTGGACGTGGCCGAGCTCGGCGTGGACGTCTTCGCCTTCTCCGCCCACAAGCTCGGCGGCCCCATGGGCATCGGCGGGCTTTGGGGCAAGCGCGAGCTGCTTGAGAGCCTACCGCCCTTCCTCACCGGCGGCGAGATGATCGACTCGGTGAGCGAGCAGGACGCCGTCTGGGCACCGCTTCCCGAGAAGTTCGAGGCCGGCACCCAGGACGCCGCCGGCATCTACGCCACGGGGGCGGCCATCGACTACATCTGCGAGCACGGCCGCGCCGAGCTCGAGGCGCGCGAGCGCGAGCTTGCGGCCTACCTCTGCGAGCAGCTCCAGGCCCTGCCCTTCGTCACCGTCATCGGCCCGAGCGACCCGCGCGCCCACGTCGGCGCCGCAAGCTTCAACGTCAACGGCATCCACCCGCACGACGTCTCGAGCCTGCTCGACACCAAAAATGTCGCCATCCGTGCCGGCCACCACTGCGCCCAGCCCCTGCTGGCCTGGCTCGACGTGGAAAACGGCGCCTGCTGCCGCGCGAGCGTGGCCTTCTACAACGACAAGGCCGACATCGACGCCCTCGTGGAGGGGCTGAACTTCGTTTGGGGGATCTTCCATGGCTAACGCCAACGTCTACAGCCGCGCGCTCATGGACCACGTGAGCAACCCGGACTACAAGTACAAGATGCCGCTGGCCACCTACAGCCACGAGGGCATAAACCCCAGCTGCGGCGATGACCTCGTCCTCAACGTCCGCCTGGATGATGACGGCACCATCGCCGAGGTCTCCTGGACGGGCACCGGTTGCGCCGTCTCCCAGGGCTCGGCCGACATGATGAGCGACCTCATGATTGGCGAGACGCCCGAGAAGGCCCGCGAGCTGTGCCACCTCTTTGGCCGCATGATCCGCGGCGAGGAGACCGACGAGGCCGCGCTCGCCGAGCTTGACGAGAGCGCCGAGCTCATCAGCATCTCCCACATGCCCGCCCGCGTGAAGTGCGCCGAGCTTGCCTGGCGCACGCTCGACGAAATGCTCGCCAACCCCGAGAAGGACGGTGCCACCTCCACCGAAGACGGCACCGACGAGGCCGGCAACCCGCTGGCCGCCAAGGAGTAGCCATGGCCTCCGGAATCTCAACCAAGGGCCGCTACGCCCTGCGCGTCATGGCCGACCTCGCCTGCGCCCAGGGAACCGACGGCTGGGTCTCGCTCGGTGACATTTCGCAGCGCCAGGGCATCTCGCGCAAGTACCTCGAGCAGGTGATGGCGAGCCTGCACAAGGCCCGCTTTGTGGTGAGCCAGCGCGGCAAGGGCGGCGGCTACCGTCTGGCCCGCGAGCCCAAGGACTACACGTTGGGCGAGATAATCCGCGCCGCGGAGGGCAGCTCGCTCGCGCCCGTCTCGTGCCTGGACTGCTCCAATGGCTCCATCTGCCCGCGCACCAAGATCTGCCCCACGCTGCCCATATGGCAGGAGCTGGGCCAGCTCATCAGCGGCTACCTCAACAGCAAGCACCTGAGCGACATCGTGGCCGAGACCCCAACCGACGCCGAAGCCACCCTCGCCGCCCTTGCCGACCTCGGCGAGGGACTGTGCAAGTAGGGCTACTTGTCCTCGCGCGCTAGGACGGCGCGGTAGCCGCCGGCTTGGCCGTTGAGGCACTTGGAAACGCGGCTCACCGTGGTGGACGAGGCACCGGTGCGCTCCTGAACGGCCAGGTAGGGCTCACCCTGGGCAAGCAGGCGGGCCACCTCAAGGCGCTGGGAGAGGTCCTCTATCTCGCGCGGGGTGCACAGATCGACGAGCAGGGCGGCCGCCTCGTCGGCAGACTCAAGGCCGGCCAGCGCGGCGACGAGCGCCTGGGCGCCTTCCGTCCCCATGACCTCGTTCACGTCCATGCGTCCCCCTCTGCTCGCGGCCTACCTCAGATTTCCAAACGTCAACTTTAGCCCATTAAAGTGTCCCCTCACGGGAAGAACAGGTTGCGGCAGCAAGGGCGCGGGCGCCGTGGACATAAGTTCAACAATCGTGGAGACAGCAAACTGCCAGAAGCGGCATCCACATGCCCCGCCGCCAAGCATCCAACGAAGCAAACATAGCGCCGGCAATATCAGCGTGGCAACGCACGCAAACCTCGCGATTACACTTGTCGGCCGGTGAAATCAACCTCGCACGGGCTGGGTATACTCTGCGGCAAGCGACCTAAAGGAGATGGTTCTCATGGAGTTCATCGCTACGTGGATCGTCGGCGCCATCGCGGTTGGGGCCGCGGCCTGGCTTGTCCCCGGGATTGAGATCGTGGGCGGCGCCTACGCAGGCCCCATCTTCACCGCACTGTTCCTGGCAATCGTCAACGCCTGCATCAAGCCGGTGCTCAAGCTGCTGGGCCTTCCCCTCACCATCCTTACGCTGGGCCTGTTCTCTCTCGTCATCAATGCCTTCATGCTCGAGCTGGCAAGCTTCCTCGCACGCAACATCACCCACGCCGGCATAGTCATCGACAGCTTTGGCGCGGCCTTCTTCGGCGCCATCATCATCTCGCTCGTCACCATGCTCCTCGACGGCGCCATCAAGTAAGCGCGCTCACCAAAGGCTGAATCACAAAGGGCGGCGTCCTCCAAACGAGGACGCCGCCCTTCTTATGCCACATGGCAAGCTGTGGGAGCAGCCGATTGGGCACACGGAGCCGCGCAAACCGCCTGCAAAGCGCCCACGTTCGCACGGGCAACGCGCAAGAGCGCACGGTACCGCCTCCGAGCAGCGCAAGCCCCGGGAATCCGGGCAGCGGAAAACTCCTACTTGGAGAGCTTGTCGATGACGCCGCCGATCTCGGCGAGCTTCTCGTCGCGCTCGGCCTCGGTGCCACAGGCGCAGGCGCTCTTCACGCAGCCCGCGATATGGGCCTTGAGCACGGTGGCGTTAGTCTTGGCCACGAGGCTCTCGATGGCCATGAGCTGGTTTGAGATGTCGATGCAGTAGCGGTCTTCCTCGACCATGCGAATCACGGCGTCAAGCTGGCCGCGGGCCGTCTTGAGCAAGTTGAGCACGGTCTTCTCGTCTGCCATCATGGCAGGCTCCTCTCCCCTTTTGGCAGGTCCCCGCCCGCCAGGTTTGTTTCGCCGCAAGTCTTCGAGAGCGGCCGACAACCCGCACCCCTCAATCAGCCGGCAGCGCGACCTGGGGCCTCGTGACCGGCGAGATTCCGCATGAGCCGAAGATGACTTAATGTCATCTTCGTGCGAGCGCAGGACTGCCCGAGCCGGACGCGAGGCCCCAGGTTGCGCGAACAGCCTTTGAGCCGGTTGCTATTCGGCCGTTACCTCGAGGACCTTGTAGGTGTCCGATGCACCCTCGATGGCGGCCTTGAGGGCGTCGGCGGTCACGGAGTCGGCGCACTCGACCGTGACGACGTTGGTCTCGTGGTCGGCCTCGGCGTCGGTCACGCCGTCCACGGCGAGCAGCGCGGTCTCGACCTTGGCCTCGCAGTGGCCGCACATGATGCCCTGGGTCTTGATGGTGTAGTTCATGGGATGTCCCTTCTCATATGGCCGCGACGCAGCCGTTTTCACATTGTAGCCGGGCAAAGGCGCTAGCCCCTCTCCAGCGGGGCCACCTTGGGGCGGAAGGCCCTCAGGCGCAGGGCGTTGGAGACCACGCAGACGCTCGAGAGGCTCATGGCCGCCGCGCCGAACATCGGCGAGAGCTGCCAGCCCAGCAGCGGGTAGAAGACGCCGGCCGCCAGCGGGATGCCGCAGGCGTTGTAGCACAGCGCCCAGAAGAGGTCCTGCTTGATGTTGCGGATGGTGGCGCGGGAGAGCTCGATGGCGCGCGCCACGTCGAGCAGGTCTGAGTGCATGAGCACGACGTCGGCACCCTCCTTGGCGATGTCGGCGCCGGTGCCGATGGCCAGGCCCACGTCGGCGCGGGCCAGGGCCGGCGAGTCGTTGATGCCGTCGCCCACCATGGCCACGCGGCGGCCGGCCTCTTGCAGCTCGCGCACGTGGCGTTCCTTGTCGGCCGGCAGCACCTCGGCGATGACGTCGTCTGAGCCCAGCCCCACGCCAGAGGCGATGGCCTCGGCCGTGGCACGGTTGTCGCCGGTGAGCATCACGGCGCTCACGCCGAGCTTGCGCAGGGCCGCGATGGCCGCAGCGCTCGTGGGCTTTACCTGGTCGGCCACTGCGATGGTGCCCATGAGCTTGCCGTTCTTGGCAAACATGAGTGCCGTCTTGCCTTCGCGCGAGAACTCGGCCAGCCTGGCCTCATCCACCGCAACGCCAATCTCTGCCATGAGGCGGGCGTTGCCGGCCGCCACGAGGTTGTTGCCCTCGCGGGCGGTGACGCCCTTGCCCGGCACGGCGGCGAAGTCGGCCACCTCGCGCGCCACGACGCCGCGTTCGCCGGCGAGCGCCATCACGGCCTCGGCCAGGGGGTGCTCGGAGCTCGCCTCGAGCGCGGCGGCAAGCTTGAGCAGGCCCTTCTCGCTCGTGCCAGGCTCGGGCACAAGGTCGGTCACGGCAGGCTTGCCCTGGGTGATGGTGCCGGTCTTGTCGAGCACCACCACGTCCACGCCACGCAGGGCCTCCAGCGCCTCGGCGCTCTTGAACAGCACGCCCATCTCGGCGCCGCGGCCCGTGCCCACCATGATGGCCACGGGCGTGGCCAGGCCCAGCGCGCAGGGACAGCTAATAACGAGCACCGCAACGCCCGAGGTAATGGCCTCGGTGACGCTGCCGGTGAGCGCCAACCACACCGCAAAGGTGACCACGGCGATGCAAATCACCACCGGAACGAAGACGCCGGCCACCTTGTCGGCCAGGCGGGCGATGGGCGGCTTGGTGGCATTGGCGTCCTCCACCAGGCGCACGATCTGGGCCAGGCTGGTGTCGGCGCCCACGCGCGTGGCGCGGAAGGTGAAGCTGCCCGTACGGTTCACGGTGGCCGCGCTCACGGCGTCGCCGGCGCGCTTCTCCACCGGGATGGACTCGCCGGTAAGGGCGCTCTCGTCAACGGCGCTGGCACCCTCCACCACCACGCCGTCCACCGGCAAGGACTCGCCGGGGCGCACGCGGATGAGGTCGCCGGGCCGCAGGGCCTCGGCCGCCACCTCGCGCTCCTGGCCGTTCGCATCCACCACGTGGGCCGTCTTGGGCGCGAGGTCGATGAGCTTTTCCAGCGCGCTGCCGGTCTTGGCCTTGCTGCGCGTCTCAAGGTACTTGCCTACGGTCACCAGGGAGAGGATGGTGCCCGCGCTCTCAAAGTAGAGGTTGTCCATCTCAGTGGCCATGGCGCCGGCCACATCTTGCGCGGCCAGCTGGTCGGCCATGACGAACATGGCGTAGAGGCTCCAGCCGATGCTCGCCGCCGCGCCGATGGCGATGAGCGCGTCCATGGTGGGCGCACGGTGGAGCAGGCTCTTGAAGCCGTTGGTGAAGTAGGCGCGGTTCTCGAACACGATGGGGATGAGCAGCAGCAGCTCGGTGAGGGCGAGCGTCATGGAGTGGGTGTGGTCGGCATAGACGGCGGGCACCGGCCAACCGAGCATGTGGCCCATGCCCAGGTAGAACAGCGGGACGAGGAAGGCCACCGAGACGATGAGGCGACGGCGCATGGCGGCGGCCGTGGCCTCGAGCTTCTTGGTGGGGCTCTCGAGCTTGGCGGCCCGCGCGGAGCCGGCAGCGACGCCCGCGCCTGCGGGGCCACCCGCCACGCCGGACGCGCCGGCAGCGGCTTCGGGCGTGGCCGAGTATCCCGCGCGGTCAACGGCGCGGCAGATGTCCTCGGCCGAGACGCTCGCCTCGTCATAGTCAACCGTCATGGAGCCGGAAAGCAGGTTCACCGCGACGTCGCCCACGCCGTCCAGCCCGCGCACCGCCTTGTCCACATGGGTCTGGCAGGCCGCGCAGGTCATGCCGCCCACCTCGAACTTCTCACGCGCCATACCGCGCCCCTCCGTCACGCTCCACGCCCATCCGAGCCGGAGCCGTTTCCTTTTCGGCGCCAGTATACCCCTCCCCCTGGGGGGTAGGGTTAGAAATGTAAAGATGTGAGATTTGCGCTCTGCCATCTCGCAGAGCTGCTCCAGCACCCCGAAGATGTCACACCGAGATGCCGTTACGGGATTTGCGCAAATGCGCGGCGATGCCTACGTCCCTGGCACGTAGATGGCGCGCTCGGCAAAGGGCTCGTTGGCGAACGCCGCGGCGACGGCGGCCTCGTAGTCCTCGGCCTTGCGGGTCTTCCTCACGCGGCGCTGGACTGCCATGGGGTTGGCGAAGGCGCACTTGGCGTAGCCCCACCACTCCTTCATGCGAAAGACCGCGTTGCCACCGATGTCCTCCAGATAGGCCGCGTACAGCACGTCGTGGAATTTCCGCAACTCGTTGGCCGTAAGCCGCGCTCCCCCGCCAATCTCGCGGACCAGGGCCGGGTTGGCGAGCAGGCCGCGGCCGACCATCACGTGGCGCGTGGCCGGGTAGGCCGCAACCAGCGCCTCGAGGTCCCCGGCCGAGAAGATGTCGCCGTTGTAGGCCACGGGAAAGTCGCAGCTCGCAAGCGTCTTGCCATACGCCGCCTGGCGCGGCACGCCGCCATAGGCGTCCTCGCGCACGCGCGGGTGGACGATGAGCTCGGCCAGCGGGTAGCGCCGGTAGAGCTCAAGAACCCACGCGTACTCCTCGTCGCTCGTAATGCCCAGGCGCGTCTTCACCGAGACGGGCAGCGGGCTGCGCTCGAATATCTCGTCGAGAAAGGCCTCGAGCTCGTCCAGGTTGCGCAGAAAGCCCGAGCCCTTGCCCTTGGAGACCACCGTACCCGAGGGACATCCCAGGTTGAGGTTGACCTCGGCGTATCCCATATCGCCCAAAAGCCGCGCGGCCCAGACGAACTCGTCGGCGTTCTTGGTGAGCAGCTGGGGAATCACGTTGAGGCCCTCGTTGGCGGCCGGGTCGACCTCCTTGCGCCCGCGGCCCACAAAGCCGTGCCCCAGGCGAGGCGGGGTCAGAAACGGCGTGTAGTAGCGCTCGAGCTTGCCAAAGCAGCTCGCGTGCGCGCTACGAAAAACTCGTCCTGTAACACCCTCCATCGGGGCGAGCGATAGAATCAAGGTGCCTCCTTTAACCCGCTATTTCCCCTGGCATTTTGACACGCGGGCCTCAGGCCGCATCGGGAAAGGACCAGTATGCTCAATAAAGTTCGCCTCGCCCACCCATTCGTCTTCGCAATCTTTGTCTACCTGCTCTTCTTCGCCGGCCTCAACGCCACGAGCTACGCGCTAACGGCCATCGTTGACGCCCTTAACGGAGGAAACTACAGCCCCTTGGGAGACCAGGCGTTTGACCTTGCCTGCGAGGTCGTTCCCGCGCTTCTGATGCTGCTCGTGCTCGCCCTCACCAACAAGCTCGACCTGCTCGGCAAACGTGGCAGGGGCTTTGCGTCCGGCCTGGCCGCCGGTGGATACTGCCTCGGCTTCATCACGTACTTCTTCGTCCAAAGCTCTGCCGTGGCCCTCTCGGAAGGCAGAGTCGTCAGCTTCACGGCCGCGTCGGCCGTCTACGTGCTCGGCATGCTCATGACCGGCGTTGCCGAGGAGCTCGAGGCCCGCGCCATCATCGGCGAGACCTTCCTCGAGCACTTTGGCACAACGCGCGAAGGCGCGATCAAGGCGGCGCTCGCCTCCGGCGTCATCTTTGGCCTCATGCACCTCACCAACGCCATCAAGGGAGACCTTCCCGGGGTCATCAGCCAGGTCATCCTGTGCATCACCGGCGGAATCCTCTATGGGGCGGTCTACTTCAGGAGCGGCAACCTCTGGTCCATCGCGCTCATCCACGGCCTCAACGACGTGGCCGCGAGCACGGCGGAGTGGCTGTTCAGCTCAGGCGCGGCCTTGAGCGCCGAGGGCCCCGAGGCCTTCACCATCTCGAGCCTCGCCTTCCCGCTCATAGCCGGCACCCTCGACCTCGTCGCCGCCCGCTACGTCCTGCGACCCCAGAAGGCCGACCAGATAGCCGAGGCCTGGCCAAAGATCGAAGCCGAGGGAACCCGGACAGACGAGTAGCAGAGACCCCGCCCCCCTTGCAGCCCGGCAACCCTCATGGACATACCCCATGTTGAGGCGCCCACGCAGGCGCGGCTGCCACTGAACGGTTATTATGCTGCCCTGTGACGTCGCGCCCTGCGGCGCCCCGGCCTGGCGAGCCGCCGTCCCCCTTGCGCCCGCGCTGTTCGGTTCCGATATCCAGCGCGTTAGAAGCTAAAACCAAAGG
>CAVJWS010000078.1:0-9952 GCA_963653485.1 Prevotella sp. CAG:279
GAGAAGCCCAGGGTGAGCAGGTAGACGCGGGTGACGGCCTTCTGGCGGCGCAGCACCGTGATGATCTGGTAGAGGAAGTCGATGGCCGCGCAGACGCCGCCAGTGGCCACCATGACGTAGCACAGGCCGCGGAACTGCTCAAAGTCCACGCCATAGAGGAAGCTCATCACCGGGATGCCGACGGTGCCCATCACGGCCGCCACGCCGGCGGTGAGCGCCACGATGATGGCGAGCACCGCGAGCACGATGAGGTCGAAGCGACCGCGGCGGTCGGGGTCCTGCCAAATCTCGGCAAGGCGCATGAGCTGCGGTTTGTAGATGAAGCCAATCACCATGATGATGATGTGGGCGGGCGAGAACAGCGCGTTGAAGTAGAGCTGGTTGTCGTAGGAGAGCACGCCTTCCATCGAGAACTTGGGCATGTTGTCGATGAGGTTGTAGAGGAACAGCGCCACGAACAGCGGGAAGCACTGGACGAACAGGTCCTTGACGCTCGCAATGGAGAAGCGCGCGCTCTTGGGCGTCTCAAAGAAGGTCAGCGGTAGCGTGAGCAGCACGAACGAGATTATGGACGCGACGCCCATGGCCATGCCGGCCGCGCCGATGCTCTTGGTGATGAGGATGACGATGCAATAGGCCACGATGACGGCGGCCGAGCGGATGGCCTGGGAGATGCCGGCGAGGTAGAGCTTGTCCATCTGCTGCAGGCGGCCCTCGTAGGCGTCGGCCAGGCCGTCGATGGCGCGGTATATGAACATGCCCATGCACAGGGTGAACATCTCTGAATCGTAGTTGCGCAGCTGGCAGTAGAGAAAGCCGATGAGAAGCATGGCCGCGCAGGTGAGGACACGGCAGACCTGGTAGTCGGCGAAGGAATGGCGCTCGGCGATGTCGGAGACCTGGAAGGTGCGCACGCCGTAGTTGGCGATGAAGAGCAGCAGCGTACCGGTGACGAAGGCCATGGAGAAGCGGCCGGCCGCCTCGACGCTCACGAGCTGGGTGGTGACGATGGAGATGATGGGGAAGACGACGCCCCAGGCACCCAGGCCCACGGAGTTCCAGATGTAGTCCTGCGTGGTGTTGTGGGCGGCGTACTGCTCGGTCTGGCTCGAGAGCGAGCCCGAGTACACGGCGCCGATGAGGCGGTTCCACCAGGCGCCGACGATGGCGGCAACCTTGCTCTGCCTGCGGGGACGGCGCGGCCTCTTCCTGTTTGCCTGACCATCGCGGTTACCGCGGCCATCCCCGTCGCCACGGCCGTTGCGGCTCCCACGGCCGCCCTTCCCTCCGCGGCCAAAGCGCCCCTGCTTGTCCTCGCGCTCGCCACGCATACTGCGTCCGTCGCTGGCGGAACCGTCCGTGTCGTAGGAGTAGCCGGCGGCACCGGTTGCGGCGCCATTAGCGCCGTATGCATAGCCATCGGCCGAGCCTGACGTCGTGTCGTTGGCATCATAGCTATAACCGCTGGTCTGGCCACCCTTGCGGCCACGGCCGCGCTCATTCGCTCTCTTGGAAAACGGATTCTCCACCGCGTCCCCTCTCAATCTGCTCAGGCAACCATTCTACCCAAGCCGTCTGATGAGCCTTCATCGGCCATGCAGGGTTTAACAGGGGAGACGTGTTGGGCGAGGGCCAGTGGCGCAGGCTCGGAGTTCGTGAAAGCTAACGGGCTACGACCGATTCTCCGCTTTAGTAAAACGGACTACAAAAACGCTTGGTTGCATCATTCTCAACCAGGTAGCTGCGGGACCCTGCGCAGCGGACATTCCGCAGCGTCCAAGGCCTCTTTTACTGAGAAAACCTCGCCCGCGAGGACGTCCGCAAGCAGGGTCCCGCAGCGGACGGCCTGCAGGCCACGGACGAGCAGTATTCTGAAAACCAAGGAGCCGCACGCCCGCGAGGACGTCCGCAAGCAGGGTCCCGCAGCGGCGGGGCCGCAAGTTCATAACGGGGGTCCTACTCCGCGGACTTGAGGGCGCTCACCATGTCGATGCGGTCGATGCTGGGGCGGCAGATGACGGTGACCACCACGGCAAAGACGAGCGAGAGGCCAACCGAGTAGGCGTAGCTCGCGGGCGAAATCTCCACGGCAAAGTACATCGAGGGCATGTTGAGCACGTAGGTGAGGGCGTGGCCCAAGACCGAGCCCACGGGCACGCCGAGGACGGTGCCGATGAGGGCCAGGATGAGCATCTCCTTGTTGATGTAGGTACGAACCTCGCCCTTGCGGAAGCCCAGCACCTTGATGGTGGCCAGCTCGCGCTCGCGCTCCGAGACGTTGGTGGTGCACAGCGTGAACAGCACCACGAAGGAGAGGCCGGCGGCCAGGCCCGTGATGAGCACGATGACGTAGTTGATGAGCATGAAGTTCTTGCTGAAGTCGCGCACGCTCTCCTGGACGCTCGTGACGGAGAGGAAGCTCGTGTCGTTGGCGAGGCTCTCCTTGTAGGCAATCTGGGCCTCGGCGTTGCCGGAGAGCTTCACGGCTAGGGCGTTGGCCTCGAGCTTCTTGCCAAAGAGGCTCTCGTAGGTGCCCTGCGTCATGAAGACGTTGTCGCCCAGGTAGCTCATGACCACCTGGCCCACGCGGGCGTCGGCACAACTGAGCGTGGTGTCCTGCAGGCTCACCTCATCGTCCGTGCCAAAGCCCAGGACCCTCGAGGCGCTTTTTGTGGCGAGCACGGAGCCGTTGGCGGTGGCCTCCTCAAGGCTGAGCCTCTCGCCTGATTCGGTACGAAGGTTGATGTAGCCGTCGAGTGAGAAGCCGTCCGGCACCACCACGAGCTGCACGGTGGCCTTCTTGCCGTCGTGCTCGAGGGTGACGTTCTCGTAGCGCAGGCTCGTATAGCTCGTGACCTCGGAGTCGTTGGTGAAGCGCTCGGCGGCGGCCTCGAGGTCGTCTGGCTGCGTCACGGCGAGCAGGTCGTAGCAGGTCACGCCCTCGCGCGAGGTGTCGCCGTATTGGTTGGGGCACAGGGCCAGCACCGAGTCGTGGATGGCAAAGCCCACGATCATGAGGGCGCAGCAGCCGGCCACGCCAAACACCGTCATGGCCAGGCGGCGCTTGTAGCGGAAGAGGTTGCGGGCCGTGACCTTGTCGAGGAAGCCCAGGCGGCTCCAGATGGGGCGGATACGCTCGAGCAGGATGCGCTTGCCAGCCTTGGGCGCGCGCGGGCGCATGAGCTGGGCGGGCTGGGTCGCCAGCTCGCCTCGCACGGTGATGGCGCTTGCGGCGCCGATGCCGATGACGAACATCCCGCATGCCAGGGCGCAGAGCGCGGCGTCAAAGTGCAGCGTGAAGGCGGGGAAGACGTACATCACGGCAAAGACCTGGAAGAGGAACTCCGGCAGGGCGACGAAGCCCAGGGCGCTGCCGATGGCGCAGCCCACCAGCGCTGCGGCCGCGGTATAGGCCACGTACTTGGCCATGATGGAGCCCTTGCGGTAGCCGAGCGCCTTGTACAGGCCAATGAGCTCGCGCTGCTCCTCAACCATGCGGGTGGCGGTGGTGAGCGACATCAGGATGGCCACGGTGAGGAAGATGGCGGGGAACACGGTGCCGATGACCTCGATTGAGCTGGCGTCGGAGTCAATGGACGAGAAGCTCGAGATGGCCGAGCGGTCCTGGACGTACCAGGTGGCGGTGCCGATGTCGGCAATCTTTGCACGGGCGTCGGCGATCTTCTGGAGTGCCTCGGCCTTCTGCCGTTCGTATTCCTCGCGGTTCTCGTCAAGCTCTGCCTGGCCCTCGTCGACCTGGCTCTGGGCGTCTGCCAGCTGGGCCTCGGCCTCGGCGAGCTTGGCCTCGAGCTGGGCGCGCGTGGAGGCGAGCGTGGCCTGGCCCTCCTCGAGCTGCTTGTAGCCGGACGTGATCTGGGCCTGGGCCTGCTCGATGGCGCCGCCTGCGGCAAGCGCGGCGCGAGCCTCGTCCACCTGGGGTTTGCTGAGGCTGAGCTTGGCCTGGCCGACGGCGAGTTCGGTAGCGCTTGCGGGCAGCGCCTCCACCTGCGCCACAAGCTCTAGGAGCTGGGAGGCGTAAGGTTCGGGCAGGGACTTGAGATAGGCGGCCAGGGCGTCTGAGCGCGCCTGTACGGCCGCGACAAAGGAGGCCTGCGCCGTGGCGGAGCTGTCCTCATCGGTGGCGCCCACGACGTCGTCCCACTGCTCCTGCGGCCAGCTGAGGGCGTATGCGTCTGCGCCGGGCAGGGCCGCCGTGGCCTCGTTGATTTGGGAGATGCCGTCCTTTAGCTGGGAGACGTAGCTGTCTACCTGGGACTTTCCTGCCTCGTAGGTCTCGATGCCAGACTGGGCGGCCTGCTTCTTGGTGTCAAGCGTGGCCTGGCCCTCCGCAAGCTGGGCCCTTCCCTCGTTGATTTGGGCCTGCGCGCTCGCAAGCTGGGAGAGGGCGCTTTCCTTTTGGCTGGCGAGCTCGGCGCGGCCGCTCTCGATCTGCGCGAGCGCGTCGTCGATGGTCTTCTGGGCTTCGGCGAGCTTGTCGTCCACCTTGGCAAACTGGCTGTTGGCGCTCTGCTCGGCATCGTCTATCTGGGAGTTTGCGCCGTCGGTGACCTCTTGCTCGCGCGCGGCCTCGCGGTTGGCCTTGATGGTCTCGGCCTCGGCGGTGACCTTGTCCACGAGCGCCTGGTATTCGTCCGAGAAGCACGAGAGCTCACTGGCGCCGGAAACGCGCAGGTAGACAGCCGTGTAGGCGCTTGAGGTGGCGGCATCGTCGCTTACGAAGAAGCCGTACTTGGCGCCGGTGGCCCTAAACGAGCTCGAGCCGTTCTTGGCCGCGACGCTCATGGGGTCGATGACGCTCGCGACGATGGTGTAGGTGTGGCGGGCGAACAGCTCGGTCTCCTCGCCCGTCTCGGTGGAGGAGGAGAGGTCGTCAAAGCGGCCCTCGTAGGCGTCGGTGAGCAGGTCGGATACCTGCTCGTCTGTGAGGGTGCCGTAGTGCGTGAGGTCGAGGCCGTCTTCCTGCGCGGCGCGCGCGACGTCGGCGGCGCTGAGGTCTTCGAGCAACTCGCGCTCATCGTCCGAAAGCTCGATGCCGTCGCCGTCGTTGACCTTGTCGAGCAGCTCCTGCGCCTTCTCTTCCTGATCCTCATAGGCGTCGTCTTCTGCCCAGGTGGCCTCCTCGGCGCTCGTGCCAAAGGTGAGGGTGTCGCCGATGCGCTTGCCCGTGGCCTCGAGGTACTCGGCGGTGACGGCGACCTCACTTGCGCTGTTGGGCAGGCGGCCCTCTACGAGGTAGGGGAGGTTCATGCCGTCCTTGGCAAACGAGCGCACGTCCACGGAGGTCTTGGCGCCGTCCACCTCGGTATAGGCCGTCTCGGAGTAGGCGCCCTGCGCCTCGTCAACGCCGTCGAGGGCGGCCAAGGCGTCGACGTCTGCGCTGGAAAGGCCCAGGGTCGACTGCACGCTTACGTCATAGAGGCGCTGGGCGTCAAAGAACTCGTCTGCGGTGAGGCGCAGGTCGCGGCAGGCGATGGTGAGGCCCACGAGCATGGTGGTGCCAAGCACGCAGATGGCCGCGATGGCGGCAAAGCGGCGCTTGCTCGCGCTGATGGTCCTAAGCGTGTCGGTGACGATGACTGGGCGCATGGGCTGGGCTTTCCGTGCTGGGGCTTACCACTCAATCTGGCTGATGGGCGTGGGGTTAGGGTTCTGGAGCATCTCGGTGACGCGGCCGCTCTTGAAGCGGATGAGGCGGTCGGCCATGGGGGCGAGCGCCGAGTTGTGCGTGATGAGCACGACGGTGATGCCGTCGTTTCTGCAGGTGTCTTGGAGCAGCTGCAGGATCTGCTTGCCGGTTTGGTAGTCGAGCGCGCCGGTTGGCTCGTCGCACAGCAGCAGCTTGGGGTTCTTGGCCACGGCGCGGGCGATGGAGACGCGCTGCTGCTCGCCGCCCGAGAGCTGCGCGGGGAAGTTGGCCAGGCGCTTCTCGAGGCCAACCTTCTCCAGCGTCTGCGCGGCGTCGAGCGAGTCGGGGCAAATCTGGGCCGCGAGCTCAACGTTCTCCAGCGCCGTGAGGTTGGGCACGAGGTTGTAGAACTGGAAGACGAAGCCCACGTCGGCGCGGCGGTACTCCACGAGCTGCGTCTCGTTGGCGGCGGTGATGTCACGGCCGTCAACCACCACGCTGCCCGAGGTGGCCGTGTCCATGCCGCCCAGGATGTTGAGGGCGGTGGTCTTGCCGGCGCCCGAGGCGCCCAGCACCACGGCAAGCTCGCCGCGCTCCACGACAAAGCTCGCGCCGTCGAGCGCGTTTACCTGCGTGGAGCCGGAGCCGTAGGTCTTCACGACGTCCTTGAACTCGATATAGGCCATGCTGCCGCCTTCATCGGAGGGGAAATTTTACCTAAGTATAGGCGAAAACCCCAGCAAGTCCCCTGTAGTTCACCAAGGCTAACAAAAAAGCGAAGGGGAGGCGGGGCGCGGCGACCCGCGCGCTTGCGCCCCGGTCTTCTGACGTTTGCAACTATTTTGCGTTTTGTGGCCGCTAGCTTGCTGTACCCTTGCTGAAGTTGGCTGCATTTTGGCTGCTTATTGGGTGAGATTACACAGTGCTCCGCCCTTTTGGGGGCAGAAGGGCGGGTTCGCCATGATTGCCAAGAAGAGGGTTCCGAACTTTGCTCGCCGCGCCGTGACGGCCGGCCTTTCGCTTGGCCTGGCGGCCTCGATCTGCGCCGGCGGCATCGTTCCCGCCTTCGCCGATGACCTCGCTGCGGACCAGGCCCAGAACGTAGCTGCCACCTCCGCCCAGCAGGACGCCGCCTCGGACGCCCAGGCACAGACCTCTGAGCCTGCTTCGCAGGACGGCGGCCAAGATTCCCAGGCGCAGGCCTCTAGTCTCAGCGCGGACCTTGCTCTTGCGAGCGGCACTTCGGTCGGCGCGTCGGTTGACCTTCGCGCCAGGGGCGTCGTGACCTCGGTCAAGAACCAGTCGCCCTGGCAGACCTGCTGGGCGTTCGCCGGCATCTCCGCAAGCGAGACGAGCATCCTGTCCCAGGCCAAGGCGCAGGGGATCGACCTTTCCGGCTTCGACCTCTCCGAGCTGCAGGTCGCGGCCCTCACGTATAGCCGCACCGGCGTTCCCGAGAGCGTGGCGGGCGCGGCACAGGCGGGGGAGGGCTATTACTCGACCTCCAAGGACCCCAACCGCGGCATCGACACGGGCGGAACCCTCACCTACGTCTCGGGGGCGTTTGCCGCGGGCATCGGCCCCGTGGCGGAGTCGGACGCGCCGTACAAGAACGCCGAGGGCATCGTCAGGTGGACCGTCAGTGGCGAGAACCTCATCGACGGCGAGGAGGGCCCGGTCACGTTCAACCTCGACGACCCCACCGAGGAGGAACTGGCCGAGTGGCGCGCAAAGGGCGCTACCTGCACCAAGGCCTGCTATGCGGGCGCCTACACGACGAAGGGCACCGCAACCGAGGATTCCAAGGAAGCCTACTCGGACTGGAGCGTGGACGAGAGCCTGTGGCAGAAGTCGCTCTATGAGTTCACGGACGGCAACATCCTGCCCGAGACGCGCATCATGGAGAACGGCGTCTACAAGGGCACGGACATGGACGCCGTGGCCGCCATCAAAAGCGAGCTCGACGCCGGCCGCGCGGTGGCGATGTCGTTCCACTCCGACTCAAAGGCCCCCGGCGACGCTGCGGTCCCCGGCCAGGTGACCTACACCAACAAGAACTGGGCGCACTACACCTATGACGAGACCGAGGCCCTCAACCACGGCGTGACCATCGTGGGCTACGACGATTCCTATTCGCGCACCAACTTCAGCGACGGCGTGAACAACCTGCCGGAGGGTGACGGCGCCTGGATCGTCAAGAACAGCTTTGGCTCCCAGACCGAGGACTTCCCCAACGGCCAGGTGCTGACCCCCGAGTGGGGCCTTGAGGACGAGGACGGCAACCACACCGGCTACTTCTATGTCTCGTACTACGACAGGTCCGCCACCGGCTTTGAGACCTACGAGTTCGACCTCTCCATCTCAAACGTCGGCTCCGACACCGGACGCATCATCGACCAGTACGACTACCTGCCGGTTGGCGGCACGACCTGCGGCACCTTTAAGAACCAGGTGAGCGCCGCCAACATCTTCACGGCCGACGCCGACATGGCGGTGCGGGCCCTCTGGTGCGAGACCACCTCGCCCGACACCACCGTCACCTACGACGTCTACCTGCTGGACGGGCAGGCCACGGACCCCACCGACTCCGAGCACTCCCGCAAGGTCTTCTCGGCCAACGACATCTACGACTACGCCGGCTACCACCGCTACAAGATTGACGACGCCGACTGGATTGCCCTGCGCCAAGGCCAGCGCTACTCGGTCGTTGTCACGCAGAAGCACCGGGCCGAGGACGGGTCGTGGGTCTACTCGGTTCCGACCAACTGCAACACGGCGGTGACCACCGAGGTCGAGCGGACCCTCGACGAAAACGGAAACTATGTCATTAGCGCGGAATGGGAGGCGGGCTTCGTCGCCAAGGTCAACGCCGGCGAGAGCTGGGTGACCTCCTCGGTCAGCGATTGGACGGAGGCCTCGGTCGAGACGGCGAACAACGAGTCTTGGACCGACTGGTCGCTCGTGACCGCCGCGCTGGCCGAGAAGAACAAGGGCAACGTCTTCGACAACCAGCCCATCAAGGCCTACGCGCAGGCCCAGGACTGGGCGAGCGTGGACGAGCTGAGCCAGCTCGAGGAGGCCATCGCCAACGCCAAGTCGCTGCTTGCCAGCGTGGTCGTGAGTGCCGACGGCAAGGACGTCGCAACTGACAAGCAGTGGATGACGCAGGCCGAGTACGACGAGCTCAAGGCCGAGATTGACGAGGCCGAGGACCTGCTTGCCAAGGCTGGCGGCGACTACAAGACCGTCGTCACCATGACGACGCCCGCCAGCGACGACGTGAACGAGCAGCTCGCAAACCTCAGCACCTTTGAGGCCGAGGTGAGTTCCGTCACCAAGCCTGGCACCAAGCAGGCCAGCAAGAAGCAGGAGAAGGGCAAGGCCCCCACGGGCAAGCTGCCCCAGACCGGCGACGCCACTCCCTCCGCGCTCGCAAGCGCCCTGGCCGGCATCGCCACCCTCACCACCGGCCTCTTCGTGACCCGCACCCGCCGAGACTAGCATCACTCACCTCGCAACGGCGCAACCCCGCCCGTTGCCGACAGCTTATCCCGGGCGCGCGGCCTACGACTATGTAGGCCGCGCGCCCATTTCGTTCTCCTGCGGGCGCACCAAAACGTCAGGGCCCCGGTGGGGCTCCGCGGGAAACGTTGGGACGACCAAGCCAAGCGGCTAGGCTAGCCATGCGCTCGTACCTCCGTTCCCGCGGGCGCACCAAAACGTCAGGGCCCCGGTGGGACGCCGTAGGAAACATTCCGCAGCAGCTGTTGGCTGCAGCCCGCTATTGCATGCGGGCGAGGACGTTTCCGAGGCGCCCCACCGGGGCCCGTCGGGATACGTTTTGATCAGACGCTACTTCTTGGCTTTGCCCTGGTTGGCGACGGCGTCGATCTTGGCGGCGATGGTCTCGGGGTCACCGATGTACTGCTTGTCGATGACGTTGAAGTCCTTGTCGAAGGTGTAGACCAGCGGCACGCCGGTGGGGATGTTGACCTCGAGGATCTCCTCGGGGGTCAGCTTCTCGAACTTCATGACGAGGGAGCGCAGGGAGTTGCCGTGGGCGGCGATCAGGACGCGCTTGCCGGCGAGCATCTGCGGGCGAATCTCGTCCTCGAAGAACGGCCAGGCGCGGGCGATGGTGTCCTTGAGGCACTCGGTGAGGGGGAGCTGGTCGGGAGCGACGTCACGGTACTGCTCCTGGACGTGCGGGTCGCGCTCGTCGCCGGCCTCAAGCTCGGGCGGGCAGATGTCGAAGGAGCGGCGCCAGATCTTGACCTGCTCGTCACCGTGCTCGGCGGCGGCGTC
>CAVJWS010000079.1:0-9714 GCA_963653485.1 Prevotella sp. CAG:279
CCTGATGATCCAGAAGAACCGCATCGTCGGCACCGGAAGCGCAGCGGGCGCCGAGGGCAAGCGCATCGCCGTGGTGACGGGCGTGCACGGCGACGAGCTCGAGGGGCAATACGTCGCCTTTGAGCTCGCGCGCCGCCTGAACGAGCACCCCGAGCTCCTCACCGGAACCATCGACATCTACCCCGCCATCAACCCGCTCGGCATCAACTGCATCGAGCGGAGCGTCCCGATGTTCGACGTGGATCTCAACCGCACGTTCCCGGGCGATGCTCACGGAGACGTGACCGAGACCCTCGCCGCCGCCGTGATCGACGACATCCGCGGGGCCGAGGCCGCCATCGACATCCACGCGAGCAACATCTTCTTGCGCGAGATGCCGCAGGTGCGCGTGAACGAGATCACCGCCGACGACCTGCTGCCGCTGGCACCGCTCCTCAACGTGGACTTCGTATGGGTGCACGCGAGCTCCACCGTGCTCAAGTCGACCCTCGCCTACGCCCTGAACGAGATCGGCACCAAGACCTTCGTGGTGGAGACCGGCGTCGGGATGCGCATCACCGAGGAGTACGGCGAGCGCCTGGTGGACGGCATCCTGCGCATGGCCGCGCACCTGGGCATGTGGGAGGGCCCGTTCCGCTCCTACCGCGCGCCCATCGTGAGCCGCGACGGCGCCGTGAGCTACCTCAACGCCGAGGCGGGCGGCGTCTTTTTGCCGCGCGCCGAGCACGGCTGCCCCGTCGTGGAGGGCCAGCTCATCGGCATCGTGGCCGACCCGCTCACCGGCGAGGTCGCCCAACGCGTGGTGGCCCCCACCTCGGGCCTCCTCTTTACCCTGCGCGAATACCCCGTCGTCTACCCCGGCTCGCTCTTGGGCCGCATCCTGGAAGGTGAGCAGTAGTGATCGAGAAGACCCTCTTTACGCTCGAGACGCCCTATCGCGAGTCGCTCTCCATCCGCGCGGCCGAGTTCGGCGAGCCCAGCGCGCTCCCCTGTTGCGCCGTGGTGGGCTCCATGCGCGGCAACGAGGTGCAGCAGACGTTCATCGCGAGCCGCCTCGTGGCCCGGCTCTGTGCGCTCGAGGAGGCAGGGCTCTTGGACCCCGGCCGGCGCATCGTCGTCATCCCGTCGGTGAACGCCTTCTCCATGAACATCCACAAGCGCTTTTGGCCGGTGGACAACACCGACATCAACCGCATGTTTCCGGGCTACGACAAGGGCGAGACCACCCAGCGCATCGCGGCCGGGCTCTTCGAGGCCGTGCAGGGCTACCCGTTCGGCATCCAGCTCGCGAGCTTCTACCTGCGCGGACGGTTCCTCCCCCACGTGCGCATCACCGACGAGGGCGAGCTCAGCCAAGAGTCGCGCGAGCTCGCCGAGCTCTTCGGCATGCCGTGTGTGCTCATGCGCGAGCCCTCGACCTTCGACACCACCACGCTCAACTACAACTGGCAGGTGTGGGACACGCACGCGTTCTCGCTGTTCAGCAAAGAGACCGGATCGATCGACGCCGCGAGCGCGCGCCAGGCCGAGGACGGCATCGTGCGGTTCTTGGTACGCATCGGCGCGGTGCGCGAGGAAGCGCTCGAGGGGTGCGAGGTGCTTGCCGAGGGCACGGGCGCGGCGGCGGGTGCAGGGGCCGAGCTGGCCGAGCGCGGCGCCTGCGCATCGCCGCTGCACATCGACGAGTCGGCGCTCGTGGACGTGCGAAGCGAGCACGCGGGCGGCATCTTCCTGCCAAAGGTTCGCCCGGGCGAGGCCGTCGAGGCGGGCACCGTGCTCGCCGAGGTCCTCGACACCTTCGACAGCCACGTTAAGGACCAACTCGTCTCCCCCGTTGCGGGCCGCGTCTTCTTTAGCCGGAGCGCCCCGCTCATCAACCAGTACTCGATCGCCTTCAAGATCGCGCCGAGCGCGTAGAAGGCTGCCGAGCGCAATGCGCCCCTGTGGAATCCAACCACGGGGGCGCATTTTTCTGCGATTAAGCGCGCTTCTAGCAGGCGGCAAGCGCCTGCTCGATGTCGGCGATGAGGTCGGCGGAATCCTCAAGACCGCACGAGAGGCGCACCATGTCGGGGCTGATGCCGCAGGCCTCGAGCTCGGCGTCGTTCATCTGGCGGTGCGTGGCGTTGGCCGGGTGCAGGCAGCAGGTGCGGGCGTCGGCCACGTGCGTGGCGATCTGGCAGAGCTTGAGGTTCTTCATGAAGGTCTCGGCCGCGGCGCGCCCGCCCTCAAAGCCAAAGCTCACGACGCCGCAGGTGCCGTTCGGCATGTACTTGCGCGCCACCTCGTAATACCTGTCGCCCACAAGGCCGGGGTAGCTCACGAAGCGCACCTTGGGGTGCTCGCTCAGATAGGTGGCCACGGCTAGGCCATTCTCGCAGTGGCGCGGCATGCGCACATGCAGGCTCTCGAGCGAGCTGTTGAGGAAGAAGGCCGCCTGCGGGTTCTGCATGGGGCCGAGGTCGCGCATGAGCTGGGCGGTCGCCTTGGTGATGAAGGCGCCCTCAAGGCCGAACTTCTCGGCGTAGGTGACGCCGTGGTAGCTAACGTCTGGCGTGGTGAGGCCGGGGAACTTGTCGGCGTGGGCCATCCAGTCGAACTTGCCCGCGTCCACGATGACGCCACCGATGTAGGCGGCATGGCCGTCCATGTACTTGGTGGTGGAATGGGTGACGATGTCGGCGCCCCACTCGATGGGGCAGCACATCACGGGCGTGGGGAAGGTGTTGTCCACCACGAGCGGCACGCCGTGGGCGTGGGCGGCCGCAGCAAAGCGCTCGATGTCGAGAACCGCGAGCGCCGGGTTGGCGATGGTCTCGCCAAAGACGAGCTTGGTGTTGGGCTCAAAGGCGGCCTCGAGCTCCTCGTCGGAGCAGTCGGGCGCCACAAAGGTGCAGGTGAGGCCCATGCGCCCCATGGTGTGGGCGAGCAGGTTGTAGGTGCCGCCGTAGATGGCCGAACTTGCCACCACGTGGTCGCCCGCGCCGGCGAGGTTGAAGACGGCCAGGAAGTTGGCGGCCATGCCCGAGCTCGTGAGCATGGCGGCGGCGCCACCCTCCATCTCGGCGATCTTGGCGGCAACGAGGTCGCAGGTGGGGTTCTGCAGGCGGCTGTAGAAGTAGCCGGACTCCTCCAGGTCAAAGAGGCGCCCCATGTGCTCGGAGGTGTCGTACTTCCAGGTGGTGGACTGGTAGATCGGCACCTGGCGCGGCTCCGCGTCGCCGGGGCGATAGCCGCCCTGCACGCAGGTGGTTCCGATGCTCTGCTCGCTCATGGGCTCTCCTTTTGGTTGGGGTCTTAGGCTCACGATACGCGCGCCGCCCCCGCGGCTTCAACCTAGCATTTCACTATGAGTTTCCCGCCTAAGCTGCGGTTATCCACGCGTAGACAACGTTTGCCAACGCAGGCCGCCCCAACTCCCCGCAGGGCAGATTTGGCTGGCCGCTCGCAAACGTGAAGCCCAAAAGCCCACGTCAGAGGGCTAGGCAAGTCGTTCTGCCGAATTAGATTTGCCGAAAGCCGAAGGTGTGTTGACCGCCCGCAGGGTGGGTGATAGCGTGACTATCAATCTGATAGACAGGCTATCAGTTATCGAAGGGCTGCCACATGGCCTCAGCGAAGAAGAACGCCAATAAACAGCAGGTAGAAGTCTCGAGCACTGCTAACGGCAAGCAGGCTGCCCCGAAGTCAGGCTCGAAAGCGAGCAAGCCCGCCACGCAAGTTGACAAAGGGACCGCGGCGACCCCACGGACAAACGCAAGCACGGACAAGCCCTGCGCGTCGACGGCTGAGAACGCCACCGCCCCGAAGTCGGGCGAAGCCGCCTCACAGGCTGCCCCCGCGCCCTCCCCGCTCGACCCGGCCACGCTCTCGCCTCGTGACGAGGCCATCGTCTCGTGTGCGGCTCAGGTGTTTCTCGCCCGCGGCATCGCCGACGTGAAGATGACCGAGATTGCCAACGCCGCCCAGGTGGGCGTGGCCACGCTCTACCGACGCTTCTCCACCAAGATTGACCTTGCCATCCTCGCCGCCACCTCGCTGTGGCGCAGCCTCAACGAGGACATCCAGGCCCTCGTGGCCTCGCCGGACTTTGCCGCGCTCAGCGGCCTTGCCCGCCTGGACAGCCTACTGTGCTCCTACCGCGACACCTACCTCAAGCGCGCCGACTTCATGCGCTTTTTGGACGAGCTCGACCACGTGGTGGTCTCCGAGCACGTGGAGCCGGCCTGCCTCGTGGTCTACGGCGCTGAAGTCGACTCGTTCTACCCGGTGTTTTATGACGCCTACCGCTTGGGTCTCGAAGACGGCTCGGTCACCTGCATGGTGGACTTCCCCACCTTCTACCACGCCCTTGCCCACGCCCTCACCAGCACGGCGCAGAAGCTCTCGCGCGGGGAGGTCATCCCCTCGGATGACTTTGGCAACGTGCGCACCGAACTCAACTACCTGATCTTCATGGCCAAGTGCACCCTCACGGCCACCTCGCTCTAAGCAACAGCGCCGCGGGGCCGGGTACCCGCAAAGCAACGAAACGAAGCGTCGCGGCAAATCGCGCAGGAGCGGCCACGGAGCATCGAAACGGCGCGGCGAGACACTCGGTGGCGAGTCGAAGCAGGGAGAATCAAGGCCAGCCGCCCGCACCTCAAGGCAAACCACCCCGCACCGCACCAAACCACCTCGCAGAACAGCGGTTATATGCCGCTTAAGGACAAGGAGAGACTGATGGGCAAGAACAGCGAGACCGCTGGAGCCTCCAGCAACGAGCGCAACCTGCGCCTCTTTGCCGTGGGCCAGCTTGGGTGGGCCATCCTTTCGGGCGTGATCAGCAACTGGCTCGTGTACTACTACATGCCGAGCGAGTCCATGCTTTCGCAGGGCATGAAGGTCTTCATCACCCAGGGCGTGGTCTTTGCGGGCCTCACCGTCATCGGCTGCATCACGGCCTGCGGCCGCTTGCTCGACGGCTTCATCGACCCCTTCATCGCCTCGAAGTCTGACTCGTGCAAGCACCGCCTGGGACGCCGCATCCCCTTCATGCGCTACGCCGCGGTGCCCTTTGGCCTCATGACGGTCATCGTGTTCGTCTCGCCGGTTGACGGCGAATCGCCGGTGAACAACATCGCCCTGTTCGTGAGCCTCATGCTGTTCTACATCACGCTTTCCCTCTACTGCACGCCGTTCAACGCGCTCATCCCCGAGCTCGGCCGCAGCCAGAAGGACCGCATCAACCTCTCCACCTACATCTCGGTCACCTACTTCATCGGCACGGCGATGGCCTACCTCGTCACCGCCATCGACGGGCTGCTCGAGCCAGCGCTCGGCGCCGTGTGGTCGTTCCGCGCCACCGTGGGAATCCTGGCGATCATCGCCATCGCCTGCATGCTGGTGCCGGCCTTTGGCATCGACGAGAAGCAGGCCTGCGGCGAGGCCGTGCCCTCCTCCACCCCCATGGGGCAGTCTGTGGTGCGCACCTTCAAGAACCGCGACTTCCAGGTCTTTGAGCTCTCCGACGTGCTGTACTGGGTCTCCATCACGATGTTCCAGACGGGCCTTCCCTACTACATCACCGAGCTCATGGGCTTTGACGACTCCATGACCTTCGTGTTCTTTGCCCTCATGACGCTAGTGTCGCTCGTCTTCTACGCGCCGGTGAACATGCTGGCCAAGCGCATGGGCAAGAAGAAGCTCGTGGTCTTTGCGTTTTTCTTCTTCTGCGTGGCCTTTGCCGTCACGAGCGCCTGCGGCCAGTTTGGCATCCCCGCGATGGTCTGGGGCGTGGCCGTGGCCGTGCTGGCCGCCATCCCCATGGCCGTGCTGGGAATCTTGCCGCAGGCGGTCCTCGCCGACATCGCCGAGGCGGACGCCAAAGAGACCGGCGAGCGCCGCGAGGGCATGTTCTACGCGGCCCGTACCTTCAGCATGACGTTGGGCCAGACGGTCGCGATGATCCTCTTCACGTCCATCTCCACCGCCGGCAAGACCGGCTACCGCGCCACGGCACTCGTGGCCACGGCGTTCTGCCTGGTGGCGGCCGTTGTCTTCACGCGGTATCGCGAGAAGCGCGTGCTCGAGGTCATCGGGAACGGCGAGCAGGAATAGCGAAGGAGTTGCCATGCGAGCAGAGCTGAGCTTGCGAATTGAGTACGTGGCCGAGGGCGAGCGTCGCCACGTTGAGGTTGACGTCGCCGGTGACGCACGGCCCGCGGGAGCGGCGCACGAGCTGGGGCTTGCGACACGACGTGAGGGCGGCACCTGGCGCGTGCTCGTGACGCCCACCCGCGAGCTTGAGGTGAACTCCGTCGTGGCCACGCTCGCCTGCGACGTCCGTGGCGCCGAGGCCATCTACCTCAACGGATATGAGTCGTGGACCGACAGCCGCGAGCGCAGCCCCTGGGCGCGCATGCCCGGCCTCAGCCGCGTTCCGGGCGCGCTTGTGAGGAGCTACAACCTCGATTGGGCGGGCGACTACCGCTTCACCCGCGCAGACCCCCTGCCGGGCCTGCAGCACGGCTTTACCTACGGTTACCTGCGCTATGCCGAAAAGGTGCTGCTCTTTGGCTCGCTCGATGACAACAACGGCTTCACCACCGTCCGCGAGAACGTCTACAAGAGCCTCGTCAACTTTGAGAAGGAGCCGCCGGCCCGCGCGCTGGCCACAGGCGAGACGTACGAGCTCATGGGCCTGTATGTGGGTGAGGGAGAACTTGGCAGCCAGCTTGACGCCTGGCTTGCGTGCGCCGGCGTGAAGGCGTTGCCCGCCAACAAGCTCATCGGCTACACGAGCTGGTACCGCCACTATGACAACATCACCGAAGAATGCCTGCTCAGCGACCTTGCGGGTCTCGCAAGCACGCTCGGCGAGCTTTCGCATGACGGTGCCGACCTACTGTTCCAAGTGGACGACGGCTACGCCAAGGTGGGCGACTGGACGCAGCCCGATCCGGAGAAGTTCCCCCGTGGCATGGCCCCGGTTGCCGCGGCCGCGCACGAGCAGGGCTATCTCGCCGGCATCTGGCTCGCCCCCTTCATCTGCGAGCGCGAGAGCCAGCTGGCCGCCGAGCACCCCGAGTGGATCATGGGGGAGGCACCGGGTTCCAACTTCAACTGGAGCGGCGCGGACATCCTCGACACGCAGAACGCCGAGGTAAGGGCCTATGTGGCCGAATGCCTGCGCACTGTCACCTACGAGTGGGGCTACGACCTGCTCAAGCTCGACTTCCTCTTTGCCGCCTGCATGGTGCCCCACGCCGGGCTCAACCGCGGCCAGCTCATGGCCGATGCCATCGCGCTCATCCGCGGGTCCGTGAAGCCGGGCACGCGCCTCTTGCTCTGCGGTGTGCCGCTCGCAAGCGCCTTTGGTACCTGCGAGTACTGCCGCATCGGCTGTGACGTGGGCCTGGACTGGGACGACAAGCCGCACATGCGCCTCATGCACCGCGAGCGCGTGAGCACCAAGAACAGCCTCGCCAACGCGCGCGGGCGCGCGCACCTCAACGGCCGCGTCTTCGGCTGCGACCCCGACGTCTTCTTCCTGCGCGACGACGTGGCGCTGAGCGACGCCCAGCGCGCCGAGATGCTTGCGACCGACGCCACCTGCGGCAAGGTGCTCCTGACCTCGGACGACATGGGCACCTGGACGCCCCAGCAGCACGAGCGCTACCGCCAACTCGTGCAAGATTTCTTGGAGAGTTAGGGCAGCGGCAGCAGGACAGACGGACCGCGTTGGCCCCGCCGCCCCGAAGCGGACGGGCGAAAGACAGAGGCGCCGGGCCATCTTTGAGTCGTTGGCGCAGGCGAGCCGTGCCGCACCAGTTCGTGTGGGGTTAGCTCAGGCGCCAGGCAAGGCGCGGCCGCACGACGATCGTTCCGGCCGGCTCGCCGCAGCGGATTGCGAGGAGCAGCTCGTCCGTTGCCTCGGAGACCCCGCGGCGGGCCCGGCCCATGCGAGGCTTATCCCACACGCGAGGCAGGTTCGCCGCACCTGGAACCGACATGCCACCGCACCATAAAAGGCCAGCTTCCACGCATTGTTCCTCTAGCTCGAAGAAAGCAAACCGGGCCTCGACCGCCCTACGGGATTCACAGCAGACGACAGCGTAGACCTGGGCGCCCGGCTCGAGGCGGGACAGCGTGGTCGCGAGACTGTCCCCGGGTTCGCCCGTCAGGCCTTCATCAGAGGCGGGCTCGACGCCCCGCGCGGACTCAGGCACGAACTCCTCCGCAGCGTCGTCTCCAGAAGCGACGGCAGGCGCTCGCCCCACGCCATGTGCGCGATCGTCCACAACCCTGCCCTCGCCTGCCGTGGCCCCGTCCTTGGCAAAAAAGCCCAGCACGTAGACATCGGCAGGTCCCGACACGCCAAACTCAACCGGCTCGGCCACGCCGGAGAGGCGCTCATAGACGCCGCCCGCCTCGGAAAGGTCATCCAAGAGCAGCTGCACCGCGCCGCGCCCGTAGCCACTCGCCAAGTTCACAAGCCCCACACGGGACGGGCGACAAAGGCAGTGGTCAGCGTCGAGCATACGAAGTCCTTACATCCGTCTGCGAATACGGGCCGTCCGGCACTCCCCCAACCCGGCGCCCATCCCTATAATTTGTAAGGTTGCCGAAAGGAGGGCGAGTTGCTGAGCAGCGTCAAGAGATGGCTCAATCTGGGATTTGATGATACCCAGTGGCAGGTCTATAGCAAAAGCCCGCAGCACCTCAGCGACCTGGCGGCGCGCAACATCGCCGTCGTCGGTCCGGACTCGGCGTTCAGCATCCTCATCGCCATCGCCATCTTTGCCGCCCACGGCGCCTTCTTTGGGGCCAGCGTCTCCGACGCAATCCCGCTCGCCATCGCCGTGGTCTCGTTTGGCCTCATCGCCCTCTTTGATGCGAGCAGCGTCGCCAAGGGCGACGAGCTGCGCACCTCATACCTGCTCACGGCCCTCTTCTCCACAACCTGGTACGCCTTCGCCATCTGGTTCGACGTCTTTATCCAACCAAGCGAGATGAGCGTCGTCACCGCGCTCGTTTTCGTCACCCTGCCCGTGGTCTTCGACGCCAGGCCCAAGGACGTCGTTGCCTCCACGGCCGCGGCATACCTTTGCTTTGCCGCGGCCAACCTCGCCTTCGCAACCCACGGAGCGCCCACGCCCGACCTTGCGAACGTGCTGGTGGCCGGCATCGTCGGCGTTCGCCTGAGCCAAAAGCGCACGAGCGGCGATGCCGCAAGCCTGCTCTACCTCGACATGTACAAGACCGCCACCAAGGCAACGCTGCTCGTAGGCCAGCTCGACCTTAGGAAGAACACCTTCGAGGCCATGCAGCTGCCCAGCTACGTAGAGCAGACCGTGGCCGGCTGCGAGACGGCCACCGAGGTACTTGAGCTTGCAGGCCTCAAGTACCTCAACCCCAACTTCTACGCACAGTATCGCGAGCTATTTGACCTCGAGGCGCTTTCGGACAAGCTCAGCGAGGAAGGCCGCGCCAACTTTGTGTACCAAAACCACCAGGGCCTTTGGCGCCAGCTCATCGTTACGGAGCAATCTCGCATAAACAACGAGGTAAACGCTGCGGTCGTAGTGATTCACGACATCGACTTCGTGAAACGCCAGGAGCTCGCCTACCAAGAGAAGCTGCGCGAGAAGGCGCTCGAGGCCCAGCGCGCCAGCGCCGCCAAGACCACCTTCCTGCGCCGCATGAGCCACGACGTCCGCACGCCCCTGAACG
>CAVJWS010000080.1:0-9142 GCA_963653485.1 Prevotella sp. CAG:279
GCCGGGTCGAAGGTGGCGGGGTTCTTGGAGACGCGCTCGAGCGAGAAGGTGGAGGCCAGCACGTCGCGCGGGACGATGGTGGTCTCGCCGTCGGGCGACCAGCCGAGGAGCGCGAGGTAGTTCACGAAGGCGTCGGGCAGGTAGCCCTCGTCCTTGAACTCCTCTACCGAGGTGGCGCCGTGGCGCTTGGAGAGCTTCTTGCCGTCCGCGCCCAAGATCATGGAGATGTGGGCGAAGGTGGGCACGGGGGCGCCGAGGGCCTCGTAGACCATGACCTGGCGCGGGGTGTTGGAGAGGTGGTCGTCGCCGCGGATGACGTGGGTGATGCCCATGGCGGCGTCGTCCACCACGGTGGCGAAGTTGTAGGTGGGCGTCCCGTCGGAGCGGAAGATCACGAAGTCGTCGAGCTCCTTGGCGTCAAAGGTGACGTCGCCGTGGACCGCGTCGTGGATGACGACGTCTCCGCGGTCGGCCGGCACCTTGATGCGCAAGACGTACTTCTCGCCGGCGGCGATGCGGGCCTTTGCCTCGTCGGGGTCAAGGTCGCGGCAGCGGCGCTGGTAGCCCTGGAAGGGGTCCTTGCGCTCCTGGGCGGCCTTCTTGTCGGCGGCGAGCTGCTCGGCCGAGCAGAAGCATGGGTAGGCGCGGCCCTCGTCCCACAGCTTCTGGGCGGCCTGCTTGTACAGCTCGAGGCGTTCGGTCTGGGCGTAGGGGCCAAAGTCCCCGCCGACCTCGGGACCCTCGTCCCAGTCAAGGCCCATCCAGCGCATGGCGCGCAGGATGACCTGCGTGTTCTCATCGGTTGAACGCTCGGGGTCGGTGTCGTCGATGCGCAGGATGAAGGCGCCATTGTTGGCACGGGCGAAGGCCCAGTTAAAGATGGCGGTGCGAGCCCCGCCCACATGGAGCTTTCCGGTGGGGGAGGGGGCGAAGCGCACGCGGACGGGCTTTGCGTTGTCGGACATGAAAGGTCCTCCTATTGGTTCGTTCACATACGCATGGAAGTATAGCGCGTGGGGGCTTGCGCCTGCGGACATCGCGGGTTTGCCCGGCTCCGCTCGGCGCTATACTCATAAATTGACTGCAACGCGACCCAAGGAGGTTCACCCCGTGAAAGGCATCGTCCTTGCCGGAGGCTTCGGCACCCACCTCTATCCCATGACGTTCTCCGGCTCCAAGCACCTGCTGCCCATCTACGACAAGCCGCTCGTTTACTACTCCTTGGCCACCCTCATGAGGGCCGACATCCGCGACGTCCTCTTTATCGTGAACCCGACCGACATCGAGGCCTACCGCGCCCACTTTGGCGACGGCTCCCAGCTCGGCCTCAACATCTCCTACGCCGCCCAGGAGAGCCGCGACGGCATCGCCCAGGCCTTCCTCATCGGCGAGGACTTCATCGGCGACGACTCCGTGGCCCTGGTCCTGGCCGACAGCATCTTCTACGGCTCCGGCTTCGACGCGAACATCGAGGAGGCCAAGGCCCACAAGAAGGGCGCCACCATCTTTGGCTACCAGGTCAAGCACCCCGAGCGCTATGCTGTCATCGACTTCGACGCCCACAACAAGGTGACCTATATCGAGGAGAAGCCCGAGGAGGCCCGCACCAACTACGTGGCCACCGGCCTGTACATGTATGACAACAAGGTCGTCGAGTATGCGAAGAAGCTCAAGCCCTCCGCCCGAGGCGAGCTCGAGATTACCGACCTCAACCACATGTATATGGAGCACAAGCAGCTCTATACCACCACGCTCCCCGAGGGCTTTGCGTGGTTCAGCCCCCGCACGGTCGACGACCTGTTCCACGCGGGCGAGTTCATGCGCGTGGTCCAGCAGTCCACGGGCACCAAGATTGCCGCCATCGAGGAGATTGCCTACCGCAAGGGCTGGATCGGCCGCGCCCAGCTGCTGGCCCTCGCCTCCAAGATCTCCAAGACCGAGTACGGCAAGTACCTCGAGGGCATCGCCCTTTCCACCGAGGGCTAGGGATAGCGCGTGAAGATGTCGGACAAGGCCTCGAGCATCGTTCTTTATTGCGTCGCGGCCTTCATCAGCGTCGTGGGCGTCATCGCCCTCGTCAACAAGACCGAGCTCACCTGGCATTATCTGCTGCTTTGGGCGCTCGCCGTCATTTTCTGCATCATCGACGCGGTTTCCAAGCACCAGAAGGGATAGCCAAGGCCCAGGAGGCATGGCAAGCAAGAAGGCCGACGGTTCAACCCGCCGGCCTTCTTCGTTATTTTGCGAAGGGCTAAGCCGAACCTTCGTCATGTCCGTAATTGTTACTCAGGGAAGGCGAGCTCCTTGGCGACGGGAAAGAGCGGCGTGTCCCTGGGGGTCTGGGGCTGGTAGCGGCTCAGCGGGTCGACGATGAGGTTGTTGGCGCCCGGAATGACGTTTGCCTGCCAGCTCGTGACGCTACCCTCGATGACCTCTCCGTCAATTTGCATGGGAATGGGCTCGGAGGCGACGATCTTCACGTTCTTGCCCCGGAACGTCTCAAGCTGCGGGCGCGCCCCATGCTCGCCCTTGCGGTCAAAGATGCCAGAGATGAGGGGCCGGATGAGCTGTGCGGTGACGGTGGCCTCGAGCACGATGACGTCGAGCAGCCCGTCGTCCATGGTGCAGCCGGGAACTACTTCCATGTCGAGCTGGATCATGGCGTTGTTGGCCACGAGACAGGCGATTCCGTCCCGCTCGATGACGGTGCCGTCTACGTCGATGGTGTAGTGGACGACCTTTGGCGTTGGGTCTGCCAGGGCGGCCATGAAGTAGGCAACCTCGCCCATGGCCTTCTTGTTGGGGGCCGCCGCGCGCATGAGCTCGGCGTCAAAGCCGGTCCCTGCCATAATGGAGAACCCGCGGCGCCGCTCGCGGCCGGCCTCGTCTCTCCAGTTCGCCTCTCCCAGGTCGCAGGTCGCCACGTCGCCCCAGCGGCAGGCCTTGGCAAGTGCGGCCGGCTCGGGGGAGTTGCCTATGTTGGAAAAGAGCAGGTTGGCGGTACCAGAGGGAAATACGCAGGTCCGCACGTCCTTGTGGCGTATGGAGTGGAGAAGGTTGGAGATGGTGCCGTCTCCGCCCGAAAGAACCACGACGTCATAGCCCTCGGCGTCGCTGAGAGCCTGGCCACAGTCGTCATCGTCGGCAAGGATGCGCAGAACGCATTCGTCGCCGGAGCGGACCAGTTCGCGCTCGAAGGCAAAGATGGCGTCTGAGCCAAAGCCCGAGCGCGGATTATGTACGATGAGGCAGCGCATGGTATCCTCCTGTCTGTGCGGCTTTACGCCGCTCAAGCCATGGTAGCCGATTTCGTTCGCCTCTCGCCAAGCGGGAAGGCGGGCTGAGGGGTTCGCTTTGTTCATTTCAACTCACGAGGAGCTCGTGCGCTTCTGCGAAGTGGCCGCCTCCTCAAACGTGCTCGCCGTTGATACCGAGTTCTTGCGCGAGAAGACGTTCCGGCCAAGGCTGTGCCTTATCCAGCTCGCAACCTCTTCCGAGCACATCGCGGCAGTTGACCCCTTTGCGGTGGGAGACCTCACGCCCATCGCCAAGCTCTTTACCAACCCCTCCATCACCAAGGTGCTTCATGCCTGTGGCCAGGACCTCGAGGTTATTGACGGGGCCATGGGCTGCGTTCCGTCCCCGATGTTCGACACCCAGCTTGCCGCGGCCTTCCTGGGCCATAGGATCCAGATGGGCTACGGCCCGCTCGTCGAGGCCTACACCGGCGTGCACCTCGCCAAGGCAGAGAGCCTCACGGATTGGTCCCGTCGCCCGCTCGACGAGGAGCAGCTGAGCTACGCCGAGGACGACGTGCGCTACCTTCCTGGCATCTACCAGCAGATGATTGACGAGCTGACGCAGAGGGACCGTCTCCAGATGGTTCTCCCTGAGATGCAGTCCCTGCTCGACCCGGCGCACTACCGCCATGACCCAAAGGACGCCTACAAGCACCTCAAGCGCGTGAACACGCTAACCAGAAAGCAGCTTGCGGTGGCCCGAGAGACCTGCGCCTGGCGCGAGAAGATGGCGGAGCGTCGTGACATCCCGCGCAAGTGGGTGCTTTCCGACGAGGTGTTGCTTGAGGTATGTCGTCGCGGCCCTGCCGACGTGCAGAAGCTGCGCCGCATCCGCGGTACCGAACAGCTCTCCGAGCGGGACGGCGACGCGCTTGTGCACGCCGTTTCACGAGGCCTTTCTTGCAGTTCGAGCGACCTGCCGACGCTTCCGCGCCGCAATCGCCCCACGCCGGAGCAGGAAAGCGTCCTCGACCTCATGTATGCGATGCTGCGCATCATCTCCGAGAAAAGCGGGGTCGCCACCCAGCTCATCGCCACCCGTGACGAGCTGCTTGACTTCCTCAACGGCCAGGGCGGCTCTTCGCTTTCGGAGGGCTGGCGCTACCAGCTGGCAGGGCAGAAGCTCGAGGGCCTGCTCGCGGGCAATTGCGGCCTCACCGTCAAGGACGGGCGCGTCGAGATTCTCTAGGGCCGCTGTGCGCTTGCCTTTCGGCGTGACGTCGTTGTCGCTCGTGGCTTGGAGCTGGAATCTTGCCGCATCGTTTGCCGATGAGACGGGTTGTTCTAGTTTTGGGAATCGCGGCGCTTCGTTGTCTCCGGCTTCTATGACTTTCAGCCAAGGATGGCGCTTAGATACGGCTAGAAGCCATTGAACCTTTAATGTCCGGCTTTAGGGGCATACTAGTTGGCAAACGTAGCGCGGGGCCGCGACGGCCTTGCTTGCAATGGCGAGAAAACGAAGGGTGAACATGGCCTGGGACGTTTCAGAGACAACCGGTAACGCCTCCTTTGCTTCTGGCTCGGCGCGCTCGCATGGCGAGCCGCTGTCCGTAAGCGGCGCCGTCTTGGCCGCCAAGGAGTGCGTCAACGGCATGGGAAGGTTGGTGGTCACCGGCGAGGTCACCGGCTTCCGTGGCCCCAACAAGGGGTCTGGCCACTGCTACTTCCAGGTCAAGGACGAAGTCTCGAGCATGGACGTCATCGTCTGGAGGGGCGTCTATGCGGCAAGCGGCATCAGGCTCGAGGATGGTCTTCTGCTCGAGCTCAGCGGCAAGTTTGACGTCTACAAGGGCTCTGGCCGCCTGAGCTTCATAGCCGACAAGGTCTGCGTCTCGGGCGAGGGCCTGTTGCGCCAGAAGGTGGCCGAGTTGCACGCAAAGCTCAAGGCCGAGGGCCTTATGGACCGCGAGCGCAGGTACATCCCTCGTTTTTGCACTCGCGTCGCCGTCGTCACGAGCCTTTCGGGATCGGTCATCGATGACGTGAAGCGCACCCTGAAGAGGCGCAACCCCTTGGTGGAGATACTCTGTGCCGGTTGCAAGGTGCAGGGGCCGGGCGCCGAGCAGAGCATCATCGCCGCGCTTGGGGTGGCCGCCGCGGCAAGGCCCGACGTCATCCTGCTCGTGCGAGGCGGAGGCTCCTACGAGGACCTCATGACCTTCAACGACGAGGCGCTCGCCCGCGCCGTCGCGAGCTGCCCGGTGCCCGTCATCACCGGCATTGGCCACGAACCCGATGTCACCATCTGCGACTATGTGTCCGACAGGCGCCAGTCCACGCCCACGGCCGCCGCCGAATGCGTTGCCCCCGCGCTCGATGACATCGTCCTTCAGATCAACGGGCGTCGCGAGCGTATGAACCGCGCAATGGGCGTCATCCTTTCCGGCTGCGAGGGCCAGGTCCAACAAAGCGGCTCCGGCCTTCCGCGCTCGCTCTCAAACCGTCTGGCGCAGGAGCGCATGCGCCTCGAGTCACTCGCGTCCCACCGGTGCCTGAGGGACTTCAAGAGCGTCATCAGCGACTACGAGACTTCGCTCATGCAGTCCGAGCAACGGTTGCTTGACGCCCTGCCTCGCGCGGTGGAACGCAGGTCCCGCGATGTGTCCTCGCTCACCTCGCGCCTGGCTGAGGTCGCCCCGCGCCTTACGCGCGCGCAGGAGGCGCAGGTGGGGCGCCTTGCCGCAACGCTCGACGCCCTCTCTCCGCTCAAGGTGCTGGGACGCGGCTATGCCATCGCATGTGACGAGGCGGGTCACGTATTGGGCGATGCCAGCGAGGTTTCGGTCGGCTCGGAGGTAAGCGTGAGGCTTGGGTCGGGCTCCTTCTCGGCCAACGTCACGTCCGTTCAGGCCTAGGAATAGGGTCAAGGTTCGCCGCGGTCGCGGCATGAGGATAAGGAGGGCGCCATGGCGCTCGAGAACACCGAAAAGGCAATTGACGAGCTGAGCTTCAAGGAGGCCTCCGTTGAGCTCGAACGCGTGGTACGCTCCTTGGAGAGCGGCGAGCTTGAGCTCGAGGACGCCCTTGCGCGCTACCAGCGCGGCGTGGAGCTGCTGAGCAGCCTGCGCGAGCGCCTCACTAGCGCAGAGCAGCGCGTGCAGGTCCTGCTTGACTCCACGAGCGAGGTCGCCGCTCCGGACACCACGTCCGCCGCAAGCGAGGAATAGGGGAGCTCCATGTCTGACTGCATCTTCTGCAAGATTGCCAACCACGAGATTCCGTCCACCGTCGTCTACGAGGACGACGCCGTTCTGGCCTTCCGCGACCTCGAGCCGCAGGCGCCCACCCACGTGCTCGTCATCCCCAAGGCCCACCACGCCAACATCTGTGACGGTGTGGACGGGCAGACGCTTGGTGCCATGGCCCACGCCGTGAGCGAGGTCGTGAAGAGCGAGGGCATTGAGGAGAGCGGCTACCGAGTCATCACCAACGCCGGCCCCGACGCCGGCCAGACGGTCATGCACTTCCACATGCACGTCATGGGCGGCAAGAAGCTCGGCATGGGCCTTCTTCCGGCCGACGCCGAGTAGGGGGCACCATGGAATCCAGGGTTTCTGCGGCCGATGAGCTGCACAAGCGCGGATTTAACTGCGCCCAGGCCGTGGCCTGCACCTACTGCGACCTTGTAGGGGTTTCTGAGCAGGAGGCCTTCCGCTCCATGGAGGCCTTCGGCCTCGGCATGGGCGGCATGCAAGGCACCTGCGGAGCCCTTTCCGGCGCGGTCTACCTGGCCGGCCTTATCACGAGCGACGCCAACCTCGAGGCACCGGCCTCCAAGAAGCAGAGCTATGCCATCTCGCGCGAGCTGCTCGAGCGCTTTGGCAACAAGAACGGCTCGGTGACCTGTCGTGAGCTCAAGGGCGTGGGGTGCGACCACGGCGTTCTGCGACCCTGTCCCCTGTGCATAGCCGATGCCTGCGAGCTGGTGGAAGGCGTGCTCTTCCCGGAGAAGTTCGAAGGATAAACCTTTCACCTAAACCAAGGGCGCCCGGTTCGCTTGCATGTGCGAACCGGGCGCCCCTTTGGGTTCGGACGGCGCTTCGTCAACCGTCTGACCTGGTGTTTGTTCGAAATCCTAGTAGCTCATGCCCATGGCCTCGCGCACCTCTTCGAGGGTGGCGTTGGCAATCTCGTTGGCCCGGCGGTTGCCCTCGGCCAGGACGTCCTTGACGTAGGCGAGATCATTCTCGTATTGGTGACGCTTCTCGCGGATGGGCTCGAAGTAGCCGTTCACGGCCTCGGTGACGTAGCTCTTGAGGGCGCCTGCGCCACCCATGCCAATCTCGGCGGCGATCTCCTCGGGCGCACGGCCGGTGCAGATGGCGGCGGTGGAGAGCAGGCCGGAGACACCGGGGCGGTTCTGCGGGTCAAAGGTGATGTTGCGCTCGCCGTCGGTCTGGCTCTTCTTGATGCGCTTGGCCGTCTCCTCCGCGGTCATGGAGATGAAGATGCCGTTGCCGTAGCTCTTGGACATCTTGCGGCCGTCGAGGCCCGGCAGCAGCGGCGTGTCGGAGAGCAGGGCGTCAACCTCGGGGAAGACCGGCTTGCCCTTCTTACAGTAGCGGTTGTTGAACTTGCGGGCGATGGTGCGCGTGAGCTCGATGTGGGGGAGCTGGTCGCGGCCCACCGGCACCACGTTGCCCTTGCAGAACAGGATGTCGCAGGCCTGGTGCACCGGGTAGGTGAGGAGAAGCCCCGTGAGCTCGTGGCCCGAGGCCTCCATCTCGGCCTTGACGGTGGGGTTGCGCTGCAGCTCTGCCTCAGAGACGAGGGAGAGGAAGGGAAGCATGAGCTGGTTTGCCGCCGGCACGGCGCTGTGGGCGTAGACCATGGTCTTGTCCGGGTCGATGCCGCAGGCAAGGTAGTCCATTACCATGTTGTAGACGTTGTCCTGGATGTGCTCGGTGGTGTCGCGGTCGGTGATGACCTGGTAGTCGGCGATGAGGACGTTGGTGCGCACGCCCATGTTCTGCAGCTCCACGCGGCTCTTGAGCGTGCCGAAGTAGTGGCCCAGGTGTAGGCGGCCCGTTGGGCGGTCGCCGGTGAGCATGGTGTACTTCTCGGGGTGGTTGGGCAGGTCGGCGGCGATGCGGTTGCTGCGCTCGAGCGCGACCTCGTAGCTTCCCTCGTTGGGCATGGTGCCTCCTGTTGTTCTTGCGCGCGCGGGCGCTATGCTAGCTGCGCGTTGTTTGACCTGCCCATGGTAGACCATCGGCAACCTTTGTGGAAATCTCGTCCTTCGCAGAAGAAGCATAATTCGCCGACATGCTGCTTACACAAGATATTGTGTTGATGTTTGATGGCATACCATGCAAATTGTGTCGTTTGCAGAATGTCAAGACTATTCTTGGCAAATGGAAGCCCTAGTATCTAATCAGTCGCCGCGCCCGTCGCGGCGCCTGCCACACCTTCCCCCGCTGCTTGTCGAATTTACGCCAAGGGGCGAGGTATGCAAGAAAGAGGAGCTGCTATGAAGATCGTGAAGCGCAATGGTTCTGAGGTCACCTTCGACGTGACCAAGATCGTCTCCGCCATCGAGCGGGCCAACATCACGGTCCCGGTGGAGCAGCGCCTCACGCACCAGCAGGTCGTCGACGCCGGCGATGCGGTGGAGGCAGAGGCCTCCGCCTGCGGCCACACCGTCACGGTGGAAGAGGTCCAGGACATGGTCGAGGACCAGATCATGGCCAAGGGCGCCTTCACGGTGGCGCGCAACTACATCACCTATCGCTACATCCAGGGCCTCAAGCGCCAGTCCAACACCACCGACGACAAGATCCTCTCGCTCATCGAGTGCAACAACGAAGAGGTCAAGCAGGAGAACTCCAACAAGAACCCCACCG
>CAVJWS010000081.1:0-9060 GCA_963653485.1 Prevotella sp. CAG:279
CAGGCGCGCGAGCGCACGCAGATCCTCATGGACGTGGCCAACCGCGAGGGCGGCCTGGTTGTGGGCACGGGTGACCTCTCCGAGCTGGCGCTTGGCTGGGCCACCTACAACGCAGATCACATGAGCATGTACGGCGTGAACGCCGGCGTGCCCAAGACCCTCGTGCGCCACCTCGTGCGCTACGTGGCAGACGAGGCCCGCGCGGGGGAGGACGATGCTCTGGCCGACGTCCTTCTGGACGTGCTGGACACGCCCGTCTCCCCGGAGCTGCTCCCGGCCACCGGCGACGGTAAGATCAGCCAGAAGACCGAGGACCTCGTGGGCCCCTACGAGCTGCACGACTTCTTCCTCTACAACGTGTTGCGCTGCGGTTTTGAGCCGGCCAAGGTCTACCGACTGGCGCTCGAGGCCTTTGGCGGCAACTACGCCACCGGCGCCGACGCCGACGACGCCGCGGTTGGCACCTACGACGCCGAGACGACCCTCAAGTGGCTGCGCA
Organism: Prevotella sp. CAG:279; assembly: GCA_963653485.1. Classification (GTDB taxonomy): domain Bacteria; phylum Actinomycetota; class Coriobacteriia; order Coriobacteriales; family Atopobiaceae; genus Parolsenella. The sequence goes on from CAVJWS010000081.1 coordinate 500, forward strand.
AGTTCTACTGGCGCTTCTTCTCGCAGCAGTTCAAGCGCAGTTGCCTGCCCGACGGCCCCAAGGTAGGCAGCGTGGCCGTGAGCCCGCGCGGCGACCTCCGCATGCCCAGCGACGCCGTCTGCACCCTCTGGCAAAAGCAACTCGAGGAGCTTGCGTAGGGTATGGGCAGCGTGCGGGCAACAAGTCTTTGGCGCCGCCCTAGTGCGGCCACGTTGGCTTGGAGCTTGTGGTTTGCCCTGCTTATGGGCTTGCCTCCGGTGCTGTCGCTCCCGGGCGCGTTCTCGGCCGGGGGAGTTGCCCTGGCCTTCTCGCCCACAAGGACCTGCATGGCCTTTGCCCTGCTTGCCGGCCGTGCGTTTGCGTTTGGCTGGCCTGCGGCGCGCGATCGATTTGCGCGACCCCTTCGTGCCTTTGGCGTAGTTTCGACGCTGGGATATGTGGCCTTGCTTGGCGCCTCCCTTGCGAGCGGCTTGTCGCTTGATGCTGAGATGGCCGTTTACCTGAGCTTTATTGCGACGTTCCTCTCTCTGGCCGCCGCCTTTTCCTGTGCGGTGTTCTTTCGCAATTCTGTTGACGAGGACTCTGGGGAAGGGCTCGCCCGGTCGGCGATGCTCGTGGTCGCCTTTTCCATGCTCTCCGCGGCGGCCCTCGTCCTCTCCGTTGGACTTGAACCCTGCCTTACCCTTGCGCGCTCCTCCTTTTCCGGTTTGGGCACAGCCTCAGAGGGCGAGTGGTGGCAGGTTCTTGCCTATGACTTTGCAGGTGTGGTCGGGCCGGGCGTACATCCGCTGAGGTTGGGGACGCCTGGCGTCGGGATATCTCAGCTTTTTGTGTTTTGCGCATGGCTGGCGCTTGGAATCGCCGCTTCCAGTACGGTTGGTGCGGAGGGCCTGGGTGGGGCGGCGATTGGCGTCTTGGCATGCCGCTGGGTGGTTTCGTGCGCGGGCTTCGACGCCGCGCTTGCCGGGCCTTTGGGTCTTGCCCTGCTCGCCTTGTCCGTGACGTTGCTGCTGACCACGTCGTTATGGGGCAAGAAAGCCGTGGCTGTCGAGGGTGAGCCGGGGAAGAACCTTCGCGGCACAGGTTTTGACGCCGTGTTCAGCGTGCTTTCGTCCCGCGAGCGCGAGGCGGTCGAGGGCCGCCTTCAAGGTCTCTCTTCATCCGAGATTGCACAGGGCATGGGAATCAAGCCTTCTACTGTGAGAAATTTGCAGGCCAGGGCCCTCACCAAGCTTGATGTGGCCTCGTTCGATGACCTCTGCGCAGAGTGGCAGCTTGACCGAGGGCGATCGTTGGGCGCGGAAAAGGGAGAGCCCGCCACATCGATGTCTGCCCTTCTTGGGTTCATCGCTTGCCTGTTGTTTGTTCTTCTGCTGTTGAGGCTTTTTGCGGGCGGCACTTGGACTTGTCAGGCGCTGACCGGAGAAGTGGTCGTTGCTACCTCGCTGCTCGCCTTTGGTTCGGCACTTTTGGAGCGCGACCGGTGCTCCGAAGACTCGGTCATTTCTGCGGCGTGGGTGTTGCTGGGTCTCCAACTGGGCCTTTGCGCCGCGGTGCTCACAAACGGCGAAAAGAGCTTGTCGGCGCTGGCCTTGGCTTTGGCATTGGCCTGTTTGGTCATCGAGCTCGTCCTTTTTTTGCGCGGCCGGCACGCTAGTGCCTGGGGCGTGACTGCCTGGGGCCTTGCATGCTTTGTGGGACTGGGCGTTGTACTCGGCGCCTGGATTTCTTGGCCGCTGGCGACCGGCCAGGGGATGTTGCTGATAAGGGAGCGAGCCTCCGGCGTCATCGGTCTCTCCGCGGTTGCTGGCTTCGTGTTCGGGGCCGTTCTCCTTCTCGGGCTTGTCTCGGCCTCGCACGTGAGTCTCGCGTGCCGCTCGCATGAGGAGCTTGAGGCCATGCGGCGGAACGGCGAGTCTGGTTTGGAGTCTCGCACCAAGGCATTCCTTGCCAGTCGCGGGCTCAATAAAACCCAGGTAGACGTTGCATGGGCCGTCATGGACGGTATGGGTCGAGAGCAAATCGCCAAGCAGCTCTGCCTGTCAACCGGAGCCGTCAACAGTGCCAAGCGTGATGCCTACCGGCTGCTCGGCGTCCATTCCGCGGCCGAGCTCATCAACCTGGCCCTTCGTGTCATCAAGTAAAAGTAGGGGACGGAGTCGATTGCTCCGCCCCCCGACTGTGATGTTCTACCAGGTGCTGTAGTGACACTTCATGCGGCTAATGATTCCCGGGTAGCCGTTAGGGCCGACGCCGGCGGACGACCAGAGGCATTCCGTGCGCGTCAGCGAATAGCCCTTGCGGTAACTCAAGTTCTTATAGGTCCTGTTGTACTGCGCGACGTTGTACTGGGGATAGTTTGCTGTTGAGAAGCTGTTGTAGCAGTCAAGCACGGTGTCGTAAAGGGAGCATGGCTCAACCTCTTGAGCCTTAGCTTCTCTTGGAATTGCCGCTGATGTAAGGGCCGATATCGTGATGGCGATTGCGAGCAGGATGGCCAGAATTCGGGACTTTCTCATTTCTCTTTCCTTTCTACGGTTGCCAACGTGTCTTGTCCCTCTCCTTTCTCGTGGTATATGGCCTGGTAAACCTCCAGACAGAATCTTCCCGTCTGGTTGAGCGCGTTGGATGTGGCGAGCGTGCCGTCTACGAGGTAGAGAACCTCGTCGCATGCGATGTCGACGTTTGTGAGGTTGTGCGTTGACATGAGGACGGTGCGCCCGCCGTTGGCGTATTTCCTGAGCGCTTGGGTTGCCTGCGCCGTGTTGGTGGGGTCGAGCGCGCTAAACGGTTCGTCCAGAAGCAACAGGCGAGCGCCCGTGCATAGGGCCACGACAAGGGCCACAATCTGCCTCATCCCCTGGGAGCATTTGCGTACGGGAATGTCGAGAAATGAGGATGCCCCGCAGCTTTCCGCAATCTTTTCGACGTTTGCCGCCGAACCCCAGAGCCTCTTTGCGAGCTCTGCGTGTTGACGGCCCGTGAGAGACGGCTCGAGAACCTCGTTGGCGCAGGGGAGGTAGAAGGCCTCCTTCTCCCAGAGGGCTACGGTGGGGGCGCTTCCATCAAGGAGAACGCTTCCCGTGACGCGTCTATCCCATGGCTTTGCAAGGCTTTCGAGAAGCGTTGTCTTGCCGCTTCCGTTGGGGGCAACCAACCCCATTACGCCGCCGCCCATCTCGAGCGAGACGTTATGAAGGATTGCCTTCTTTCCTCGGGTGGCACCGAGTCCGCGCACTTCAATCATGGCGTTCCCCCCTTGCTTATGCGGTTGGACGAGACGCGGCTGGTCATGGCGCACGTTCCAAGCGTGCCGGCCAGCAGGGCGCCGCAGGACAGGAGAAGAACGAGCACTCCCTTGCCAAATGTGGCTCCCGGGAAAACTGAGATGTCGAGTCCGTTGGCGTAGGTCGGGTAGCCGATGACCTGGCCGATCATGAGGTAGGTCGCCGGCAGCAGGCGGCCAATCTCGTGCCAGGGAACCGTGCTGGCGGCATAGAAGGGCATGAGCGGCAGAACCAGCGCGAGCAGGCCAAGCCCGAACGAGAGCTTGGAATCCAGCTGGTCGATAAGGGCCATCAAGAGTAGCGACGCGGCTGCCGAGAGCGCCAGAAGCACGGCGTCCTTCCCCAGCGTTGCCAGCACCGTGGCCGAAACCACCGAGCCGTCGATGATGAGGACGACGGGAAACGCCGGGTCACCGATGCCGTTTCTTGCGAGGGCCACGAGCGCCGCAGGTAGTGAGACCGCAAATGGGCTGAGTGCGGCAAGCGGCAGTGCGGCAAGCAAGGCGCCGAGGCGGCGCCGCGTTGCCCCAAGTGGCGCCACGGAAAACAACCCCGCGCCATGGAGCCGTCTGAGGGCCTCGTGCGCCGCCAAGATGCCGGGCAAGAGCAACGTGACCGCCGGCATGATGCCCGTTGCGAGCGCAAGGTAGTTGAGCGCGGGCAGCTCGGAGGCCGAGGTGTAGACCTGTGGGTTATCCAGTTCGGCTAGCTGCTTTAGCAGCGCGGCGCCGGCTTGAGTCTCTATCCCTCCGGTAAGGTAGCCCGCCTCCTGCTCCTGCACCTCGATCTCTCGCGCCAGGCCGAGCTCGGCGAAATATTCTTGGCTTGGATACTCGGCGTCGAGCGCGGCGAAGAAATGCTGGTACTCCAGCTTAATGAGGGCGAGCAAATCGTCCGGGAACTCGCTTCCGTGGCCGAGCAGATTGTCTTTGACGAGATAAGCGTTCGTCCGACACATCTCGCGGTCAACCGCAATGCTGCCCGTGGGGTAGCTTGCAACCATGGGGAGCAAGAACAGGAGTTGGCAGGCGAGCAAGGAAACGAGCACCACCTTGCTGCACACCGCAAGTATGGTCACATGGCCTATGTACGAGGCGAGCGCTGAGCGCATTTGACGGCAAGTCCCCATGGCGTCTCCTCTCCAAAACTTGGGGATACCGTGACGCCGGGCGGACAATTTGTCTGTAGACGGGGGATATGAATCTGGGGACTCGGCTGTCTACATGCCGTTTACCTGCGGCTTTCGGCTGGAGACGCGAGGCTTGCAGATTGGTCTCCAGGTCGGGACCTTGCGGCATGTGGATGACGCTTTTGGATTTGAACCGGCTGTTTCCCGCTGCGGCGCCATATACGGGCACCAATGTGCGAGTGGCATTCGTCTGCGGCGTTGGGCATGTAGCATATGGAAGCTATCCTTCCGCCCGCATCCCGCTACCCGCCGGTGAATACCCGCGTTTTCATCCTGACAAAGGCGGCTTAGCATCTCTAGTTCTTGGGGCATCACAAAATCTAAGCGTGGAGACAGAAGATTTTTTCAATCCCGTTGGTATAAGTCCGAGACTCTGGGTATCATTCTCAACGTTGGACAGAGTGACTCGGCTTATATGCCGCACGTCGCACGTGTGAACGCCCGGACGGGCGTCCCAGAAGGAGGTTCTTGCAATATGACGACTCTGAAGCCGCTTGGTGACCGCGTCCTCGTCAAGCCCGCTCCCAAGGAGGAGAAGACCGCCACTGGTCTGTACATCTCCAGCGGTGCCCAGGAGAAGCCGCAGAAGGGCGAGGTTGTCGCCGTCGGCGCCGGCAAGCTTAACGACAAGGGCGAGCGCGTTGCCCCTGACGTCAAGGTTGGCGACGAGGTCTACTACGGCAAGTTCGGCGGCAACGAGGTCAAGGTGGACGGCGAGGACTACCTGCTGCTCCGCGCCGATGACATCTACGCCGTCATCGAGGCCTAATCGGGCGCTCGCCTTATTTGCTTTCTTGAAACTTCCCGCCGCGTAAGACCCTGACTCGCCTTCGCGGCATTATCGAAAGGATTCCACTATGGCCAAGAACATTATGTTCGGCACCGATGCCCGCGCCAAGCTTGCCAAGGGCGTCAACACCCTGGCAGATGCCGTCACCGCCACCATGGGCCCCAAGGGCCGCTACGTCGCTCTCGAGCGCTCCTATGGCGCCCCCACCATCACCAACGACGGCGTCTCCGTCGCCAAGGAGATTGAGCTGAAGGACCACGTGGAGAACATGGGCGCCCAGCTCGTCAAGGAGGTCGCCACCAAGACCAACGACACCGTTGGTGACGGCACCACCACCGCTACCCTGCTTGCCCAGGTCATCGTGAACGAGGGCCTGCGCAACGTCGCCGCCGGCGCCGACCCGCTGGCCATCCGCCGTGGCATCGACAAGGCCGTCAACGCCGTCGTCGATTCCATGAAGGCCTCCGCCCGTACGGTGGATACCAAGGAGCAGATTGCCTCCGTCGGCACCATTTCCGCCTCTGACCCGCAGGTTGGCCAGAAGATCTCCGACGCCATGGAGGTCGTGGGCAAGGACGGCGTCATCACCGTCGACGAGGACAAGGTCAACTTCGGCATCTCCGTCGACACCGTCGAGGGCATGCAGTTCGACAAGGGCTACATCACCCCGTACTTCGCCACCGACAACTCCAACATGGTGTGCGAGCTCGACAACCCCTACATCCTCATGACCGACCAGAAGGTCACCAACATCCAGGACATCCTGCCGGTGCTCGAGGCCGTCCAGAAGTCCGGCTCCTCGCTGCTCATCATCTCCGAGGACGTCGAGGGCGAGGCTCTTGCCACCCTGATCCTCAACAAGCTGCGCGGCACGCTGAAGATCGCCGCCGTGAAGGCCCCCGGCTACGGTGACCGTCGCAAGCGCATGCTCGAGGACATCGCCATCCTCACCGGTGGCCAGGTTGCCATGGAGGAGCTCGGCATCAAGCTCGCCGACACCACCGCCGAGATGCTCGGCCGCGCCAAGTCCGTCAAGATCACCAAGGACAACACCACCATCGTCTCCGGCGCCGGCTCCAAGCAGGCCATCGACGAGCGCGTTGCCCAGATCAAGGCCGAGATTGAGCACACCGACTCCGATTTCGACCGCGAGAAGCTCCAGGAGCGCCTCGCCAAGCTCTCCGGCGGCGTTGCCGTCATCAAGGTCGGCGCTGCTACCGAGGTTGAGCTCAAGGAGATCAAGCACCGCATCGAGGACGCCCTGCAGGCCACCCGCGCTGCCGTTGAAGAGGGCATCGTCGCCGGCGGCGGCGTCGCCTTCCTCGAGGCGCTCCCCGAGCTCGACAAGCTCGAGGCCACCGAGGACGAGAAGATCGGCGTCGAGATCGTCCGCAAGGCCCTGACGGCCCCGGTCAAGAAGATCGCCGAGAACGCCGGCTACGAGGGCTCCGTCGTGGTCGAGAAGATCAAGAGCCTGCCCGCCGGCCAGGGCCTCAACTCCGCCAACGGCGAGTGGGGCAACATGATCGAGATGGGCGTGCTCGACCCGGTCAAGGTCTCCCGCGTGACCCTGCAGAACGCCGCCTCCGTCGCCAGCCTCATCCTCATCACCGAGGCCACGGTCACCGACGAGCCCAAGGACACCACCATCGAGGAGGCCATCTCCGCCGCTGCCGCCCAGGGCGGCCAGGGTGGCATGTATTAGGAGCTAGCCGCTAGCACACGCGCCTAAGCAAAGCTGAGGCCCCAGGTTCTTCCCGCAAGCAGCGGGCGAACCTGGGGCCTTTTTGTGCGCTTACTCCACGTAGCTGAAGGTCGTGACGTCGAACATGCCCTCGGGACGGATGCGCAGGGAGGGGATGACGGGCAGCGGCAAGAAGATGAGGCCCATGATGGGGTCGACGGGCGGCTCGATGCCCAGCTCGCGCGCCTTCTCCTCAAACTCGTGGTGAAGCAGGGCCGTGTCGTAGGCGGTGTCGTCGCTCATGAGGCCGCCGAGAGGAAGCGGGATGCGGGCGATGACCTCGTCGCCGCGCACGAGGGCGTGACCGCCCTGGCCCAGGGCCTCAACGGCCACGCGCATGCTCGTGGGGTTGTCGCCCACCACGCAGACATTGTGCGAATCATGGCCGATGGTGGAGGCGATGGCGCCGCCGGTGATGTTGTGGCCACGCACCCAGCCCCGGCCGATGTGCTTGCCAACGAGCCCCATGCCAGCGGGGCCATCCCCGTCGGCCCCGGCCTCTTGGGCAGCGACGGCGCGGCCGTGGCGCTCAAAGAGCATGAGGCGGCGCAGGCCGTCGGCTGAGTCTGGGCGCACCATGCCCGTGATGGCCTTGCCGGGGATGAGGTCGATGACCGCCTCGCCGGGGCGGAAGTCGTACTCAAAGACCTCGTCGGAGAGCTTGGGCAGGTGGACGGAGTTGTGGAGCTGGCTTGCAAGCTCGGCGACCTTGGGCGATTCGGGCGCAACCTGGCCCTTGAAGCGGCCGTCCTCGGCCACGAGCGAGCCTGCGGCGTATACGCGGTGCGGCGCCGAGGCAAAGGTGAGGTCATCGAGCATGAGCATGTCGGCGCGCTTGCCCGGCGCGATGGCGCCGCGGCGCTCGTGCGGGTCGGCGCAGGTGTGGTCGAGCCCGAAGCAGCTTGCGGCGGAAAGCGACGCCATGGCGATGGTGATGAGAGGGTCGACGCCCTTTTCGATGGCGAGGCGGCAGGCGTTGTCGATCACGCCGTACTTGCGGGCGTCGGAGGGCGCGCGGTCGTCGGTGGCAAAGCAGCAGCGGCGGGCGCAGGCGGGGTTCTCCAGAACGATGGGGATGAGGTTCTCCAGGTCGTGGCTGCAGGTTCCCTCGCGAATCATCACGTACATCCCGTGCGAGAGCTTCTCGAGCGCCTCCTTGGCCGAGGTGCACTCGTGGTCGGCGACGATGCCGGATGCGGCATAGGCATTGAGGTCGCGTCCGGTAAGCATCGGAGCATGGCCATCTACCAGCCCTGACGTGGTCGATTTGGCGACGTCGATGCGGCTGAGCGTCTCGTTGTCCGCAAAGGTGACGCCGGGCGTGTTCATCATCTCGCCTAGGCCAAAGACCTCACCGGGGTGGGAGGCAAAGAACGATTGCATGTCCTCGGCGCTGATGTCGGCGCCAGCCTGCTCGTCGGGCAGGGCCGGCACGCAGGAGGGCATCATGAACTTGATGTCGATGGGGGCGCGCTTGCCGTCCTCAATCATGAACTCGAGGCCGGCAAGGCCGGCGACGTTGCAGATCTCGTGGCTGTCGGCGATGGCGGT
>CAVJWS010000082.1:0-8857 GCA_963653485.1 Prevotella sp. CAG:279
TTCTTGACGAAAACCACGAGATTCCCCAGCGCGTGATTGACGCCGTCTCTCGCGCCGCTGAGCTTGGCGTACGCTTCGCCCCCGCAACCGGCCGCCCCTTTGGCTCGGTTGACGGCGTCCTCAAGACCCTGGGACTCTACGGCAACCCGGACGACTACGTCATCTCCTTCAACGGCGGCTGCCTCACGCGCAACTCCGAGGGCACGCCCCTCACCACCTGCTCGCTCACCAACGAGACGGCCGAGGCGATCTACCAGGCGGGACGCGCCTACGGCGTCTGCATGCACGTCTATACGCTCGACGTGGTCTACCTCTATAACTACTCCGACGAAGAGCGCAAGTACATCGAGGGCCGCATGAACATCGTCGAGACCTTTGAGGAGTCGCTCGAGTTCCTCGGCGGCGAACCCGTGGTGAAGATCGTCTTCATGATGCGCGACCTCGACTACCTGCACCGCATTGAGGCTGAGATGGCAAAGGCCGGCACCACGGCGGGCCTGGACGTCTGCTACTCGGGCGACCGCTACCTCGAGTTCAACGCCCCCGGCATCAACAAGGGCGCCGGCCTTGCCGCCCTGGCCGAGCGCCTGGGCATCCCCATGGACGAGGTCATCGCCGTGGGCGACAACTCAAACGACGTCAGCATGCTCAAGGCGGCCGGCATGGGCTGCGCCGTGGCCAACGCCACCGACGAGGCCAAGGATGCCGCCGACTACGTCTGCGAGGCCGACAACAACGCCGGCGGCGTCGCCGAGGCCATCGAGAAGTTCATCCTCAACGCGTAGGACACTACCAGCGGTTTATTCAAGCCAAAGACAATTCGGGCATGCAACGCAACCAGCCTGCGTCACATGCCCGATTTTCCCCAGAGCCAAGCCACGCCCGAGCGAAGCCCTCTTAACAGTCCCCGCAAAGGACGTTCAATGCCTTGGGGCAGACGGATATCTCGTAGCGGCTGGCGCTGAGGGGCTCGCCGTCTACCTGGCAGGGTGGGACGGCAGCCGGGAAGATGACGGTCAGGCTTGGCGCACGGTGGAACTCCACGATGGGCGAGCTCACGTGGTTGCCGTTCTTGGCGCGCAGGAACACCGTCGTGGCATGCAGGGCGCCAACCGGCCCGTTCGCGATGCAGATGTCGAGAAGGCCGTCGCTTGGCGAGGCTTCCGGCGTGATGCGGAATCCGCCGCCGTAGGTGGGGCCGTTTTGCGCGGCCAGCAGCAGGCCGTCGCCCGCGAGGGTGCAAGCAGTGTCGCCGTGCAGCTCAAGGACGTAGGGATACATCTGCATGCAGCGCAGCTGGTGCAGGCCCTCTTCCAGATAGAGCATGGTGCCGTGCTTGCCGCTCTTCTTGCGGCGCTCCATGGTGCCCAGGGCAATGGCCGCGTCCAGGCCAAACGAGAGCGTTTGGGTGAAGAACTCACCGTTGACGCAGCCAAGGTCAAGCCACTGGGTGCGGCGCCGCAGCAGCTGCTCCACCGCATGCTCAACCCGTTCGCTCATGCCAAGGGTCCGCGCATAGTCGTTGCCGCTACCGGCCGGAATGACGCCGAGCGTCCGGCAGCCGCCCTCGCAGGCCATGAGGCCGTTTGCCGCCTCGTGGATGACGCCGTCTCCGCCGAGGACGAGCACGCAGCTATAGCGCGCGGCCTGGTCGCAAAGCAGTTCCTTTGCGCTGCCGGGGCGTTCGGTCAGGAAGAGCTCGAGTTGCTCCTCCGGACCGAAGGCGCCCTTCAGCAGCTCGTAGGCGCGCCGAGCAATCTCCATCCCCCGTCCGCTCTGCGCGGCGGGGTTAGCAACGAGCAACGTATGAGAAAAGATGTCCATGCAGCGAGTATATCCGCTTAGGGCCCGCGTCTCCCTAGTAGGTCCAGTCTCCCGGGGCGGTGGCGGAGAAGCGCTGGATGGGCGTTCGCCCGTTGAGGCCCGCGAGGGCGCCGGCGGCCAGGGAATCCATCTCGCGCTCGCCGGCAAGCACCGCAACCGGGGCGATGAACGAGAGCCGGCGGGTCAGCTCGCCGACGACGAAGGGGTCGTTTGCCATGCCGCCCGTAAGCACGATGGCATCCACCTCGCCGGCAAGCACGGCTGCCATGCCCGCGGCGTCCTTGGCAATCTGGTAGCACATGGCCTCGAGCACCTCTTTGGCATGCGCGTCGCCCTCGGCAATGCGCGCCTCCACGGCGCGCAGGTCCGTCTCGCCCAGATAGGCCGCAAGGCCGGCCTCGCCGTTGACATGGCGCATCATCTGCCGCTCGTCGTAGCGGCCCGAATAGCACAGGCGAACGAGCGCGCCGACAGGCACGCCGTTGCAGCGATTGTTGGAGAAGCAGCCATCGCCCTCAAGGCCGTCCGTGCCGTCGATCATGCGGCCGTGCCGGTGCGCCACGCAGGTCACGCCACCGCCGAGCATGACGGTGATGAGGTTCATGTCCTCGTAGGCGCGCCCCTGCCCCTCGGCGTAGGCGCGTGCCTGGGCGCGGGCGTTAAGCGCCTGGAAGTGGCTCTCGCGCGGGAGCTCCGGCAGGCCCGAATAGCGGGCAAGGGGCTCGAACTCGTCCGTGGAGGGAGTGTCGACCGTTAGCGCGCGGGCATGCCGCCCGCTCGTGAGGTCGAGCGCGATGGCCGAACCCAGCGAGCAGACATGCGTGCCAAAGAGGCCCGAAAGGCCCTGGGCCGCCATGGCCGGCGTAATCTCCCACACGCCGCCTGCTATGGGCTCGGTCTGGGGCCCGCGCGTCACGAACGCATCGAGTTCGTCGAGCGAGATTCCGTGGGCGTCGAGCCAAGAGACGATGGTCTTCTCGCGCAGCTCCTTTTGGTCAAAGACGCTCGCAAACCCGGCGAGTTCGGCGGAGTCGTGGGAGATGGAATCGCTCAGGAGGCACTCCTCGCCCTCCCAATAGGCAACCTTGGTCGAGGTGGAGCCCAGGTTGATGCAGAAGATCTTGTAGCTCGTATCTTCCATGCCTACTCACCGTCCGTCCGGCCGGCGGCGAGCTGGATGCACGCCATGAGGATGGAGCGGTACTTGGAGTCGGCATCGTCGGTGCGGCTGTTCATGACAACCGGAACCTTGGCACCCAAAAGGCCGCTCGCAAACGGGTAGTGGCCAAAGAAGTGGGCGCACTTGTGCAGGACGTTTCCGGCCTGCACGTCGGGGACGAGGATGACGTCGGCCTGGCCGGCAACGGGCGAGCTGATGCCCTTGTGGGCCGCGGCCTCGGCGTCGAGGGCGTTGTCCAGGGCAAACGGGCCATCGACCAAAACGTCTGCGCCCCAGTCCATCCGTGCAAGCTCGCCGGCATCCACCGAGCTGGGAACGGACGGGTCGGGCTTCTCCACGATTGAGAGGGCGGCGACCTTTACCGGGGAGGCGCCCAGGGAGCGGGCGACCTCAATGAGGTTGGTGCAGATGACGCGCTTCTCCTCGAGGCTGGGCGCGACGTTGACGGCGCAGTCACCGCAGACGAGCAGGCGGTTTTGGTCGGCATAGTGAAAGACCGTGTACTCGTTGACCATCCCCTGGGCCTCGACGAGCCCGCCGAAGCAAACGGCCATGAGGAAGCTCGCCGTCTGCATGCGGCCCTTCATGGGAAAGTCGGCCTCGCCGCAGCAAACGAGGTTGACGGCCGTTCTCGCGGCCTGTATCTCGGAATAGGCGGCCACGACGCGATAGTCCTCGGCCTTTTCTCCCATCGCGGCGAGAAGCTCGGCGATTCTGTCCTCGTCACCCACGAGGGTGGCATCAACGTAGCCCGCCCGACGGGCCCGCACGACGGCCGCAAGGGCAATCTCGTCCTCGGCCCCGGCAAGCGCGACGCGCGGACGGGCGGCGTCGATGCGGCCGGCAAGCGCGGCCTCGAGCTCATCAAAACTATGCAGCATGGCATCTCCTTGTGAATGAGTGCGTATGGAAGGGCATGCGCCCGGAATCGGTTCGTGGGAAGTAGGGCCGCGCACGAAGCCCGTCCGCAGGCGGGCAGGCCGCGCCCGGCTCCGGGCACGCAAGCTGGGGCAACGCGTGCGGAACCGGGCGCGAAAGGGGCCGCGCCCCAATGGGCCGGGGCGCGGGGAGGGGGAGGCTAAAGTAGGGTCTCGCTATTCCTTCTCGTTAAGGTGACCGTTGCGCAGGGCCTCAAAGGCGGCCGAGCCCGAGTTGGTCTCCTTTGCCACGGGGACGGCGTCGCCCAGGCCAACGGCCCAGGTGTCGAACTTACCCTTGGGAAGACGCACGAGGTGGCCCTTGAGGGGCACGGAGTCGCGAAGCTGCTCGAAGTTGGAGTAGTCGACGCCAAAGACGTAGCACGTGGTGGAGGGGCCTTCGGCAAGCGTGATGTCGGCCGTGAACAGCGGGGCGTACTGGGCCATGTCGGGCATGGTGAAGGCGTCGCCCACCTTGAAGATCTCGTTGACGGTGACCTCGCCGGAAAGCTCGAGCCACTCGGTTTCGAGGTTGCCGCAGCTGTTGCAAGTGGGATAGGCGGGGAACTCCACGGCGCCGCACTTGGGGCACTTGCGGGCGAGGAACTTGCCGGACTTGATGCCCTCAAAGAACTCGTGCACGACGGGCTCGGGCTTGATGGCCTCGGTCGCCTGCGCGGCCTTGGCCTCGTCCACCTCGCCGTTGCGGCGGAACAGGTACGCGCTCTCGGACTGGCCGGCACCCCAGCCGCGCATGACGGAGAGCTTGGGCGCATGCTCGATCTGGCGCTCGCCCGCCTGGCCGCGCATCTGGTAGACGACCTCGCCGATGGTGGCCATGCCTGTGGCGCCAAAGGCGTGGCCGTAGCCCAGGTGGCCGCCGTCGGTGTTGACGGGCTTCTTGCCGTCCGGGGCAATCTCGCCGTCGCAGACGTACTTCCAGGCCTCGCCGTGCGGGACGTAGCCAAAGTCCTCCATGGTCTGCAGGACGTCGGGGGTTCCGTCCGTGATCTGCATGTAGTCGATGTCGGACGGGGCGATCCCGGTGACCTCGAAGAACTTCTTGGCAAGCTCGCGCGTCATGGTCGGGGTGCAGGCCGTGGTGCACAGGCCTCGGTCGTACTGGACAAAGTTCACGATCTCGATGGGCTGCTGACGGAAGCGGTCGGCGATCTCGGTGGCGCACAGGATGACGGCCGCGGCGCCCTCGGTGAGCATGGGGAAGGTGCTCACGCGCAGGTGCTCGGTCATCATGGGCGAGAAGCGCGACTTCAGGTAATCCTCGGCGGAGTCGAAGCCCCTCTTTGCGGCGACCTCGGCCCACGAGGTCTGGGCGTAGGCCTTGGGGTTCTTCTTTGCCTGCTCGCGCATGGTGATGGCGTAGGCGTTCATGGCGTCGTCGACGTTTTCCGCCGTGGCGCCGGTGCTCCTCATGTAGTAGCGGGCGGAGTCGTCGCCGAGGTTGGCCGAGCCCTGCCAGCGTCCATAGGCGGTGTCCTGGCAAGACGCGCCGGTGGGGGCGTCGCGGCCAAAGAGCTCGCGATACTGGTTCTTGGCAAAGCGGTAGCCCGCGGGCAGGTCGGGGGCGTTGATGTGACGGGCAGAGTCCGCGTCCACGCACATGACGATGTCGTAGCGACCGGAGGCGACGGCGAGAATGGCCTCGTTCAGGCAGTCGAACGGCGTGGCACAGCCTTCGCTCTGGAAGCTGCTGGGCACGCCGCGCATGCCCAGGAACTCGCCGAGGCCGAGGTTGGGGCTGATGGAGTCGGCGTTGCCGTCGGTGGCCGACACCTGGCCAACCACAAGCTTCTGGATGTCGGTCGGCTTCACGCCTGCGTCGGCCATCGCCTCCTTGGCGGCCCAGGTCGCCAAATCCTGGAGTGACATGTCCTTGAGCTGAGGGGTATCGGGGTCGTCCATGTCGCCGAACTTGGTTATGCCGACGCCGATGACAGAAACGGAGCGCTCGAGCTTGCTTTGTGCCATGGTGCTTCTCCTTTGTCTGGTTACGTGCCCTTGTCCATGTGGCCAGTCCTCCTTTCGGCAAACCCCTGCCGGAGCGCCTGGCCAACTAATCCCGGTTGCCCCGCGCTACTTGCCCTGGGCCTGCGCGAGGGCGAGAACGTACTCCACCGTCATGCCCACGGTCTGCGCCTCGGTCTGGAAGTCGTGGTACTCGATCTGGATGCCGAGCCTGTCCTCGAGGTCGCCGATGAGCGGGAAGTACTCCATGGACTTGGCGGTGAGGTCCTCGCGAAGCCTGAGCTCGGGCTTGGCGGCGAACTCCTCCACGGGCAAGCCGAAGACGTCGGACAAGCTCTGGTAGAGGACCTTTTCGATCTGTTCTTTGGTAGCCATTGCGCTCCTATCTAACGGGCGGGCCCGAGACCCGCGTGGCCAATGGCTGCATCGTATTTGCGCGCACGGGGCCAGACCTCGCCTTTGGGACGCGCCCGCAGAAGCGTCCGCAGCGCCGGACAAATGCGCTTTTTTGTCCGGATTTCCCCGCCTAAGCTGCGGGACAATCAAGAACGAGAAGCCCAGGAGAGGAGGAGTCGTGCCCATTCGTTCCAAGACCGAGCGACTCGTCTGCGATGCCTATATCGACCTTTTGGACGAGAAGCCCTTCGACCGCGTGCGCGCCAAGGACCTCATCGAGCGCGCCGGCATAGGTCGCTCGACCTTCTACGACCACTTCGATTCGCCGGCCGCCGTTCTGGAGCTCATCGAGAACGACATCCACGATTCGTTCCCCGACGGCGCGTGCGCCGCGCTCGAAGAGGGCATACCGGACAACGTGAGGGCGGGCGCCATACAGGCCGCGTGCCGCCACCTACAAAAGAACGCCCGGGTGTACCGGGCGCTCTGCGGGCCAAATGGGGACTATGCGTTTCAGGCGCGGATGGAGCGGCGCAATCGCCAGGTCATGGAGGCCCTGTTCTCGCACGGCGTCTCGATGCGCTCGAAGGCCGAGCAACAGATTGCCATCCAAGCCATGGCGGGCGTGCAGTGGTACACCCTCAAGTGGTGGGCCTTCCACTCCGACGAGGTCTCGGTGGTTGAGCTCGCGAACATGCTCGACCGCATACAGAGGGGCATCATGAGCCAGCTCTAGCTGCCGGGAACGGGGCCGTGGATATTCAGCCGAGCGACCTTAGAGGCTGATCACGAGCTTTCCGCGAGGGTGGTCTTGGGCAACATTGGGGATGAGAACGGCCGCCTGGCCAAGGCCGCGGACCTCCTCGATGTACGGCGTACCAGCGGCGTTCTCGAGAATCTCAGCCACCCGGGCGAGGCCGCCGCGGCCGATTTGGGAGAAGAAGAGGCCAATCTTGAAGCCACGGCCCCTCAGGGACAACGTCAGAAGGCCCGCCGACATCGCGGTTCCGATGAGGACGTACGTGCCGCCAGGGGCGAGGAGACGCGCGGCTTCGGAGGCGGGCATGCGCCCGTTGACCGCGACGATCGCGTCAAATGCCGCGTCTTGCACGTTGGCATAGCCCCTGGCGTAATCGAGCGCGGCCGTCGCGCCCAAGGAGCGAGCCATATTCAGGTTCCGTGCCCCGCATGCGGCCGTAACCTCGGCGCCCATGGCGCTGGCAAGCAGCACCGCGTATTGGCCAACGCCGCCCGAGGCGCCCATGACGAGCACGCGCTTCGCGCGAAGGTCGCCAAGCTTTGCGAGGCCGGCGTAGGCGGTCACTGCGCTCGACGGAAAGGCGGCGGCCTGGGCGCGGCTCATGCCCCTGGGGACCTTGACGGCCCACGCGGCATCCATGACGGCAAGCTCGGCCGCGCCGCCGGCAAGCCCCGGCGTAACGCCGCACACAAGGTCGCCCGGCTCAAAGCCCGTGACCTTCTCCCCGCACGAGACGACGGTTCCGCAGATGTCGGAGCCCACGATTTTGCCGCGCGTGGCAAAGGACTCCGCAAGATAGTCCGCGCGGTTAAGCGAGACGTGGGAAACCTCCACCAAGAGCTGGCCCGCCTTGGGCCTTGGCTCTTCCCTGTCCTCGACAGCATACGTGCCCTTGTTCCTTGCCAAACAGCGCATGGCGCCCCTTCCCTAGACGTTTCGAGCAAGTCTAGGGAAGCCCAGGCGGCGGCCCGCCCGCCTCCGCACACCCCAGCCCAAAGTGTCCGGAGCGGCTTGGGCATGCCGGGGCTACCGCATAGCGCGAGGCGAGGAGAGCGGCATCGAACGACGGTCTGGTAACCACTGCCAGAAAAGTCGCTTGAAAAAGTTGCCGAATCGCCAAAGAGTCGTTCGAAAAAGTTACGCAAACGAAAAAAGTCGCTTGAAAAAGTTTAGAATTCAAGAAAAAGTCGTTGGGAAGAATTGCGTAATCGCAGGAAAAGGACCAAGTCATGCTCAGGCGCAAAATCATCGACCAATTGACTGCTTGGAAAGCGGACCCGGAGCACAAACCGATCGTCCTCAAGGGCTGCAGGCAGTGCGGCAAGACGTTCGCCGCGCTGGAGTTCGCACGCGGGAATTACGAGAACGTCGTCTACATCAACTTCTTCCAGAACCCGGAAGCCAAGGACGTGTTTGCCGGCTCGCTCGATGTCGATCACCTCACGATGATGATGTCGGCGCTCCTGGGCCCGCAGGCGCGCTTCGTTCCCGGCAAAACCGCGCTCATCCTCGACGAGATCCAGGACTGCCCGCAGGCGCGCACCGCCCTCAAGTTCTTCTGCCTCGACGGGCGCTACGACGTCATCGGAACGGGCTCGCTGCTCGGCGTGGCCGGCTACGGGAAAGCACCCGCCTCGGTTCCCGTCGGCTACGAGACCGTCGTGGATATGCACCCACTCGACTTTGAGGAGTTCTGCTGGGCCTGCGGTATAGACGAGCAGCTGATTGACCTGCTGCGTGACTGCCTGGAGAACGAAACCCCGGTTCCGGCGGCGCTTCATTCCCGCATGCGCA
>CAVJWS010000083.1:0-8675 GCA_963653485.1 Prevotella sp. CAG:279
GCCCGCGCCACCACGTCATCACGGCCGAGCAGATCGAGGCCGCCGAGGAGGAGCATCCCGGCGCGCTCGTGCTCGCGCACCCCGAGTGCAAGGCCGAGGTGCTTGCCGAGGCCGATTACGTGGGCTCCACCGCCGGCATCATCAAGTACGCCGAGGAGAGCGACGCGAGCGAGTTCATCATCGTGACGGTGGCCGGCGTGCTCTATGAGCTTGAGCGCCGCACGCAGGGCACGGGCAAGCGCTTCTACTTCCCGGCTACGCGCCCCACCTGCGTAAACATGGACATGATCTCGCTCAAGAAGCTTGTGGCCTGCCTAGTCACGGGTTCGGGCGAGGTGGAGATTGGCGTCAGTGACGAGGCCGCCGAGCAGGCCAAGCTCACCCTCGACCGCATGCTGGAGTACGCGGCGAAGTAGGGGAGCGGAGCACGACCTGCGCGGGCTGGTGGGCACGGCGAGGCCGAGCAGGGCCGGCGGGCTTGCGTGGGCAAGGGGGTCGAGCGCCTTTGCAAGGGCCACGGCGATTCGGTGCTCGTCCGCAAGATTCCAAACGGCCAAGTACCCACGAGAACAAATGCCTGGTAGCGGCGGCGCGACACAGGCGCCGTCCGATGCGAATAAGGAGATGGCCAGGATGGCCGAGGCACAGTACGAGGACATGAGCTGCGACGTCGTGATCGCGGGCTGCGGGGTGGCCGGCCTCTACGCCGCGCTCAACCTGCCCACGAGCACGGACGTCATCATGCTCAGCAAGGGCAACGTGGACGAGTGCGACTCCATGCTTGCCCAGGGCGGCATCTGCGTGCTGCCCGAGGCGGCTGACTACGAGGCGTTTTATGCCGACACCATGCGCGCGGGCCACTACGAGAACCGTCCCGAGAGCGTTGACGTGATGATTCGTTCGAGCCAGTCGGTCATCAACGACCTCGTGGCGCTCGGGACGGACTTTGAGCGCAAGGCGGACGGCAGCCTCGACTTCACGCGCGAGGGTGCCCACAGCCGTCCGCGCATCGCCTACCATGCCGACATCACGGGCAAGGAGATTACGACCACGCTGCTCGCCGCCGTGCGCCGGCTTCCCAACGTGCGGATTCTGGAGCACGTGGCCATGGTGGACATCCTCGAGCGGGATGGCCGTTGCGCAGGCGTTGTGGCCGTGCCGGTGGGCGAGGAGCGCTCCACGCTTCCGGCCGACGAGCTGGGTGGGGACGCGGACAAGGTTGCCGCGGGTACCACGGGCGGGTGCTCTGTGAGTGCTGCGGGCGAGCAGGGCGCTGCGGCCGCATACGGCACCACGAGCGCGGACGCGAGCGACAACGCCTGCCCCACTGCTGTCGAGGCCGGCGCTGTCACGGCAGACGCAAGCGGCGAGCAGCTTGAAGCAACCTCGCCTGCCCGCTTTGAGATTCGCGCCGCCAACACCATCTGGGCCACGGGCGGTATCGGCGGCGTCTACGACCATTCGACCAATTACCCGCAGCTCACGGGCGATGCCTGCTACATCGCCACCAAGCACGGCATCAGGCTCGAGCACCTCGACTACGTGCAGATTCACCCCACGGGGCTCTTCTCCCGGCGCCCCGGCCGCACCTTCCTCATCTCGGAGAGCTGCCGTGGCGAGGGCGCCGTTCTGCTCAACGCGGCCGGAGAGCGCTTCTGCGACGAGCTGCAGCCGCGCGACGTGGTGGCCGCCGCCATCACCAAGCAGATGAAGGCCGACGGCGCCGAGCACGAGTGGCTGAGCTTTGCGCCCGTGCCGCGCGAGGTTGTGACCGGCCACTTCACCAACATTCGCGAGCGGTGCCTGGAGGAGGGCCGCGACATCCTGGACGAGGCCATTCCCGTGGTGCCCACGCAGCACTACTTCATGGGCGGCGTGTGGGTGGACGAGGACTCGGCCACGACCATGCCGGGCCTCTACGCCGCCGGCGAGACGGCCTGCAACGGCGTGCACGGCAGGAACCGCCTGGCGTCCAACAGCCTGCTTGAGTCTCTCGTGTTCGCGCGTCGTGCCGCATACCGGCTGCTCACGGGCGAGTCCATGCCGGTTGAACAGGCGGGGAGCCCCTCGCTCGACGGCCTGCACCGCAAGGCCGGGAGCGCCACGCTTGCCATCGATGAGCTGTGCGAGAGGGATGGCACGGCCACGACAGACGCCGCGCTAGTATATGGGCGCGGCCCTGCGGCGGGCGTGCCTACGTTCGTTCGCGAGAAGGCCGCCGTTGCAGGCGTGCCGTTTGCGAATGCGGATGGTGAGGACGATGCCGCGGCCAAGGCATATGCTGACGACCCCGTGGCCTCGTCAGCCCAGCAAGACCATATAACCCCAGCTCAGAGGGAGGCCTAGGACATGGACCCGATTGCCATGAAGCTCTACGCGGACGACATCATCTTGGCCGCCCTGCGCGAGGATATCACGTTCGAGGACGTGAGCACGGCTTCGGTCTGTCCCGGCCCGCGCGCGGCCGAGGTGCAGCTCATCGCCAAGGCCGAAGGCGTCATCGCCGGTCTCGACGTCTTTGCCCGCACCTTTGAGCTGCTCGACCCCGCCGCCCGCGTGGAGGCCCGCGTGGCCGACGGCGACGAGGTGACGCCTGGCCAGCTGCTCGCGATGGTCTACGCCGACGCCCGAGCGCTGCTTTCCGGTGAGCGTGTGGCGCTCAACCTGCTGCAGCGTATGAGCGGCATCGCAACCTATACGCACCGCATGGCCGCGGCGCTCGAGGGCACCTCCACCGTGCTCGTGGACACGCGCAAGACCACGCCTGGCCTGCGCATCTTTGAGAAGGAGGCCGTGCGCATCGGCGGCGGGCGCAACCACCGCTACAACCTCTCAACCGCCGTGATGCTCAAGGACAACCATATCGACGCCGCCGGCGGCGTGGCTGAGGCGGTTGCCGCCGCGCGCGCCCACGCCTCGTTTACCTGCACCGTTGAAGTGGAGTGCGAGAGCCTCGCCATGGTGGCACAGGCCGTGGAGGCCGGCGCCGACATCATCATGCTCGACAACATGGCCCACGACGAGATGGCCGAGGCCATCGCCCTCATCGCCGGGTGCGCCAAGACCGAGGTCTCGGGCAACGTGGACGCGAGCAACATCCGCGCCCTGGCCGACCTCGGCGTGGACTACATCAGCTCCGGCGCCCTCACGCACTCCGCCCCCATCCTCGACCTCTCGCTGAAGCATCTTCGGTTGCTTGACGGGGACGCCGCGGCCACCGCTACCGGAAAGGGGCGCTAACATGACGGGTTCTGAGCGCAGGGAGGCCATCGTCCGCGAGCTCAAGGGGGCTGCCGCCCCTGTCTCGGGCAGTGCGCTGGCCAAGGCCGTGGGCGTGAGCCGCCAGGTGGTGGTGCAGGACATCGCCCTGTTGCGCGCCGACGGCCACGACGTGGTGGCCACGAGCCGCGGCTACGTGCTGCAAGACGCCGATGGCCAGCCGAGCGTGCCCACCCGGCTCGTGAAGGTGTGCCACACGGCCGATGACCTGGCTGAGGAGCTTAACACCATCGTTGACCTCGGCGGTTCTGTGCTTAACGTCATGGTGAACCACCGCGTCTACGGCAAGATCACGGCTGACCTCGACATCCGCAACCGCCGCGACGTTGAGCGCTACCTCGAGAGCATCCGCACGGGCAAGAGCTTCCCGCTCATGACCGTGACGAGCGGCTACCACTTCCACCGCATCGCCGCCGACACCGAGGCCGAGCTGGACGAGATTGAGGACGCCCTGCGCGAGAAGGGCTTCCTCGCCCAGCTCCTGCCCTACGAAGACGGCCTGGAATAACCGCCAAACTAAAACTGGGACCCCGCGAGGCCCCAGTTGCAAATGCTGTGTTAAGCGGCCTACTGCGCAAGCGCGGCGCCGAGGGCCTTGCAGGCGGCCAGGGCGTCGTCGTCGGGCTCGAGGTTGGCGGTCACGGCATCGACCACGTCGGCGCCGTCGCCCTCGGTGCGCTCCTTCCAGGTCTCCATCCAGTCGCCGGTGCCCCAGTCGTAGGAGCCGAACAGGCCGACCTTCTTGCCGGAGAGCTCGCCTTCCACGCCCTCGAACATGGGCTCGAACTCGTCCTCCTCGAGCTCCTCGTCGCCCATGGCCGGGCAGCCGAAGGCCAGCGCGTCATAGCCGGCCACGGCGCCGGCGGAGAAGTCGGCCGCGGCGACCTGCTCCACCTCGGCGCCGGCCTCGCGGGCGCCCTCGGCCACGGCCTCGGCCATGGTCTCGGTGTTGCCGGTGCCGCTCCAGAAAACCACTGCTACCTTGCTCATGATGCTTCCTTTCTCTGCCAACCCGCCTGTCGGGTTTGGATTTGCATGTAGTTGGCGCCGTGCCCCGCGAGCTCGGCGATGGCCACGCCCTGCCCAAGCAGCCGCTCAAAGGCGCAGGTGCAGCTCTTGTAGCGCGCAAAGCGGGCCTCGGCGCGCCGCTGGTTGGCGTAGACCTTCCAGCAGCCGCAGCACAGGTAGTCGCGCCCCTCGTGCTCGATGAACCCCATCACGTCCTCGTAGGGGTAGCCGAGGAAGAAGCCCACTTCGTGCGGGAAGGTCTGACCGCTGCGGGCCTTTGCCTCGAGCCGGCGCGAGAGGCGGGAGAGCGAGAGCTCGAGCCAGCCGGCGCCCTCGGTGCGGTAGCCCCATTCGGAAAGCTTTGCGGCCACGCGCCCCTCGCGCAGCTGCATGCCGAGAAGGGCAGGGCGGTACACGTAGACGAGGGCGCCGCGCTCGCCTGTGGAGACCACGCGGACGTGGACGCCGCGGGGCGTGAGCGCCTCGTTTGCCTGGGTTACGAGGGCGTCGAGCGCCTGGCAGCGCCGCTTGGCCTCTCGCCAGGCGGCCAGGCGCGCGGCCGGCTCCTCGTTGGGGTTTGCGACGAAGGCGCCAGGCACGTTGAACAGGCAGCCCGGCTTGATGGCCGCCAAGGTGGGGGAGCAGTGCCGCACGATGGCATGCTCAAGCCCGTCCGCGTCCAGCGTCATAGCGCCCCCCGTCCTGTGTTTGTCGGCTTGTTACCACTAGTTAGCTATGGGTAACTCTGCACAGACTAACACGGAATGGAGCGTGCGGGGCGCAAAAGTAAGAAAAGGATAACTTTAGTTCGAGCAGGTTGCTTTCACGTGCGCTCCGGCCGCCCGTGACAAGTCGGTCGCCCGCGACAAGAGAAGAGCCCGGCGTACCGGGCCCTTCTCAGCTGGTATGGGGTTAGGCTCTCGCCCGAGACGCATGTCTGGGGCGAGCTCGTATCGACAGGCCGCCACGGCGGCGCGGCGCCAAGCTGCTTCGGAGGATCGCCGCAACAGGCCACGTGGTATGGGATGTTGCGGCAAGTCGCCACAAAGCTAGTTGCAAGAGCCCGCCGGGCCGCGGCGCAGGCCCTACGAGATGGCGCCCTTGTCCACGCGGGCGGACTCGCTGGGCGTGATGGTCATACTCTCAAATCGCCCGCTCATCCAGTCGTCGTCGTAGTTGGTGGCGAAGAACTGCTCCACGGGGGTTTCGGGCTCCTTGCCGTTCACGCGCTCGTACCAGCAATCCAGCGACATCATCGTCATGCCGGTGTTGATGATCATGAACGCGGCGCACACGGCGGTGAGGCCGTAGCGCAGCTTCCAGGGGATGAGGTTCACGAGCTTGAGCAGCAGCGGCAGGAAGGCCTTGATCCACACGAGGCCGAGGATGCCCCAGATGATGAGGAAGAAGGTGCTCGTGCGGCCGCCCATGAGCACGGCCACCGGGTCGGGGATGCCAAAGATCTTGTAGTCGCTGTAGTCCCAGGCCACGGCGCCAAAGCCGACCTGCATGAAGAAGCTCACCCACGCCTCGAAGGCGCCGCCCACGATGGCGCTCACGGCAAACACCACGCCGACGTTCTTCTTGTAGAGGCGGTTGAGCGCCAGGGTGATGAGCACGGCGCCGTAGCCGTAGATGGGCGAGAAGGGCCCGTAGATGAGGCCGGCGCGGTCTTGGTAGTTGCCGGGGTCCACCACGACCATGTGCCAGATGATCTCGAGGATGAGGCCGAGGACCGAGCAAACCACGAACTCCCAGAACAGGTTGAAGAAGTTGAGGTCGAGGTAGCCCTTGCCGCTGCGGTCGCGGCCCTCCATGCCGGCGCTGACGTCCTCGGCGTTCTCGAGCTCGTCAATCTTGCGCTCGAGCTTTCGCTCGGCGCGCAGGCTCGGGTCGATGCGCACCGAAAGTGCGACGAGGATGGCGAGCTCGATGACGTAGTACCCGAGCTCGGTGCTGATGCCGCTGAGCATGATGTCGAGCAAAAGCGAGGCAATCTCGAAGCCGATGAGGACGCGCACGCGCAGGGCCACCTTGCGGCGGCGGCTGCGGAGAAGCGAGTTGCCCACGCGGATAGAGAGCACCGCGTTGATGAGCGAGACCAAGATCTGCGCCGCGATGAGGATGAGGGAGAGCGTGGTCCTCTCGGTCATGATGCCGTTGATGAGCATCGCGCTGCTGTCGTGCAGCTCGGGGCTGGAGTAGGCGAGGGCGATGATGGCGGCGAAGGCCACCGACCCAAGGCCAACCACAACGAGGCTGGAGAGGCCGCCGACGATCATCAGGATGCCGTAGATGCGGGCGGCAAGGGAGATCTTCTTGCCGGTCTTGGGGCTGGACTTGGAGCTGAGGTTGGTGGTGGCCGCGCCGGTCGTGGCGGAGGCTTCGGCGCTGGTCTCCTTGTCCGGAGCCGCCTCCTGCGCCTGCACCGTCTCTTGCGCCTGCACCGTCTCTTGCGTCTGCGCCACCTCGGCGCCCTCTGCCGTCTTGTCGTCTGCGCTCATGGTTTCGTTGGCCTTCCTATGGGTGGCGCGCTGGCGTTAGCGCGCCTCGATGCCGTTCAGTCATTCGTATCATTATGCAGGTAAATGTGTCCCTGTGGAAACGGGGCCGTTGCGGCCGGGCCAAAGTTGCGGTGCGGCAATGAGCTTTTGGCGCGGACGGCGCTTGGCAAGGCGCACGTAACGAGCGGCCCTGACACGGCGAGAGGCCTCACTCGCGCGGCGTCGAGCGGCCCTGGCGTAGCGGCGAGCGCCCCTGACGCGGCGGTCGACCCTGATACGGCAACAATGGCCTCCCTGGCGCGGCGGCGAGAGCCTCTGACGCGCCGGCGAGCAGCCTTGACGCGGCACCGGCCTCGCCCGTGTGCCGGGTCCCGGCGTCAAATCTGGGCCGTTACCTCGCGGCAATGACAGTGCGTTACAATTGCCCGAATCTTTTGGGCGCGAGCCGGGCCAGCGGGCTTGCGCCTACGCCCGGCAGCGGGCCGCCCCGTCGGCTCGCCCCAAGCAAAGGGGCGCGGCCTCACCCGGCCGGCCGATTCCACAGATTCGATTACCTAGGGAAATGCGAGGAACCAATGAGCGACGAGACCAAGAGCGAGCAGACCACCTCCGACCGCGCCATCATCTCCGTGCTTGGCGCCGACCGTTCCGGCATCGTCGCCGCCGTGGCCGGCCTGCTGGCCGAGCGCGACGTGAACATCCTCGACATCTCGCAGACCATTCTGCAGGGCCTTTTCACGATGACGACGCTCGTCGACCTCAACGGCGCCGACTTCGCCGAGATCCACGACGGCCTCGATGCCCTCTCCAAGGAGCTGGGCGTGCAGATCACGATCCAGCGCGAGGACGTCTTCAAGTTCATGTACCGCCTCTAGGGCACGAAGATGAACACCTTTCCCCAGCGCCCCCGCACCACGCCCAAGGAGCGCATCCGCGCCCACGTGGTGAGGCGCATCCTCACCTCGAGCGACACCTCGGCCCTGCTCCACGCCACCGACGTCACGCCCATGCCCTCCTCCGAGGCCTCCCTTGGCCTGCCCGAGGTGAGCCGTGGCCTCTATGAGGGCTTCCGTAGCGTGGACGCGGTGCCCGAGGACCTCTACCGTGAGCTCGACGTCAAGCGCGGCCTGCGCAACGCCGACGGTTCGGGCGTGCTCGTGGGCCTTACCACCATCTCCAACGTCCACGGCTACAACAAGGTCAACGGACGCGTCGAGCCCGACGAGGGCGACCTCATCATCCGCGGCTACCGCCTGGACGACCTGGTGGACAAGACCCACGAGGCCGGCCGCTTCGGCTACGAGGAGATGGCCTACCTCATCGTCACGGGACACTTGCCCACGGCCGCCGAGCTCGCGGACTTCAACGCCCGCATCGACTCGCGCCGCGAGCTGCCCACCGGCTACCTGAGCCTGTTCCCGCGCACCACCGAGTCCAGCTCCATCATGAACGTGCTCGCGCGCTCCACGCTGCTGCTCTACGCCTTTGACGAGAACCCCGACGACACGAGCGCCCAGCATGAGGTGGACGTCTCCATCTCCATGCTCGCCCGCCTGCCGCGCATCGCCGCCATCGCGCATGCCGCGTCCATTGCGGCCGTGAAGGGCACCGAGCTCGTGGTGCCGCCCGTCCGCCAGGGCCACTCCATGGCCGAGACGGTCCTCGACGTCCTGCGCGGCGACGAGGGCTTCTCGCGCGAGGAGGCCATGATGCTCGACGTCATGCTCATGCTCCACGCAGAGCACGGCGGCGGCAACAACTCCACCTTCACCTGCCGCGTGCTCTCCTCCTCCGGCACCGACGCCTACTCCGCCTACGCGGCGGCCATGGGCTCGCTCAAGGGGCCCAAGCACGGCGGCGCAAACGCCAAGGTGGGCGCCATGA